>DATFXR010000030.1:0-12619 GCA_035315685.1 Vicinamibacterales bacterium | reverse complement strand
CTCGGCCTGCGGCGGTGCCGGCGGCGGCTGATAGCCACCGCGAATCACGAGGCCGCCCCAGTCGCCGATGTCGAGCACCGCCTGCTTGCCGTCGTCGCTCCTGATCTTCCAGTTCATGAGCGCGGCGTAGTAGGCCGCCTCCTTCGAGTAGTCGATGGTCTGACACGAGAGATGGTCGAGCAGCACCGTCTTCCATCCGGTCGGCTCGAATGGCAGCTTCGCGGGAGTCGGATCGCACTCGGGCGTGCCGGCGCGGGCGCCGCCGCACTGACCCTGCGCGAACGCCGCCGCCGGGCGGAGGGCGACGGCAGTGCCCAGAGCTTGCAGCAGACGGCGGCGAGAGATTCGGCCGCGATCGAAGTCGGCGAACAGCTTGCCAAGGTCGACGCTCATGAAGGCTCCTGTGAAATCGGCAATGAAATGGACCTCAGAGTATGCGACCGACTACGAATGCTTGGCAAGCTGACCCGTCTGGCTGGCGACGCGACTCACCACGTCGGGCGTGCGAGTGAACCATCGACCAGGCCGGTGCGTCTACGGCTCTCGTGAGCCACGGGAAAGTCGTCGCCGCGGGGTCGCTCGCCGTCCTGATCGCGCTCTACGTCGTCGGCGCCGTGAGTGTGCCGCCGGGATCGCTGCGGCACGAAGTGCAGACGCTGCCGCTGTGGTTTCCGATCGTGACCGGATTCCAGCGGAAGGAGGTCGCCAAATGGGCGGCGTTGCCGTGCCTGCTCTTCTGGCTGGCCATCATGGTCTTCATCTGGTTGTTCCTGCTGGGATGGGCGCGGATCGTCACCGGCCACTTCACGCCGGCGGAAATCGCGATGACGCTGATCGCGGGCGTTGGCTCGCTGCTCGGCCTGGTTGCAAGCGCGCGATGGAGAACGGCGACGCGGCCGATCACCGCGGCCGCGGTCGTCGTCGCCTTCGCCGCGCTTCAACTGCTGGCGTTTCGACTGAGCCTGATCCCGTACGTCGCCGGTCGCTAACCCGGATTGCACACGGCTCAGTTTCGCTTCTCGTCGCTGAGGCCGGCGTTGATTACAATCGCGTCGTGACTCACGACTCGGGGCGCGGCCCGGCCTTCTACGAAGACTTCTTCGGCTTCCACCGGCCGCCGTTCAGCCTCGCACCCGACACGCGCTTTCGCTTCCAGAGCGCGTCGCACGCCGGGGCGCTCGAGCAGATCACCTATGCCCTCGAGCGCCGCGAGCCGCTCATCGTCGTCACCGGCGAGATTGGCACCGGCAAGACGCTGCTCTGCCGGACGGTCGTGGAGCAGAGCGGCCGCACGACGTTCGTGTCGATCATCAACGACCCCCACCTGTCCTGCGACGATCTGCTGAAGCGGATGCTCGAGGACTTCGGTGTCGTGTCGAGGGACCGCACCGCGATGACGCCGACCAGCCGGCACGATCTCGTGCATGCGCTGCAGGAATTCCTCGCGACGCTGACGCCGATACATGCGCATGCGGCGGTGATCGTGGACGAAGCGCAGCACATGCAGCCCGAGGTGCTCGAGCAGATCCGGCTGGTGGCGAACATTCAGGACGAGGGCGGCACGCTGCTGCAGATCATCCTCGTCGGGCAAACCGATCTCGATCGACTGTTGTCGCGGCCGGAGCTGCAGCAACTGCACCAGCGCATGTCCCGGTTCGTGCGCCTCGATCCATTGCGCCCGGCCGAGCTGTCGCGCTACATCCAGCATCGGATGGGCGTCGCACGTGAACGTCCGCTGCCGTCGAATTTTCCAGGTGCGCGCGAGCTGCAGCGCGAGCTCGCCGAGTGGGACGGCGCGGCGCCGGACTCGAGCTTCACGCCGGACGCCGTGGCCGCGGTGGGCCGGATCTCGTGCGGCATCCCGCGGGTCGTGAACCTGCTCTGCGATCGGGCGCTGGAGGCGGCCTACTCCAGGCAGCTGCGCTCGGTGGATGCGCCGCTGATCAACGAAGCCGCACACGCACTGGGTCTGACGACTGACACGGCGTCGGCCGCAGCGACGGCGTCGGTGTGGCCGGATCTCGGGCCGGTCGAAACCGCCGCGGAGAGCGAGGAGGTCTCGGCCGCCCCTTCGGTCGCGCGGCGGTACGGCGTCGTGGCTGCGTCGCTCGTGATCGCGGCCGTGGTGGCATGGTTCAGTGTGCGCGAAATCAGCCGGCGTGCCGGCGGCGGTAACACTCCAAGTGCGCAGGCGCTGCCACCTCAGCCCGCGCCGCGACCGCAGGCTGTTCCGGATGCCGCCACTCCGTCGCGCGAGGCACCGCCATCCGTGCCGGGGGCGCCAACGCCCGCGGCGACACCGCCGGCGACATCCGCGACGCCGGCACCGGCAGCGCCGCCCGCGTCGCCACCTCACCCGACGGCCGGCGCCGGTGTATCCACGCCCGCTTCCGAACCGGGTGGCGAGCGGTTCGAGATCGTCGTCGCGTCGTTTCGCACGGCAGCGCGCGCGACCGATGTCGCGAACGCGATCGCGGCATTGCCCGAACCGGTGCGTCAGCGCAGCACCGGCGGGTGGCAGCAGGTCCTTGCCGGTCCCTACGCCTCCGCCGAACAGGCGCGCGCGGCGCAGCAGCGGCTCGAGCGCGCCGGATTCACGGGCACGCACGTCACGCCCGCTGAGCGGTGAACTCGCACGGCTACGCGTTGCGGCTTCCAGACCAATGACTCAATGGCCCGGCTTCGCGCCGTGTGCCGATCGCAGAATGCCCTGATGACCTTTGGCCGCGCGATGCTCGATCACTGGCTGCTCGATCCCGAGTGGGCCTATCTGAATCACGGCACCGTGGGCGCACCGCCGCGGCGCGTCCTCGAACGCCAGCAGGCGCTTCGTGACGAAATGGAGCGCCAGCCGTCCCGCTTCATGTTACGGGAACTGAACGGGTCGCATCCGATGCCGTGGCGCACGAGCACGCGGATGCGCGAGGCGATCGCACCGGTCGCGGCGTTCCTCGGAGCCAACAGCGGCGATCTCGTGTTCGTCCCCAACGTCACGACCGGCATCAACGCGGTGCTCGGATCGCTGCCGCTCCGTTCTGGCGACGAGGTCGTCATCACCGACCTCGGATACGGCGCCGTGGCGCTGGCCGCGCACCATTACTGCGAACGGGGCGGCGCGACGCTGCGCACCGTGGGCATCGAACACCCGATTCGCGACGCAGACGCGGTGATCGAACCGATCGTCCGCGCGCTCACGCCGCACACACGGCTGGTGGTCGTGGACCACGTGACCGCCCGGACAGCGCTGGTGCTGCCGGTCGCGGCGATCGCCGCCGAATGCCGGGCGCGCGGCGTGCCCGTTCTCGTCGACGGCGCGCATGCGCCGGGATCGCGGCCGATCGACATCCCGGCGCTCGGCGTGGATTGGTACGCCGCGAACCTCCACAAGTGGGCCTACGCGCCTCGCGCCTGCGGCATCCTGTGGGCGGCGCCAGAGCGTCAGTCGATGCTGCGCGCGCCAGTCGTGTCGTGGGGCTACGACCAGGGCTTTCTCGAAGAATTCGATCACACCGCGACCAGCGATCCGACCAGTTATCTGGCGGCGCCGGAAGGCATCGCGCTGCTGCAGGAGTGGGGGTTCGAGGCCTGCGTCGCCTACATGCACGGTCTCGCGTGGGACGCGGCGCATCTGCTGGCCGATCGCTGGCAGACATCGTTTGAGATCCCGCGCGCGATGGTCGGGTCGATGGCGACGGTGGCGCTGCCGGAGAGCGCCGGCACGACTGTCGCAGACGCGGAACGTCTCCGTCTCGCGCTGCTCGTCGAGGACAGAATCGAAGTAGACGTTCACGCGCGGCGCGACCGGCTCTGGGCGCGGGTGTCAGCGCAGGTCTACAACGACACCTCCGACATCACCCGGCTGGCCGGAGCGGTGGCGCGCCACGCGCCCGTACGCGCGCAGGTCTGACGCCGACTGGTCAGCACGACATGGCGCGACGGCTTCAGCCGAGCATTCACCGTCAGTGAACGAGCACGCCGGCCCGTCGCACCTCGCTGTGGCGGTAGCCGTACGCGAAGTAGAGTACGACGCCGAGCGCCATCCACACGACGAGCCGCATCCACGTGGCGGCCGGCAGACTGGCCATCAGTCCCAGACTGACGATGGCTGACAGCACCGGCACGACCGGTACGAACGGGACCTTGAACGGCCGATCGAGCTCCGGGCGCTGATAGCGCAGGAAGATCACGCCGATCGAGACGATCACGAACGCCATGAGCGTGCCGATGCTCACCATTTGACCGAGGACGCCGATCGGCGTGAAGCCGGACGCCAGTGCGACCGCTACGCCGGTGATCAGGCTGGTGACGTGCGGCGTGCGGAACCTCGGGTGAATCTTCTTCGCAAACGCGGGCAGCAGACCGTCGTTGGCCATCGCGTAGAAAATCCGCGGCTGCGCCATCATCATCACCACCATCACCGAGCTGAGGCCCGCGATCGCGCCAAGCTCCACCAGCATCGTCATCAGGTGCAGAAGCGCGTTTCCTCCCGACGCCTGCTCGGCGGCCCGGATCGCCACGACCATCGGCGCCGGCGATCCCTTCATCTGCTGATATGGAACCAGTCCGACCATCACGCCGGAGACGAGGATGTACAGCAGCGTGCAGATCAACAGCGAGCCGAGGATGCCGATCGGCATGTCGCGCTGCGGATGCTTCGCCTCCTGCGCGGCCACCGATACCGCGTCGAATCCGATGTAGGCGAAGAAGATCACGCCGCCGCCGCGCAGCACACCGCTCCATCCGTACTCTCCGAAGGTTCCGGTGTTGGGCGGAACGAACGGATGCCAGTTCGCGGTGTTGACATAGGCCGCGCCGCCGACGATGACGATGAGCACGACGGCCACCTTGATGAACACGATCGCGGTGTTGACCGTCGCCGATTCCTTGATGCCGATCACGATCAGGACGGTGACGAGCGCCGTGATGATGACCGCCGGCAGATTGAGTACCGCGGTCACCGGCCCCGCCGCCGTGGCGATGACGGTGCCTGGCGCGGCCGAAAAGCGAGCGGGGAAATCGACGCCGACGAAGTCGTGCAGAAAGCTCGTCAGGTTTCCAGACCATCCCACGGCTACGGTAGCCGCACCGAGCGCGTACTCGAGGATCAGATCCCAGCCGATCACCCACGCCACGAACTCGCCGAGCGTCGCGTATCCGTAGGTATACGCAGATCCGGCAATCGGAACCGTCGACGCGAACTCCGAGTAGCACAGGCCGGCCAGCGCACCGGCAGTCCCGGCGAACACCATGGACAGCACGATGGCCGGGCCCGCGTTGTCGGCTGCCGTGGTGCCGCTCAGCACGAAGATCCCGGTGCCGATCACCGCGCCGATGCCGAGCGTGATGAGGTTGATCGGTCCGAGCACGCGCCGGAGCGCGTGCTCTCCGGTGGTGGACGCCTCGGCTTTCAGCTGCTCGATCGATTTCGTGGCAAAGATCGACATGCCGCCGACCGTACACGGCCGAGCTGTGTCCGGTCTTGCACGAACAGCAACCTCGTGGGATCGCCTTAGCGCAGGTTGGCGCGGTATTCCGCCGGCGTCAGTCCGGTGTGCCGCTTGAAGCAGCGCGAGAAGTGGCTCTGATCGCAGAAGCCGGCGGCGTAGGCAATCTCGCTCAGTCCCGCCGGGCCGACCAGCTGGCTGCGCGCGAAGTCGATGCGCAACTGTCTCACGTACGCGGCGACGGTCGTCTGATGTACGCGGCGGAACGTGCGCGCCAGGTGAACCGGATGCACGCCGACCGCTTTTGCGACCGCAGCGAGCGGAAGCGGCTCACGGAAGCGCTCTTCGATGAGCGCCATCGCGAGCAGCAGCCAGACCGGCACGCGCTGCTGCGCTGCCGACTCGGCGCGGCGCGACGCTTCTGCGAGGACGCCAAGCGTCAGGCTTTCGACGGCCAGCCGCGACACCTCGTCACGCTGCCGGAACTCGCCATAGAGACGGTGCGCCAGATGCAGCAGCAGCCCGCGTCGGAACGCCGTCGATCGATTGAGCAACGGCGCCTCCTGCCGTGCCCGTCCCAGCCACGCATCGTCGATGTCGACGACGAGGCAGCGCGCTCCACGGGTCGCGACGGCGTACGATCGTGGTTCGCTGGCCCGCCGGAACAGGAGCGTCGACGGAGGGTGCGTAACAGTGTCCCCGTCGCATTGCTCCGTCAGCGACCCGCTCAAGACGAGCACGAATCGCGCGTGCTGATTGGTCTCGCGGTGGATGCGCTGGCCCGGGTCGTAGGCCACCTCGGCGAGGACGAGCCCGCTGGTTTTCCTCCAGCGGAGGACTGTGCCCTGGGTGAAGTCCTTTGGCAGCTTGGCGGTCACGGCGACTCGACGCTGAGATTATACCGGCGAACTTCAATGGCTTTCTGCTACGGTGATCGTGGGATCGAACCCGGAGGATGCGTGCGGCATCTCCTCGTCCTGACCGCGGTTTTGGCATGTGTCAATTGCGGCCTCGTGTCCGATCCCGACACCACCGCGGTCAAGTCCCTGATCGTCGCCGGCACGCCCCCCACCGTCGGCTCCTCGTCTCAGTTCACCGCGGTCGCGGTTCGTCCTGACGGGACGACCGAAACTGTCACGGTGCAGGCTACGTGGCGGTCGTCGAACACCGCCGTTGCCACGGTCAGCAGCAACGGAGTGGTCGCCGCCGTGAGCCACGGATCGGTGGAGATCAGCGCGACCTACGGCGGCGCCAAGGGAGCGTTCGCGTTCGCCGTCGCCGCCGCGACATTCTTCACGCTGTCCGGGACGGTCACCGACGCGACGACGAGGCTCGGGATTGCCAACGCAACCGTTACGGTGAGAGAGGCGACCGGGACGCCGAGAACGGCCACGACCAACGGCACCGGCCGCTATTCGATCGAGGATCTGCCATCCGGCCCGTTGGACATTGCAGGCGAACGGCTACTCAACGAGCACGCAGACCACCCGCCTGATGGCCGACCTGACGCTCGACATCGCACTCGTTCGGGGGACTGACTGCACGCTGATCGGCTTCGACGGCCTGGGCAGGAGTGACACGTTCACCGCCTACACGGCGTGCGGCTTCACGGTCACCGCGTCCACCTCGAACTGGAGCGTGTCGACGACCAGCGGCCGTCCCTCGCCGTCGGTGCAGTTCACGGCGCAGGCGCGCACGGCCACGGCCGGCGAGATCATCGTCGCAGCCGGCGAACCGTTCAAGTTTCAATCAGTGGACCTGTTCTCGAGCGCGACGCCGGTGCTGTACACGATCACCGGCATCTCGAACGGCACGGCGGCATTCACGCTGCAGAACACGCTGACCACGACAGGACAGTTCGTGACGATCACGAACGCACAGGCGTCGCTGGCGATCGACGCGCTGGTCATCCGTCCCTCGACGCCGGTCACGTCGTGCTGCGCGACCACGATCGGCGTCGACAACATCGCGCTGGCGCGCTGATCGCGCTACGTCCCGACAATCGGGCCGAGCAGGAGCGGCCGCGCTTCGCGCGCCCAGCCCTCCTCCCAGGTCGGCCGCGATGACTTTCTGGCGCCGCTGCGCAGCCGGTCGAGCAGCTGCTGATCCTGCGGAAAGGTCTCGAACAAATCGAAGAGCACGTCGGCGAGCTGCACGGCGGTCGAGAACAGCAGGCCGTTATCGCCATGGCGCACGCGCTCGCCGAGTCCGATGCCGTAGTCGAGCGCGCAGACCGGTACGCCGGCGCCGAAGAGATCGGCCACTTTCATCGGGATGTCGAGGCCCGACGACGACCGGTGCAGGCAAAGGCCGAGATCGGCGCTGCCGACCACTTTCGGGTAGTCCTCGGGCTCGAGCCAGCGGGCACGCAGCTGGATGCGGCGCGCGGGCAAGCCGGCGAACCGCCGCTCGAATTCCGCCCGGCGCGCGCCGTCCCCGGTCACGAGGATCACGACGTCCGGAAACCGGCGCTGCGGCGATACCGCTTCGCAGCCTCGGATCCGTTCTTCCAGCCGCGGCACCGCATCGATCACGAGATCGAAGTCTTCGTCCTCGGTCCAGCTGGTCGGACAGACGACGAAGGCGACGGTGCCGCCGTGAACGCCGAGGCGCGAAAACAGCGCCTGGCGCTGTTGCTCGCGCTCGGTCCGTTCCATCGGGACGAACGTCGACGCCGGCCGATCGTAGAGGACCGACGCCTTCGGGACGCCGAACCGGCTGTCGAGAAATCCCGCCAGGCTGCGCGACACGGTGAGGTTCGCGTCCACGCGCCGCGCGTCGCGCCGCTCGAGCCAGCGCGCCAGGCGCACCGCCGGATGCCAGCGCCCGAGCCGGAGCCGGAGCAGCGTATATCCGAGATTGTGCCAGTCGATGACGAACCGCACGCCGCGGTGACGCAGCGAGAACAACGCCACCGGCAGCGTCGGAAACGCCGGCGGGTTCTGGATCAGCACGAGGTCCGGCCGTTTCAGTTTGCGCAGCGTGCGCCACAGCCGCAGGCTGAGGCGGGCCGCATCGAACAGGCCGGCCGCAGCATAGCTCGCGCCGAAGAAATGGCCGCGCAGCCGCAGCGTCGCGGGATCGAGCCGCCTGATCGTGATGCGCCGATCGTCGGTCACCGCCTTCGGCAGCGGCGTGCCCTCGAACCCGACGAGGTCGACGTCGACGCCGTTCGCAGCCAGCGCGCGGGCGTGATACAGCATGCGGGCGCTGCGCCCGAGATCGCCAAGCGAAACGACGACGGCTCTCATGCGGGAGGTCGCTGCGGGAGTACCGAAAAATTATATTACGGGCGACGATCGAGCAGGCGCGCGAGGAGGTTGGCGGCCACACGGCGACGGTACTCGGCCGTGGACCGGATGTCGTCGATTGGCGCGATCTCGTCCATCAGCGTGCGCTGTGCGTCGGCGACGGACGCGCCGCGCGCCAACGCCTCCTCCGTGCGCGACGCGCGAACGACCGTCGGCGCAACGCTGCCGAGGGCAATGCGGACCTCCTCGCCGACCATGCCGGCGATCACCACTTTCGAGATGGCCTGCGCTGCGCGCGTGCCGACCTTTCGAAACCACTGCCGGCCCGCGGCAGCGGGAATCTCGAACCGGACGATTAACTCGTCCGGGCGGCGAACCGTCTGCCGATAACCGGTATAGAAGACGTTGAATGGCACATGACGCGTGCCTGCGGCGCTCTGCAGGACGACGATCGCCTCGGCGGCCGCCAGCACCGGAAGCGTATCCCCCGCCGGCGACGCATTGGCGACGTTGCCGCCGAGCGTGCCGCGATTCTGAATCTGCACGCCGCCCACTTCCCGGGACGCAGCGACCAGCATCGGCAGCCGCCGACACACCAGCGGCGATCGGATGATGTCGCTGTAGGTTGCGAGCGCACCGATCGACAGCATCGCGCCGCGCATCTCGATCGTGCGCAACACATCGAGCTTCCAGAGATCGAGAAACCGTGTCTCGGCCAGCGTCCCGAAATTCAGCGCGACATACAAGTCCGTGCAGCCCGCCATCGGCGTCACCGGACCCTCGTCACGCAGCGTCGTCAACGCCTCGCGAAGCGAGCGCGGCCGCAGCAGCGTGCGATTAGAGATCGATCCCAGCATGCGGGCGGGAAAGCAACCGCGGAGACCGCAGAGTGCGCAGACGTTCTCTTTGGCTCCTAGTCATTCGGGAAATCATTCACGACGCGCCGAAGGCCTTGATCGGTCAGCCATTTGACGTTGAAGTTAATCAGACCGACACGTTTTTTCAGCAATCGAAGATACGACAGCAGCTGCGCGAGGTGAACGTCAGTGATTCGTTTCACTGACTTGATCTCGACAATCACTTCCTGGTTCACCACGAAATCGAGGCGGTACGCGCAATCGATCTGGACGTTGTCGTAGACCACTGGTAGCGGCTTTTGCTGCTCGAAGGCGAGACCACGTTTCTTGAACTCATATCCCAGGCAGGCCTCATACGCAGATTCGAGGAGCCCGGGACCCAGCGCACGGTGCACCACGACGGCGGCACCGATGATCTGGTCGGTGATCGCATTCAGTCGATCCTTGGTCAACGGCTCGTTCATGGCCGGCGGCTGGGCAAATCAAAGGCCATCGCGTGAGCAGTGTGATTTGCTAAGAATTCTGCGGTCTCCGCGTTCTCAGCGGTTGCTTCCCTCGCAGATTTTGCGATCTTGCAATGTCGTCGGGTTTGCGGTTTTTGCCACGCCTCGAATTGATCACCGATCGGTAGATGGCCGCGTAGCCGGTGCATCGGCACAGGTTGCCGGCGAGGCCGACTCGGATCTGGTCGAGGCTGGGATGCTTGCCGAGCGCGACGGCCGCCATGATCATGCCGGGCGTGCAGATGCCGCACTGTGCGCCGCCGTGCTCCACGAACGCGCGCTGCAGTGGGTGGCGGCCGCCGAGTCCTTCGATCGTCGTGACCCGCGTCCGCTCGACGTGCGCGAACGGGACGAGGCACGAGTTCACCGGCGCGCCGTCGATGAGGACGGTGCAGGCGCCGCACTCGCCTTCGCCGCACCCTTCCTTCGTCCCGGTGAGACCGCACTCCTCCCGCAGGACGTCGAGCAGGCGCTCGAGCGGATGCGCCTCGATACGGCGCGTCGTTCCGTTCAGCGTGACGCGCATGCCATCAGCTTCTCGGGCGTCGCGGGGATCGCGCGTAGGTCGAAACCCGCATGGCGGAGCGCGTTGATCACCGCCGGCGCCGGGCCGTCGATCGGCATCTCGCCGACGCCCTTCGCGCCGAATGGACCGTGCTGGTACGGGTTCTCGAGCAGCACGACCTGCATCGCTGGCGTATCGAGCGTGGTCGGGATGATGTAGTTGGTGAGCTGTGCGTTGGCCATCCGGCCGTCGCGCATCACGACGTCTTCGAGCAGCGCGTAGCCGATGCCCTGCACGGTGCCGCCTTCGATCTGCCCTTCCGCGAGCAGCGGGTGGATCGCCTTGCCGATCTCGTGCACCGTGGTGAACGCCACCGGCCGCACCTCCCACGTGTCGCGATCCACCTCCACCTCGACGACGTCGCATGCCCAACCGTAGGTGCCGTAGGCGTCGCCGTGGTAGCTGGTGTCGTCCCACGACATCGCGGCGGGACGCTCGTACTCCCTCGTGATCACCAGCGGTCCGTGGCTGCGGAGATACTCGCGCGGCGTCAGCCGGCCGAGCCGTGTGCGCATGTCTTCGGCGCAGCGTTGCAGGATCCGGCCGACGATCATGCAGGTGCGGGATGCGACCGTGGGTCCGCTGTCGGGGACGACGCCGGTGTCAGCCGCGTTGACCTCGATGGCGTCGTACGGCACGCCGAGCGTGTCAGCGACGATCTGTGCGTGCATCGTCCGCGTCCCCTGACCGATTTCGGTGCTCGCAACCAGGATCCGCGCGCCGCGCTCGGTGAGCGCGAGCGATACTTTCGAGGCGAGCTTGACCTCGCCGCCGCCGGTGAACCCTGAGCCGTGGAAGAACAGGGACAGCCCGATGCCGCGATTGGTGCCGGCAATCGCTTTGCGACGCCGCTTGAAGCCGGTGCGTTTCACCGCTTCGCGCAGCACCTGGAGTGCGCTGCAGTCGCGGCCCAGCCGCTGACCCGTCGCCGTGGTGTCACCGGGCCGCAGCGCGTTGATCTCGCGCAGCCGCGCCGGGTCGATGCCGAGCTCGGCGGCAATGCGGTCCATGTGCACTTCGGTGGCGAACTGCGTCTGGGGCGCGCCGAAGCCGCGGAAGGCGCCGTTCGGCGGCGTGTTCGTCAGCGTCGCGCGCCCGCGGATGCGCACGTGATCGCATCGGTACGGACCGCTCGCGTGGATGAGCCCGCGCGACAGCACGACCGCGCTGAGCGTCGCATACGCACCGCCGTCGAACACGGCATCGATGTCGATTGCGGTCAGGCGGCCGTCGCGCGTCAGCCCGGTGCGGTGGCGGATCACCGCCGGGTGACGCTTCGTCGTCGCCAGCATGTCCTCGACGCGGTCGTAGACGAGCTTCACCGGCCGCCCGGACTTGCGCGCGAGCAGCGCCGCGTGTCCGGCGATCATCGACGGATACTCTTCCTTGCCGCCGAAGCCGCCGCCGGTCTCGGTCTGGACGACGCGCACCTTGTCGTCGGGGAGATCGAGCAGCACGGTGAGGGCGCGGTGGACGTAGTACGGACACTGCATCGAGCCGTAGACGGTGATCGCGCCGTCGGCGTCCGGTACCGCAATCACGCCGTTGGTTTCGATGTACAGCTGTTCCTGGTGGCCGACGCGATACTCGCCGTCGACGACCACCTCCGCTGCCGCGAATCCTGCTGCGACGTCGCCCTTGCTGATCGCGATCGATTTGAAGGTCGTCGTCGACGCTTCGGGATCGTAGTTCGGCGTCGTCTCCGTGTAGTCGATCTGCACGTCGGCAGCGAGCAGAGCGTCGCGGTCTTCATGCGCGAGCAGGACGATCGGTTCCGCGACGTGGCGAATCTCGCGCTCGGCAAGCGACGGCTGATCGTCGTCTATCAATGCGACGACGTTGCGACCGGGAATGTCGCTGTGGTCGACGATCGTGAAGCCGGAGGTCGTCAGCTGCGGACGGACGGCGACGATGCGGCCGGCTGGTATCGTCGAACGGATCGTCCGGCCATGGAGGAGACCGGGGAAGGTGAGATCGTCGATGTAGCGCGCGGTGCCGG
>DATFXR010000029.1:0-3303 GCA_035315685.1 Vicinamibacterales bacterium | reverse complement strand
GCCCATGATCAGCACGCCGTAAATCGTCGAAAACCAGTGCGGCTCGAGCGACATCAGCCAGTCGAACGAGGCGAAGGTGATCGTCAGGCCGTACGCCACCAGGCCACTCCCGCTGAGGAGCTGCATCCGGCGCGCGAGCGCAGGGTTTCCAGTGCGGTCCTGCTCGAGTGACCAGGTGTTCAGGAAGTACGCGTAGGCGTTCCACACCAGGAAGTAGATCGCAGCGCGGACCAGGAAGAACGGGATGTTCAGATACACGTGCTTGTGCTGCAGCACTTCGTCGTGGGCGACGAGATCCGCGTTCGTCCACGGATACATCTTCGACATGCCGAGCGCGATCGGCAGGAAGAGCAGCGTCATCACCGGCAGGACGCGCGTCGCGGCGCCAATCGGCCGTCGGATCAGCACGCCCCACGCTCCACCCGAGAGCTGATGGATCATGCCGAGCGCAAGACAGCCGAGCGTGACGCCCAGCCACAGCATGTAGGCCATCAGGTACGACTGGAAGAACTGCGTGGCGTTCAGGAACAGTCCCAGCACCGAGATCGCCGCGCCAATCGCGCCGGCCATCAGCATCCGCTGCTGCAGCCCCTTCAGCTCGGGAATCGCGGCGTCGGCGGTTTGGGTGAGCGGCGTCACCGGATCCTGTCCCGCTCGGAAGGAGGCACGTCGGCGAGCGTCGCGTGACCACTCAATTGCAGGGCGCGGACGTAGGCGATGATCGCCCAGCGATCTTCCGCGCGGACCTGCGCGGCGTAGTCGGGCATCGCGCCGAAGCCGTTCGTGATCACGTCGAAGAAATGGCCGACCGGCGCAGCGATCAGTCGATCCTGCAGGAACGACGGCGGATGCCGGTAGCCGCGCTGGACGATCATGCCGTCGCCCTGACCGGTGCGGCCGTGGCATGGCGAGCAGTAGATGTCGAACCGGTCGCGTCCGCGCGCCATCGTCGCGGCGGTGACCGGCGCGGGGAACACCGTTGCGTCCTGGCCGTTCATCTTGCCGGTGTAGGTGAGATCGTCGTCGTTGAGATGACCGCGCGCCACGGTACCCTCGACCGCCGTCCGCGCCGATCGCCCGTCGACGAAGAAGGTCGATTCCCGCAGCGGGACGTACTTCGGTTGGTCGTGCATGTCCTGGCGGCACCCTGTCAGAAACAGCGACCAGGCCGCAAAGCAAAGAACCACGGACGCAGAGGATCGCCAGCGCGGCAGCCTCTGCGGCCTCTGTGTGTGAGAGGCCAGCCTTTGGGCCCGTGTCCGTATCTCAGTCCACGGCAACGGTCGTCACCTCCCGCGGATTGAGCGTTTCGAGGAAGTGACGCGTGGACTCCAGATCGAATCTCGGATCCGCTGCCTCGATGCAGAGGAAGAACCGGTTGCGGCTCGCGAGCGCGAAGCGCGGCACGTTGAAGACCGGGTGAAAGGGCTGCGGCAGCCCGTTGAGCGCCAGCATGCCCAGCACCGCCGACAGCGCCGCCACGAGAATGGTGCATTCGAACGTCACCGGGATGAACGCCGGCCAGCTGTGGAATGGTTTGCCGCCGATGTTCACCGGGTACGCGGACACCGACACCCAGTATTCGAGCAGGTACCCGCCGATGCAGCCGACGAGGCCTCCAATCAGCACAATCAGCGGCAGCCGGGTCGCGTGCGCTCCGAGCGCGTGGTGCAGTTCTTCGATCGGGAACGGCGAGTACGCGTCCATGCACCGGTATCCTTCGTGGTGCGCGCGCGCGGTCGCGGCGACCAGCGATCCCGGGTCGTCGAACTCGGCCATCAGGCCGTAGACCGCCGGTGACGCCTTCATTCCTCGCTCACCTTCGCTTCAGGCAGAATCGTCCGCATCTCGAAGATCGAGATCATCGGCAGGAAGCGCAGGAACAGGAACAGCAGCGAGAGGAACAACCCGATCGTGCCGAGCAGCGTCGACCAGTCCCAGAACGTCGGCGCGAAGCGGCCCCACGACGAGGTGAGGAAGTCGCGGTGCAGGCTCAGCACGATGATCACGAACCGCTCGAGCCACATCCCGACGTTGATGATGAGCGAGATCACGAACAACAGCGGCACGGTGGTGCGCACGCGCTTCAGCCACAGCGCCTGCGGAATCACGATGTTGCAGAGGATCAGCGCCCAGTAATAGACCGCGTACGGTCCGAACATGCGGTTCAGCGGCACGAAGCCTTCGTACTTGTCGGCACTGTACCAGGCGATGAACGCCTCGGTGAGGTAGCCGTAGGCGACGATCAACCCGGTGACGAGCATCACCTTCGCCATGTTCTGCAGGTGGCGCATGGTGATGAAGTCTTCGAGGTTGTAGACCGCGCGGATCGGAATCGCCAGCGTGAGCACCATCGCGAACCCCGAGTAGATCGCGCCGGCGACGAAGTAAGGCGGAAAGATGGTCGTGTGCCAGCCCGGCACGATGCCCACCGCGAAGTCGAAGCTGACGACGGTGTGAACCGAGACGACCAGCGGCGTCGCAAGGCCGGCGAGCAGGAGATACGCGGTCTCGTAGCGATGCCAGTGATGCGCCGAGCCGCGCCAGCCCATGGCGAGCATGCCGTAGATCACTCGGCCGGCGCGGTGCTGCGAGCGATCGCGCAGCGTCGCCAGGTCGGGGACCAGCCCGACGAACCAGAACAGCGCCGAGACCGTCGCATAGGTCGACACGGCGAACACGTCCCAGATCAGCGGACTCCTGAACTGCGGCCACAGATTCATCGTGTTCGGGTACGGGAACAACCAGTACGCGAGCCACGGCCGGCCAGTGTGGAAGAGCGGGAAGATTCCCGCGCACGCGACCGCGAACAGCGTCATCGCCTCCGCGAAGCGGTTGATCGACGTCCGCCAGGTCTGCTTGAGCAACAGCAGAATCGCCGAGATCAGTGTCCCGGCGTGGCCGATGCCGATCCACCACACGAAGTTCGTGATGTCGAATGCCCAGCCGACCGGGATGTTGTTGCCCCAGATCCCGATGCCCTTGGTGACGAGATAGGTGAGCGAGATCAGCAGCAGCAGCGCGAGGGCGCCCGCCGCCATGAAGCCGAGATACCAGCCGAGCGGGGTCTTGCGCGTGAGGACGATCGCGCTGATCTTGTCGGTGACGGTACTGAACGTGTGTCCCGGCGCGATCACGGGCGGCGCACCGGTGCCGACGGCAGGCTGAAGCGGATCCTCGATGGGTTCAGCCATCTCAGCCCTCGAGCTCCGGGTTCACGTTGCGAATCGCCGCCAGGTAGGTCGTCCGCGGCCGGGTGTTGAGCTCGCCGATCAGCGAATAGTTCCTTGCTTCTGCCTGCAG
>DATFXR010000028.1:0-6517 GCA_035315685.1 Vicinamibacterales bacterium | reverse complement strand
CGCCGGCCCACAGGACCAGCGACGCAACCGCGAGCGTCCGCGCCGACGCGGCCAGCGCGCCTCGATCGATCGCTTCACCGCGGAAGACCCGCCGGCGAATCAGCACCATGCTGATCACCGCGAAGAGAATGCAGGTCATCTTGATGTAGAAGACGCGGTTGGTCAGCTTCGTCGTCGCGTCGGCGATGAGCAGCGCCGTGCCGGACAGCGTGTTGATCCAGAACGCGATCCACATGATCCGGTAGAAGCGCTCGAATGGGCCGAGCGGCAGCTTGTTCGCAACGCCGAGAATCCGCAGATCGATCGCGACATTGAGGCCGACGAGGAACCCGAGGCCGACGGTGTGCATGAACAGGATCGTCGGGTAGGCCCACAGCGAGCTCGACTCGCGGACCCACGCGCCGAACGCGCTGTTTTCGAGGGACGCCAGCAACTGCATCACTTGCAGACGAAGTTTGCGGCCTCGTCGATGCTGCCGCTGCCGGTGTAGGTGGCGACCTGCGGGTACGGACACAGCGGACGCGTGCGGTCGACGGCGCCGTTGCTTCGATGCGACGCGACGATGCGGACCGGCGGCTTCTTCTGCTCGACCCACTGCTCGATCGCGCTCATCGCGTCGAACGTGTCCGGCCCTTCGCCGCCGCGGCAGTGCGCCATGCCCGGCGCCATGAAGAGGGCCACCGACCCGCGCGCGGTCGAGACGCCCAGCGTCTTCACCACGCTATCGTAGTAGTTGACGCTCGTCAGCGGTCCCACCAACTGATCGGCCCAGCCGTGATACATCAGCAGCTTTCCGCCGCGGCGGACGAACGGCTCGATGTGCGGATCGATCGCGTTGATCGTGCCACCGTCCACCTTGTCGGCAACGGCGAGGTCGCGATCGAGCTCGAACGAGCGCCAGTCCCAGGTCGGATCCTTGAACACGATGTAGCGGTACTGATCGATCGCCGTGACGGTCGGTTCCGGCCCGCCGATGAGGCCGGCCCAGCCGAGTTCTGCGCCGGGCGCGTAACCCGGAAAGATCAGCTCGCCTTTCTTCGTCTTCGCTGGGCTCAGCACCGTGCGTACGCTGTCGATCTGCCGCGCCGTCAGAAAGTCGAGGTGCGACGGATCGAAGTGACACTTCGTCGGATCGCTGATCAGGCCGTCCTTCAGGCCGTCGAGCGCGTCGCATTGATCGAGGACCGCCTTGTGGATCAGCGGATAGGTGTCGGGCGGAATGAATGCGGCCGGATCGCCGAGCACTGCCTTGCCGATCGCGAGCTGCCAGGCGTTGAGGTGCGTGCGCGGATTGGCCTGCGAGCCGGCAACGATGCCGTCGAAGTCGTCAGGGTATCGCTGCGCCTCCGCAAGGCCCTGACGGCCGCCGGTCGAGCAGCCGTTCCAGTAGGACGCCTTCGGACCGCCGCCGTAGAAGGCGTTGATGATCGCCTTCGCTTTCACGGTCATCTCGTGCTCGGAGCGATAAGCGAAGTCGATGAACTTCTCGGGGTGGCCGAGCGCGAACGATCCGCTCGTGCCGGTGTGCCCCGTGTCCGTGGAGGCGGTCGCGTAGCCGCGCTTCAGCGCGTCGGCCATCGCGGGATAGCTGACGACGCCGGCCCAGCCGCCGTTGCCGACCGCCTGCAGCTTCCCGTTCCAGCCGGATGCCGGAAGCCACACCTCGATCTTGATGTCGGAGTCGCTCGTCGGCGTCAGCGTCGCCGCGACGCGGCAGAACGCCGGCAGATCCTTGAACGGATTCGCGGCCGCGCCGCCGACGCGGCCCCTCGCCGCGCGACCGTCGGCGCCGCCCGGCGGTGACGGCACCGTGAAGGCGCCGGCTGGCACTAGCTGCGCCGCCGTGACCGTGGCCCGCGGCAGGGTCAACGACTTGAGGCTTTCACAGGTAGCTGCCGATGCCGTCGCTGCCACAGAGAGCGCGACGGCAGCGCACGCGCAGCGTGCAATTAAGAATTCGGAATTAAGAATTGAGAATTCGTGAAGATCGTTCCGTCTGGCAGATTGCATATCAGATCCTCGCAGGCGTGTGCCGCGTGTCAGCGTGACGAGAACTCTTGATTCTTACTTCTTACTTCTTAATTCTTACTTCTTAATTCTTACTTGCGCTGCGCAGCTACGGAGCAGGCAGAGCGATCCTGAACGTGCTGCCCCGGCCCTCGGCCGATTCGAGGCTCAGGTGCCCGCCGCTCATCTCGACGGCCCACTTGGCGATGGCCAGGCCGAGGCCGCTGCCGCCCTCGCCTCGCTCGGCCGCTTCGCCGCGATCGAAGCGATCGAAAATCCGCGTGGCCGCCTCCGGGGCGACGCCGGGCCCGCTGTCGATCACGTCGACGGCCGGACCGCCCGCCGCATCCGAAATCCGGATGCGGATGTGTCCGCCCGGTGGCGTGTACTTGATCGCGTTGTCGACGAGGTTGATCAGCGCCTGGCGGAGCACCACCCGATCGCCGATGCCACGTCCGGCGCCGCTGCGATCGATGGTCAGCGTCTGGCGTTTCTCTTCCGCGAGCACGCCGAGGTGCGAGACGACTTCGTCGGCGAGCGCGTGGAGATCGATCACCTCCACCGACGGCTTCGTCAGACCCGCTTCGGCGCGCGATACGGTGAGCAGCCGATCGACGAGAAACGACAGCCGATCGACTTCCTCGAGCATGCTGCCGATGGTCGCGCGGTAAGACGACTCGTCGCGGCGCTCGCGGAGCGCGACTTCGCCGACGCTGCGGATCGCCGTCAACGGCGTGCGCAGTTCGTGAGACACGTCAGCCGTGAAGCGCCGCATCTGCTCGAACGACGACTGCAGGCGCGCGAGCATCTCGTTGATCACCGCCGCGAGACGGCCGAGCTCGTCCCGCGGATTGCCGACCGGCAGGCGCTCGTCGAGCCGATCGGCCGTGATCGAGTGCGCGCGTTCAGCGATCTGATCGACCGGGCGGAGCGCGCGCCGTGCGAGGGAGTACCCGCCGACGCCGGCCGCCACGACCGCGAGCGGCAGACTGAGCACCAGCGTGATGATCAGCTCGCGGATGGTGCGGCGCATGCCGGCCTCCGATCGCGCGACCTGCAGGACCACCGGTCGGCCCGCGATCCGCGAAGGGCCGCTCAGTACGCGAAACGGAACCGTGCCGGTCGGCACCGCGACGATGTGATTGTCGGCGCGCCGGGCCAGCGCTGCGCTTTCGGCGAGCGGTTGCCGCTCGGCGACCGCCGTCCGGTACACGAGGGATCCCGCTGCGCTCCACACCTGGAGCCACGGCGCATCTTCGTCGTCGAACGTTGCCCCTTCGAACCAGGTCAGCGAACCGTCGGGCTTTTGCTCCGCCATCTCGGCGGCCCAGCGAAAATCGCCGCGCAGCCGGTTGTCGAGCGCTCGCGATGCGCCGGCGTTCACGAACCACAGCAGACAGCCGGCGTAAATCGCCAGGACGACGACCATCGCGCCGGCGTACCACATCGTCAGGCGGAAGCGAACGCTGGCTGGCGTCATGGCTCGCCCTCGCGCAGCACGAAGCCGACGCCGCGAACCGTATGAATCAGCTTCACCGCATAATCGGCGTCGATCTTCCGCCGCAGCCGAGCGATGTGCACGTCGATGACGTTGTCGAGCGGCACGGTTCGCGCCTGCTCCTTCCAGACGTCGCGCGCCAGCGACTCCCGCGACACCACCTGCCGCTCGTGCGCCATCAGGTAGTGGAGCAGCTCGAATTCACGGGCGGTGAGATCGATCGCGCGTCCGGCGCGCGTCGCCGATCGCGACACGACGTCGATGTCGAGGTCGCCGACCGTGACCCGCAGCGAATCGCTCGCGCGGCCGCGGCGCAGGAGCGCCCGAATCCGTGCGACCAGCTCCGCGAACGCGAACGGCTTCACGAGGTAGTCGTCGGCACCGCTGTCGAGGCCGCGGACGCGATCGTCGAGCGTGTCGAGCGCGGTCAGCACCAACACGGGCGTCTTCACGCCGCGCGCACGGAGCGTTCGCAGGATCGTCAACCCATCGCGGCCCGGCAGCATCACGTCGAGGAGGATCACGTCGAACGACTCGGTGGCTGCGCGGTAAAACGCCCCCTCGCCAGTCAGCTCGAGCGTGACGTCGTAGCCTTCGCCGGCAAGACCGCTCTCGAGCGCCTGCGCGACCTTGGGTTCGTCTTCGACGACGAGAATCTTCACATCCTCCTGGCGAGGCATCGTAGCCGAGCGCGCCGGCACCGGCACCTGAAGAGATTCTGAATGGACCGTCAGGATCAGATCACGACGCTCGACAGGCTGTGGGATGCCAGGTGGACCCATCGGAGAGCTTCTTGAAGTGGGTACTGGTGAAGAAACGCGTGTTCAAAAACTGCGGATCCTGGACGATCGTCGTCACTACCAGCCAGCGATCGCCGTTGTCCTCAGGTCCGAGGACATTGAAGTACTCGGTGAGCAGCGTGTCCGCGCCGAACGGCACGCCGTTCTTCCGCAGGTACCCGGGCCGGATGCGGGTGGTGACGACCTTGAGCCCACCACTGGGTTTCGGCGCCGCCCCGCCGAACATGCCACCGCCACGCCCGCTCAATTCCCATGCTGCGACTGAGTCTCCCTGCCAGGTCGGCGCAGACGCGCTCGCCTCGGTGCGGCGGGCGCCGAACCGGAACAGGCGGGTTTGTGTGCCGGCTTCGGTGTCGATGCGCAGCGTCATGTCGTCGTCCCAGGTCACGTGAATGCGCCCGGGTACGCGCATGATCGCGGGCGCCGCGTAGGCGCGGCACGCCTCGCCAGCCGTCTCATCACGCTGCGGATCCCACGTGTCGGCCTGCCGCCGGCCGGCAGCGTTCAACGGCACGCTGTCGTAGTCGCCTTTCGCCGGCGTGACCATGCGCCAGCGCCAGTCTTCGGTGACCACCGACACCCAGTAGCCGGTGAAGTCCCTGGGTGCGATCGCGCGCGGGCTCTGCGGCGGCTGCTGACCGCGTTGCCCCCGGCCCTGACCCGCCGAAGCCGCAGGCGAAGACGGTGCTTGATTCGCTGAAGGGACAGGCGATTGCGCCAGGAACCATCCACACGCCAATGCCAGAGCGCCGACCGTGCAGGAAAGCGTGCGCCGTCTCATCGCTGGGCCGCAATGCATTTCGAGGTGATGAACCCGATCTTGTCGCGGAAATCGGGGTACATCGTTTCTGCCCCGCCGCGCGTCGCCTCGACCGGCAGCCCGCAGCGGTTCGCGAAGTCCGAGCTTGCGTCGTAGCTGCCGGGCAGACTATGCGGCACGATCCCCGGCTTGCGATCGACTTCCTCGACGACCTGACACGGATACGGCGGCACCCACTGATGCAGGTCGAGCTCGTAGTCGGTCGTGCGGATGAACGGCTCGGTGAGGTAGACCGGGTCAGTCGTGATCGCGGCGACGGTCAACACGTCGCCGTGCAGCATCCAGTGCTCGGTCAGCGTTGCCTGATCGCTGCGCGGCAGGCCGTTCCTGCGAACATAGCCTTCCTTGAGATGCGTCGTCTTGATCGTCAGGACGTCGCCGTCCCAGGTGCCGGTCGAGAATCCCGCCCAGGTGTGCGGCGCGTTCGGAGAAGGATGGGGGCGGCCGTCCATGTAAATCGATCGATCGACGGAGCGGAGCCACTCGGCGTGCCATGCAGTCACCTGGCGCGACACCGGATCGACGTCTTTCCAGATGCGCAGCGGCGACGGACCGCGCCAGATGTAGTCGGCCGAGTGCGGACGGCACTGCCACTCGGGCAGCGTCTGGATCGAGGCCTCCCACGTCATCGCGCGCACCCGCGCCGCGTCGTTGATCGGAATGCCGAGATAGTCGCCGAGCTCGGGACCAGGCACGCGCTCCGGCTCGTCCTCGTGGAAACGCGGCGCCCACTCGCCGGTGAAGTCGACGCCGGTCGGCGACGCGCGCTGCACCGCGTCGTCGTATTCGACGAGCGACTGCGACTGTCCGCGACCCCGATCCGCTGCGGGCGACGCGCGTTCCTGAAACGCCGACGGCGAAGGCGTTCGCGCGACCAGCGGGATCGTCAGCGCGGCGGCAAGCGCGACCAACACACGAGTCCGCGTCGGATGCATGGCCGAAAGTGGGGCGAGTATACTTGGGCGCCTTGCCACTACCAAGCTCTGATATATCAAGCTCTGATATGTCACGATTGCAGGTCCGTACCATCGCGCTGTGCGCCGTTGTCGTCATCCTCGACGGTTTCGATACGCAGTGCATGGGCTTCCTCGTACCGGTGATCTCGGAGAACCTGCACATCGCGCTGCCCTCGTTCGGACCGGTCCTGTCGGCGGCGCTGGTCGGCCTGATGGTCGCCGCGATGGCCAGCGGTCCGATCGCGGATCGTTGGGGACGCCGCTGGGTGGTGATCGTATCGGTGCTGGTCTTCGCGCTGTTCGCGCTGCTCACCGCCCGCGCGCAGTCGCTGCAGGAGCTCGTTGTCTATCGGTTCCTCACCGGACTGGGCCTCGGCGGCGCGATGCCGAATGCGGTCGCGCTCACGTCGGAGTTCACGCCGAAGCGGCTGCAGGC
>DATFXR010000027.1:0-18703 GCA_035315685.1 Vicinamibacterales bacterium | reverse complement strand
CGACATCGAATCGGAAAATGCGCTAAACCCCCGGTGTGGCGCCCGGCTCCAGGATTTGATCGAACTGCAGGCGGCTCGCCCCTTCACCGCGCCCGACCTCGTTCCGGAACGACGTCCAGAGCCACGTCGATCCATCGGTCCACCGTGCCAACCGGCGCTGACGCGTGAGACGCGCGCCCTCGCGGGGAACCTCCTCGTCGTAGAGCAGCAGGTTCGAGAGCGACAGCAGGACGTCGCCTATCGCGGTGTTCGGCTTGGTCGTGGCGTCGGCTTGCAGCAGCGCGCCGCGTTTGAGCCGCGACAGCGCCTGCCCCGGAGTGGTCGGCTGCGCCGGGTTCGGCACCTGCACCGGCAGCAACGGAATCCAGTTCGGCGGTACCGCTGACGACAGCAGATATCGCGGCAGCGTCGCGCTCGTCACGACTGGAGCCTCCGCTGGCCCCGCGTCCTTTGCTTCGTAGCGTTGCGCGGGCTGCTCGATCGGGCTCTCGACGCTGCGTTCGATGGCCCATGCGACATTGGCCATTTCGTCGCGCATGAACAAGACATCTTCGAGCGGCGCGCTGTCCAGAGTACGGCTGAGCGTCGGCGGGAGGAAGAATCGGTTGGTCGCGACTTTCGGCCCGAGCGGCGACGGATTCCTGAACGCCGGCTGCCACAACGAGAAGAACGCGGGCGGCAGCGCCGGATCGCCCATCGGCCGCACGAGGTTGCGGACGCCGAACGTGTCGGTCACCACCAGCGACTCGACGCGGGTGACCGAACCGACGGGCAGCGTGAGCGGCACGATGAACCAGTCGTTGCCGTACGAGCTGGCGTACTCGATCGCCATCAGGTGTGCGATATCAGGCGGGCCGACAGAGACGAGGCCGTAGGCGATCCGCGCGTCTTCCATCTCCCAGAAGCGCGGCGCCGGCGCACCGGGAAACTGCACCGGCGCAGGAATGGTTGCTTCGACGATTGACGTGAAGCCCTGGTCGGCGGCCGTCGTGAGCGAGACCTGCGTGTTGACGTCGAACGAACTCCAGTCGATCGGCCCGTCGACCTCTGACGCTGAAAAGGTGACCTCGTCTCCGGCATTCGCGGAGAGACGTGTGCCGACCGACAGGGCGTACTCGAGGCGCGGCGGATTCCAGGCATCGTCGGTCGGACCGGCGGGCTCGCTGTACAACGAATCGTACCACCCGAGCCAGGCGGTGACGGCCTGCTGGACCTTGGGACGATCGACTACTGCGATGTTCAACGCGGCATCGAGGACGAGTTGCGCCGGGCCGATGGCGCGCACGAGCGTCGCGAGCTGTCGTCCGTCCGGTGCCCGTCCCACCATCGACTGCAGGTAGCGTGAGGTGGCATCGTCGACCAGCGCGGCTCTCGCAAGCGGCAGTGGCTGCAGGGCGAGCTTCGTCAGGAACGCGGCCCGATAACTCCTGGACAGCGACTGCAGCTCCAGCATCCGCAGGAAATGGAGCCCTGATTCGACGGCAAAGGTGAGCATCCGCGCTTCGCTCGCGTCAGCCGCGCGCATGCGCCGCCGTTCCACGAGGACCTCGAGCGGCGTGCTCGCCGGATCATAGGCCGCTGCGGCAACCGGTGTCGGTCCGACCGTCGCGGGCTGCGGCACCTCGCCCGAAAACCGGCGGGTGAGCGTCGCGGTGGTCGCGCGAACCCGCGCCTGGACCGGCGTGCCCGCGTCTTCCGCCTGAAACTCTCCCATCTGCCACTGGCGCGTCAGCATCCACAGCGGATCGAAGAGACGAGCGCTCGAGCTCACCCCCATGTCGGCACCCGTGCACTGCGGCTCGAGACGCGTCCAGCTCGTGATCGATGACGTCGTCGGCGCGCCGGAGAACGTTGTCTTCGCGCCCGGCGGGACGACGATCGGCGGGTCGGGTTGGACCTTGAACGTGGCCGACATTTCGCCGACGGTCCCGAATGAATCCGTCGCCCGAACCGTGAGCGTGTGATCCTTGTCGGGCGCCGTCGGCGGCAGCGGCAGCCTGATTCGAAACTGCGACCAGTTGCCGCTCGCATTCACCGCGTTTGCGAACTGGCCGTTCTCGACTTTGTATTGCACCAGCACGATCGGTGCCTGCGGGCTCGTCGCCGATCCTGTGAACAGGAAATCGACGGGTACCGTCGCTGCGACGATCGGCGAGGCGAACGGGGCCAGGCTCACCGCCGGCGCGATCGCGCCTGGCAGTTGCACGACGAACGTGGTCGTGACGCTCAACGTCTCGAAGTCGGGCTCCCGGTTCGTGAGGAGGAATCTGAATGTTGCATCCGCGCTGACCGTCAGCGTGACGAAGGTGCCCCAGGGCGTGGCGGGACTCACTGTACCGGTGCATCGCCAGTTGAAGCCGCTCGGAAAGGTCGCGAGTGCATTCGAACCGCCGGGGCCGAATTGCACCCTGACGCTCTTGCTCGTGAGGCTCCATCCAACCGGCACCTGCTGCCAGGAGATGTTGCCGAGGATCTCGAACGTGCGGTTCACGGGCGAGCCGGCTGGAGGGGCGGTGATCGTGACGAAGAGTTGCGGAACAGGCACGTCGAGCTCCTCTCAGTGGGTCAGCGGCGCGAAGTCCGTCGAGACCGCGTGGTCCTCGGTGTTGAACGCGAGATACAGGCCCGGCAGATGCTGCGCAGCGGCACCGAGCGATGCCGTGTCCACGGCGCGGAGCTTGGCGAGGTCGAGCGTTTCCACGAGCACGCGCCGCAGCGTTTCGGCTGTCCAGTCCTGACCCGGCGCCGGAGGCACTGCGATGAGCACGCTCTGGGGCGCCGCCGAGTTCGGCATGTCGAACTGGAACGCCAGCGCGGTCGTCTCCTTGGTGCTCGGCACGAATTCGACCCACTCGTCCACCAGCAGGCCCGTCATCACGAGGGTCGTATTGATGGGGCCGATCGTGTGCACGACGAGAGACAGCCTGCTTGGCGGCAGGGTGGCGCCCGTGAGCGGCGGCAAGCCGACCCAGCGCTCGCCGTTGACGAACGGCAGCTGCGCGACGCTGAGGTTCAGTCGCGCACCGGCGCCGAGCACTTCCGCCCGTTGCAGGCACGATCCGAAGCGGCCGACCGTATCGCGCACGCGCGCGTAGCGCGCGAACCAGGTGTTGACCGCGAGCGGATCGCCGCCCTGCGCGGCGGTGCTGCCGGCGAGCGCGCCGCCGAATTCCGTCCCGCTCGTGGCGTCGAACGAGAATCGCGGCAGCACGACGAACGACGGTCCGAACACCGCGCGCACACGTGCAATCAGCTGCTCCTTGCGTCCGTGCGGATCGGTTGCTGCCGCAGCGGCGCGCAATAGGGCGCCCTGGTCCAATCGCGCACCGCTGATCTTCAGCAGCGCCTGACCTTGCCTGACGAGCGCCGTCTTGTCCGCCTGATCCTCGCCCGCGACGCTGACCGGAACCGCCGGCGCCACTCCGAACGCGCCAAGCCTGAGCATCCACGTGCGCAGCAGTTCGGCGGTGGTCGTCGTCGCGATCCGCGCGATGAGGCCGGCGAGCGTCTTGTGGGCGGCGTTGAGCGCGTTTTCGGCTCTCACGACCCGTGCTTCCAGCTCGGTGAGATCGATGGTGCCGAGACCTGTCCGCTCCGGCGGATTGAGGTCCTCGGGCTCGGCGCCGCGTGCCACGCCCAGCAGCCGCCGGATGGCGCGTGCCTGCTCGAGCGCGTCGAACAGCGTCATCTCGCCGGCCGCCAGGTTCGCTGGCCGTGCGTGTTGCAGCCGGAGCGTCGCGTGCGGATCGAACCCGCCGGTCTTCCGCTTCGCGTAATAGAGGATCTGCTGCTCGATCTCGCTGAGCGCCATGCCCGGCTGAGCGGTCGTGTTGGCGTCCTCGACGCCGAACACCACATCGAGCGGTGTGATCGAGACCTCGCTGAGCGGAAACGTCCGCGTCTCGACGACGTCGCCGGTGACGTCGTCGAGGCGCGCGACCGTGCATCGGACTTTGGTGCCGTCGCCGAGGAGCCTGAACGCCCAGAAATTCAGCATCGGCTCCGCGAGACTGCGGCTGGCCGCGTTGGCGCTGATCCACCCCGGCGTGTTGGTGTTCGGGCCGCTCATCAACAGCAGCAGCCGGTGCGTGAGCGACGTGCCCGAGCGCGGCGTGCGAGCCACCTCGAGCTCCGGCGGCGCGGCCTCGCCGCGGGCGATCGCCTCCAGGGTACTGGCGATGCGCGCCGTGTTGCCGCGCGCCATCTGGTAGGCGGTTTCGGCGGTGAGCGCATCGCTCACGCCGTCGATCATGTCGCCGAGCCGGTCGAGGATCTTGGTGAGCGTCGAGAGATCGCTCGTCCCGAATCCTTCCGTCGAGAGCGCGGCGATGACCGTGCTGCGCTCCTCGTTCCAGCGGCGATTGAGCACCAGGCCGTCGACCACGTTATTCGCGGCGATGGTCTCCACTGGTGCGGTCGTCTCGGCGCTCGCGCGTGCGATCAGCGGAGCGAGCCGGCGCAACGGCTTGATGAAACGGTCCATGCTGCGGCCGTTGTCGACGAACGTCTCGTGGAGCAGGCGTTCGACGCGATATCCGAGGAGCGCGCCCAGCGGCTGTCCCTGGCGCACCCCTTCGAGCAGCCGCGACGCTTCGCGCACGCGCCGCGACGAGAGATCGATCGCGAACGGTCCGGTGGCGCTTGGAACGCCCGTCGGTCCGAGGTGCGCGTTGCGAAGCAACGCCGCCGTGGCGGCATGGATCATCGAAGGCGCGTGGATGAAGCCGCTGTCGTTTGCGGCAGTCTGCAACGGTCCCGGTTCTCCCGCCGGCAGCGTGACGACGGGCTTCACCGCCGCTGCGGAAATCGGCTTGAGATTCTCCAGCCAGCCGTATCCGCCGACGTACAGGCCGGCGGGGCCGTCGATGTGCATGGCGGCGAGTCGTTTGGTTGCGATCGACGTCACCCATGCGTCGAGGCGGTGCGCGGAGAGATCCAGCGTCCCCTGCATCTGCTGCGACAGTGCTTCGCTGTCGAGATTATTGAGGCGCGCCAGGCTCGCGCGGAACTCGCCGAGCGCCGCAAGCGCCGGCGTGCTGAACGTCGCCTGCGTTTCCAGAAACACCCGAATCGTCTGGCCGGCGGTGGCCGTGAGCACCTGTTCGAGCTGGCGCTTCCAGTGCAGCGTCGGCTGCGCACCGGCGACGAGATCGACGAGCTCGGCGTCGCGCAGAAGCGCCGCGGGATCGCCGCCGGTCTCGGCGGCCTGCAGGCGCGCTGCCGCGTAGGCGATCTCGCGGAGCCACGCGTGCCGCAGGAGCGCCTGCAGCAAGCTGCCGGCGTTTCGTGCGGCCAGGACGTTGTCGATGCGCGGCTCGGCGAGCAGCGCGGCGACGTAATTCGGCTCGAGCTTCGCCCACGGTGACACTTCGCCCGACTGGACGAGCGGCGCGAAGAGGCTCCACTGCCAATCGGCGTTCCACAGATGCGTGAGACGCGGGCGCGAGGCCATCCCGAGGCTCGTCAGAAGCGCAGTCTGCGCCGGGTCGCTGTCCGCGAAGTTCGACGCGAGGAAGCGATACAGATGCTGGAGGAAATGCCGGCCGAGCACGTTGCGCGTGCGATAGACACTCGAGATCCCGTCGGTGCGCATCACGTCGGCGAGATCGGCGTCGGGGTCCACCGGATCCTGACGATTGCCGATGCGAGCGACCGAATCGACCGCCGGGCGCCACACGGTGTCGCGCAGTGCGATCAGCATGCCCTTGAGCCACGTGTCCCGGGCGGCAACCGGTTCGTTCGGATCCGGCTGCCAGAGATCGAGCGACGTGACGGGCAGGATGCCGTAGGGCTGCGCGCCGCAGCGAACCGCGGGAAACGGACCGAAGCTGCGCACGTGGCTGAGAAAATGCGCGCGCGCCCAGTCGACGTCAGGGGTCGTGAGACCGGCTTCCGCGCCGATCATGTTGCTCAGGAAGTAGCCCCAGCCGACCTGCCACAGCGCCGTGTTCATGCTGCGCATGTCAAGGTCGTCGCGGTCGAGGCCGCGCTCGATGCGGCCGAACGTCGGGAGAATGCGGTCGAACGGAAGCCCCAGCGCAGTGCCGACACGCAGCGCATTGTTGTCCGTCAGTTCCGGCGTGCCGTCGACTTCGATGCGAAAGCTGCGTTCGTGGCCCGGGTCGCTCGAGTCGTACCCGGAGCGTCGATCGTCGGCGTTGTTGGTGGGTGTACCCGGTCGCACGAACGCGAGCCCGTCGGTGTAGTGATGCGCGTCGAGCAGGCTCGCGAGCTGGTTCGCCGTGTCGGCGACGCTGAGTGACCTCGTCACGCCGAAGACGAGCAGGCTGTCGAGGCCGGCCGCCGCCGTCGCGGCGGGAATCGGGATCCGCAGCGCCATGCCGATCGACTCCGCTTCGTTGAAGTCGGTCATCCATTTCATGCCGGGATCGATCGCGAGCTGTTCGCCGGCTGTGATGGCCGCTTCGGTCTGCGGATCGGGATCGGGCGCCTGAGGATCCGGACCGACGGCGAGCGGCCTGCGAATGTCGTTACCCGTGACCACGATGGCGACGCGATCCGCGGAGTGCACGACCGCGATCCAGCGGTCGGGCATCAGGCGCGCCTGCGGCGCATGGCGCCACGCCTCGCCTGTGTCGGCGACCGTGATGCCTGGGAATGCCGGCGGGACGGCGAGCGTCTGCAGCGCCGGCCCGGTCGGGCGCTGATCGGCGTTGGTCGGCGTGAGCACGCGGGCGATCCACGCCGCCCGGCGTGCGCCGAAGCGATCCGCGATCTGCCGCCACGCAGTGGCCGTGGCGGTCGCGTCGCTCGCCGCGAGCCAGTTCTGCGTCCAGTAGTGCCGTCCCCAGGTCTGTTCGTCCGCCGTCAGATCGGGCTCGTGGCTGTCGAGGTGAATCTTGTCGGGAAAGATCCGCACCCGCAGCTCGGTCGCGCCGGTGGCGAGCGTGAAGAACCGGGTCTCGAGCCGGACGGGGAGCAGCACGAGCGGCACGTCGCCCGGGCACAGCGATTGTGCCGGCAGCGTCGGGCTCGTTCCCGGAATCGCGAAACTGGTCTGGAAGAGTTGAGCGCTCATGTGACCCGCTATGAGAAACGGAAGTTGCCGTTGCCTCTACTGCACAGCGACCAGTTGCGACGCGTGAATCGTGATCCGTACCGGCAGCCGGCGCGTAATCTCCGCCATGTGCGCCGAGTTCTTGCCCCACGTGCGCCCTTTGAGCGGCACGCCTGCCGGAGGCTGCGTCCCGATCGCGAGATGACTCCTGGTCGCGACCAGGTTGTTCACGACGCTCGCGTCGAGACCGAAGCGCGGCTCGGTCGGATGTTCCTGAATCACGACGAAGTACCCGGGACTGGTTGGCGAACCAACCGCCGCCGCCGGCGTCACCGGGAAGCCGAAGAAGTTGATGTCGGGCTCCATCGCGCCGTTGAAGATCGGAAAGACGTCCGGCGGCGGCGCTGGCGACGCGCCGGTGAGCGCCGGCGTCAGATAGATGATCGCGTTTGGGAAGCGACGCAGCAGGCTGCTTCGCAGCAGCAGCACGAATTGCTCGGGAGGCGCATTCGGCACTGGCCCGCCGAGCGCGCGACCGAGGTTTCTGCGCAGATCGTCGAGGTCGTCCGCCGCGCTCGGGCCGGCGTCCGTTCCCCAGAAATGCTTGAAGTACGTCCCCTGCTGGTCGGTGGGGAAGCCACGCCACAGCAGCTCGCGCCCCATCTCGATGTTGAGACCGATCATGTAGGCTTCGACGAACGCGCGATTGGTCTTCAGGCCGACCACCCGTTCGGCCTCGACCGCGTCGAGGCCGGGCAGCAGCAGGTCCTGCGATTTCTCCTTCAGCGGCTCGTACATCGGCTGCGGGAACGACGGCGCCATCATCACCGTTTCGGTACCGACCGGCGTCACACCGGGCGCTGACGGCTGCAGGATGTTGTCGCCAGTCGATATCACGCCGCGCGCGAGTTTCGCGAGCGCGACGCGCGGCCGCATCTGCGCGAGCACGTAGCCCAGCGTGTCAGCGAGGGCGGAAGGGAAGACCAAGTTGGTACTCGATCGAGTTCGAATGCGCGACAGGTGACTGGCGGCTGCCGCACGAAAGGCACCGGGGTAGTCCCATTCCGGCGGCAGCGGGTCGACTGACGGCAGCGGCGCTACCGGCTGGTTTTCCGGCGCCACCAGAAATCCCGAATTCCAGATCGCGTTCACGACGCTGTCGACGGACGGAAGAACGGAGATGTTTGCTCGAATAGTGTCCGGCCGCCGCGCCGCGGCGGGAAAACCGGCGAAGCTGTTCAGGCGCACCACCCAGGTGTCGAACGGCGATCGCGGGTATCCCTGCGCGACGATGCGCCGCGTCAACGGTCCACGCTGCCTGCCGATGCGGCGCATCGGCGCTTGCGTCGCGGGCACGGGCAGCATCGAAAACATCTGCGCTGCCGTCAGCGAATGACCCAGCGGTTGCGTCTCTGACGGGATGCGAATACGGCTGAACACCGGAGACGCGATGCGCAGGGCCATCTCTTCCGACAGCCTGGACAGATGCCGTGCGTGCAGGCTTTCACCGACGGCCATGCTCAGTTGCAGCTGGCGCATCCGCTGATTGACGGCTGGCATTTCCGCCGCCTGTTCCCAGGCGGACGCCATCAGTTCTTCCTGGTTTTGCTGGATGACGCGCGTGCCGAGCGCTGCGGCGGTGCGCCACCGCGGATCCAGATTCAGTTGGTCGAACCAGTTGGCCGCCCCCGGAGCGACGAGCGCCCGGCCTGCGTGCCAGCGGCCGTAGAGCGGCGGCGCGACCAGCGGGTCGGCGTTCGGCGCGATCACCTGGTTCTGACCCGGCTGATTCACGATCCCGGCGAGCGCCGTCTCGAATGGCAAGGCGACCGAATCGGTCCAGGCCGCGCTGCCCGCGTTGCTGACCAGCGGCATCAACGCGCCTTCCACGTTGACGGTGGCCGACTGCGGGACGCCCGACGCGGGGAAACCGGGCTCGCCGATGCGGATCGTTCGTTGCCCCAGACCCGCAGGCGACGAGATTCTGAGGAGCTCCGCCAGCGATTTGAAATCGCCCGCCTGCGCGGTGCGGAAGTGCCATGAGTAGTAGACGGGCAGCTGGACCTGCAGCGGCGTCGTTGCCGTGAGCGTCCACGCCTGAGCGAGCGCATTCGTGGCCGTGAGATCCGGGTCGGCGATCGGCAGGCCGAGCCCGGCTTTGCGACCGAGCTCGAATGCCGGCACCACGCACGCGAGGTAGTCGGTGTTCGGCGCGAGCAGCCGCGGACACACCAGGCGCGAGAGCGACAGCTGCGGTGCGCCGTTCAGCGCGTTGCCGACTGCCGTCGCGTCGGTCCCGGTTCCGGCCGCTTGCGCATGTGCCCACGCCCAGCTCTCTTTCAGATTCGGCAGCTCGACGAACGGCTTCGCCGGCGGAACGATCTGCAGCACCGGCAGCGGTGAGTCCACCGTGCTCGTCAGCGTGATGCCATCCTGCTTGCGTACCACGACGAGGCACAGCCACGGCCGCAGCCTCGCGTCCGTGTTCGCGTGGGCGGGCGTGAACAGCCAGGGAAAGTCGGCACGATCGAATTCGATCGAGGCGAAACAGTTCGACTCGAAGTCGTTCGTCCCGGGCCGGGGATCCGTGCGCAGGATCTGATGGACATCGATGCCCACGACGTCTGCCGGACCGCGCAGGCGCACCGGCACCGTCGGCAGCGATTGAGCGTTCACGTTCAACGTGATCGACAGATCGGCCACGGCCGCTTGCGTCGCGCCGAGCGTGTCGACGGTGGCAATCGCGCCTGCGGCGCCTTGCCGTACCCAGGGCAGGAGAGTCAGGTTCGCGGATGGTGCTGCGGGCATGGTGATCTCTAGGTTTCCAGTTCATACGCCGGCACGATTTGCCAGCGCACGCCAGCGCGATTGAGGTCCTTCAATGCCGCCTGGTATTCGCTGTAGCTGCGCACGGCGACACCGACGGTGGCCGGTGGACCGTCGCCGGTGGGCAGGATCGCCCACCGCGGGTCGTTGAAGCGCGCCCCGCTCTCGACCGCGTCGTTCCGGAACCGCGCGCGGCCGACACGGCGCACCGGGGCCCGAGCGGCGGCGCCAGAACGCGTGAACGTCTGCAGCTGCGCCACGCCCATCGTGTACGGCGCCGGCGCCGCGCCCGGCGGCGCCGTCGACGTTGAGCCCTGCAGCGTGATCGAGATGATTTGGTACTCGATCGGCGCGGGGATGATTTGCGTGCCGTCGAACGACGTCACCTCGTCGCCGAACACGCAACCTGCGTCCATCGGCTGAGACGATGGCGCAGCGAGCTTCTCATCGTCGCTCATCACGAAGAACTGGGCGGGCGCGAACGGCGCCTGCAGCGGCGAGCTCCTGAGCGGCGTGCCGGCGAGCGAGGCGGTGAGCGCGAAGCGACGGTCACCGGCGACCGGGGCGCCGCCGAACGTCTCGATGTCGCGCGACGTGTTGAGCGGGACCACCTGCTGCCTGACCGTCAGCTGCCCGAGGGGATCGAGCACGATCGATCCTGTGCCGCCCGCCGGCGGCAGGCTGCGCAGCGCGACCCCATGCGTCTGCGTGGCGTTGCGTTGCGTACTCCAGCTCGAGCTCGACGCGAGCGCCTGGGCCAGCTGCGCGAACACGTTGACCGCGGGCGGGAGCGGCGGACGCTCACCGCGCACGAGCGTCGTGTCGAAGTGCACGCTGAAGTCGCACCAGAGGATCGAGAAGGTGGCCTTGCCGCTGACGCGCAGGGGGCGCGGGCCTTCGAGCGCACCGGCGAGCTTGACGCCGAACAGGTTGTGCGCGCCGCGCTTCAGCTGCAGCTTCGCGTGGAATTCCGCGAGGAAGTGCAGCGGCGCGAGCTGCACCAGGACGTCGAAGCCGACGTTCCCTTCGACGCTGAAGCCGGCCGCCGACGCATAGAGCGACGCATCGGCGCCGAATTGCACCGTGTTCGAGGTGATGGCGAAGTACGCGTTGCACAGCAACCGCGGGTTGTCCCCCGAGCTCAGCGCGATCGCCACGCGGCGCAGTTCCGGCACGCCGGCCGGTGGCGCGAAGTGCGGGTTGAACCCTCCGACGGAGAGCACGAAGCTCGGGCCGTCGCCGAAGCCGGCGCGCAACGCTGCCGATCCGGTGATCGGGAACTTGTGAGCGAGCCGCGAATCGACGAGGACGGCATCGACGGCAGCCGTGCCGGCATCGAAATCGAGAACGCCCATCGCCTCCATGTTGAGGCGGATGAGATCGTTGTCCGGCGAGGGCAGTGCCGCGCTGATCCGGCCGAGGGCGAGGAGCCGCTCGCGCGATCCGAACTCGAAGATCAGCGCGAGGTCCATCAGGATGAGCGTCGGCGTGAACCAGCCGATCTTGGCGACCAGCCCGAGAAGATAACTGTCTCGACGCGCGGGGAACGCGGTCGCGAGGTTGCGGATGAGCGTGTCGGCGTTGCCAACCGGGTCGCGGGGGAACAGCAGCGTGGCAAGCGTGCCGTTCTTCAGCCCTTCACGCAGCGCCTTTTCGTCGAATGTCCGGTTGACGCCGACCATGCCGCCGATGCCCAGCAGCGTGAAGCCGAGGCCCAACGGGATCGGCCGGAAGTCCTCCGCGGTGATGAAGACGATGAGCGAGTAGCCGCGGCTGCCATCGGGCATGCGCGTCGCGATGAGCCCGAAGGCCTTGAGCGTGATCTGGTCGCGTAGCGACAGCTGCATCGCGCCCGCGTACAGTCCCTGGACGTCGTCATGAAACAGGAACCCGCCGCCCGTGACGACGCCACGCGCGTCCACTGACAGGCCGACCCCGGACGGGGGCTTGAATCCGAGATCCAGATCCAGCGGTCCGAGGTTGCCGTCCTGAAATGCGACCGACGCAAGCGTGCCGATGCGATCGACCGCGGCGGAAACGGGTCCAATCTTGACGGCCGCCGCGACACTCACTTCGAGCGCGAGCTGCGAGGCTGCCGGGCGAACACCGACGTGAAGCCGGCTGACCTCGAGACCGCCGATCGACAGCTTGATCGGCAGATCGATGTCGGCCGATGCGGATCCCTCGAACGCGAAGCCGTGTTCGGCCGACCACCGTGCGCCGAGATCGAAGTGCAGGTCGAGGCCATCGTCCGGAAGGATCGACGCGATGAACGAGTCGGCACCGTCGGGTTTGATCGCCGCACGGCCGCCGGCGACCTTCAGGCCGAAGCTGGGCGCCAGCGCGCCGTCGAGAACGTCGACGCCGCCGGCGAACGTCATCGAATCGAACTCGATGACGCCGCCGCCGGGAAGCTCGAGCAGCTTGTGCGGCCTGCCGGCCGGCGCGCCGAGTTTCAGTCGCACGACGGCCTTGCCGGTCGCGCCGTCGACGATGCCGCCGGAGCCGAGCAGGCCGGCCTTGAGCGAGGGCGCCGCCCCGGGGCGGAATTGCAGCACCACGCCCGAGTCGAGCGCCGCGGTCGATTCGAACTCGAGCGTCGTGTTCGGCGCGATCGGAAACTGCAGCTGGGCGAAGCCGTGCACGAACGGATTCAACGCGAGGCCGCCGTCGCTGGCGCCGACAGCAGACGGGCGCAGCGGGAAGACCGACATGCCGGCATCGAGGCCGCTGTTCGCGTCGCCGCGCGCCACGCTTGCGATCAGCTGCGTTGCTGGCGCGAGGTCCGCATCCGGGATGAATCTGCCGGCGAGCTGCTCTTCGACGCGTCGCGGAAGCGGCCGCGCGCGCACGGGTTCGCCGATCGCCTCGAGCAGCGCGCTCAGGTTCGTGATCAGGCTTTCACCGTCGAAGGTCGGCGTGCCCCACCCGTATCGCGACTGCAGCAGCCCGACCGGATCGCTGAACAGCTGCGGCAGCGAGTCCCAATCGACGATCGTCCGAACGTGCTCGACCTGATAGATGACGGCGTCCGCCTGGAACGGCTTCAGCTTCACGATGCCGAACAGCTGCAGAAACAGGAACGCGATCGGCGACGCGGATGCGAGGCGCGAGGCCGCCAGCAGGTCGGTCAACCGCGGCACCAACTCGGACTTGATGTGCGTCTGGTCGAGATAGTCGCCGGTTGCACTCAGGCCCGCAACGACCGCGCGGAGATGTGTGAACGCCTTGTCCAGTTCGACCAGCAGCTCCGCGAATCGCTCGGCGAGCACTGCCTCACTCGCGTTGCTGCTCAACGCCTCCTGAACGCGTTCAACGGCTTGCACCACTCGGGAGAAATCGAGCTGTGCCAGTCCGATGTCCGTGACACCCGGCGGCACATCCCAGCCGAGGGTCGCGAGGAGCGCGCGCGGACCGCCGTCCGCGCTGGTGATCGCGCCGACAACCTTGAGCAGTTGGGCGGCGTCGTGCGCGATGCGATCGATGGTGGTTGCCATGGCCGTTATGTGATCTCGGGTTCGCCGGAAATCGAGATGCCCGGAGCCGGCGCTTCAACGCGAGCGCGCGGCGTGCCCGATGCGGGCGGGTCGTAATGAAACGTGTGGTTTGGCGGGCCACTCTCGCCGAGCACGGTGTACTGCGACACGATGACGTCGCGTGGCTTCTCGTCGGGACTGAACAGGTGCTGCAGGTAGGCGATCGCGGTCGCGTGATTGCCGAACCGCTTGCGTTGTGGGACCTGGTCCTCGAACGCCGCCTTCGGAAATTCCAGGACGCGGATCGGGCTCACCGTGTTGAGGTTCGTCATGAGCCCTTGTTTCTTCAACGTGGCGCGCTGCCGCCAGACCGCAAGCCAGTCCTTCGACGGCGAATCAGCGAGCTCGGGCGCCGACGGATCCGCGAAGCCAAGGTGCTCCTTCCACAACTGCCGTCGCAGCGCATCCACCGCCGAGACGATCGTGCCAGGCCCCTCGAACACCACGACGTTCGCCTCGGTGTTGCGCAGATCGCCGTCGAGGAGCGGACGCGCGTACTGCAGATAATCGAGCGACGCGCCGTCGAGATTGGCGGAGCCGACGGTGGCCCAGATGTTGTCGATCAGCGCGGACTTCGTGTGCAGGTAGGTATCGACGAGCGTCGGCTTGGGCCTGGTCGCGTCGGCGGCCTCGTGCGTCCAGGCGCTGAACACGCCAAGGCGATCGTCAGGGTTGATGCCGTTCTTTTTCAGCGAATCGGCGATGCGCCGTACTGCCTTCTGCTGCCAGCCGAGATAGAACGGCATGTCCGGTGCCGGGTTGAGCAGCAGAATCACCTTGACGTTCCGGCCGACGGCGTCGACGAGCGCCTCGGTGATGGCGTCGTTGTTGAAGTACTGGTTCTCGATGTAGATGAAGCGGCTCGCGAAGCGGATGGCGCGCAGGTACGCTTCGAGGACTCCCTTTTCGCCGTCCCCGCCCGGCGTGAACATTTTGTCGAGCGTGCGGACGACCTGCACGTCGCATTGGAATTCGCCTGGGTTCAGGCTGGTCGGTGCCATCGGAATCGCCGGAGTCACCGGCAGCGCGTCGGATGGCTCGGCGATGTTCCAATGGTTGTTGAACAGTTCCTGCAGGTAGCCCACGGAGCCTCCCCGCACCGAGACGCTCATCTCGTGAATCGGTCCCTTGCTCGCGCTGCTGCCGCGCCGCGGGTCGTCGATGACGTGCCGCGGGTCGTTGAAGTAGGACTGGCCGAAGGGCGAGCCGAGGACCACCGCCTCGACACCGCGATCGATGACCAGCTTCGAGTGCGTGAGGTTGTTCGACCGGAAGCGCAGATCGGCGACGCGCACCGCGCCCGGCGGCGTCGTGGTCTGAAGGCTCGCGATGGCCTGCTCGAACCATCGTGCCAGCTGCTTGTGGTGGAACTGATCGCGGAAGACGAACTTGTCGACAACGATGTACAAGAGGCCGAAGGCAACGACGCCGACGATGGCGACTGCCGAGACGAGGACGAGCAACAGTCCCGACACGACACCGCCGAGTGCCAACAGCCCGGTGATGCCCGCGACCGTGCCGATCGCAGCCAGACCGTTCCGATCGACGCGCATCTCCGGGATCTGAACCCGTACGTCCTTGCCTTCCTTCACTCGCGCGAGGACTGACCGCTCGATGCGGGCATCGTCGGGGTCCATGCCGCGCTTGTGCGCCGCATCGAGAGGGGCCGGCGTCGAATCGAAGAAGAGCACGATCTGCGGCTTCTCGTCCCGTTCGTTCGGCTTGAACTCGTCGACATCGATGTGCAGCTGCATGATGTCGAGCGTGTCGGCCGCGGCGATCACCTGCTGCGTGCGGCCCCAGGCAGCTTCGTTGTCCACGAGCCAGCGGAGGGTGTCGGACCGGCTGACTCGCGACGGCTGCCCTGTGCCCAATGTTGCGAACCAGCTCGTCGCTTCATCCCGCTTCACCGTAATCGTCCCGAAAGCGAGAGGTTGCGGCGTGTCGGCAACTACGATCTCTTTGAGGATGTGCTGTCCGACGAGCACGCGCAGCCGCAGCTGGCGCGCCTGCTTGCCGGGCTCGTTCGCCGCCGGCGCGTCGGCGGGATAAGGACCGAGCGAGAACTGGCCGGTGACCGTGGAGGCTCGGGCGAGCGAGACCTCCCGCACGCGCGAGATATCGTCGAGGGTGATGTCGAGGGCGGAGAGGCCTTGTCCAGCTTCGTCGACGACGTTGCCGATGGCAGACGCGCTCATACGCGACCGTTCAGCAGGTGCACGCATGCGTCACGAGACGCGGCGGGCGGCCCGCATTTGCTTTAAGAGTGACCGGACCGCAGAATTCGTTTCGGTGCCCAGGTGTCTCCTGGCGAGTCTCCGTGCAGGAATCGCGAGAAGTCCGAGGCTACTTCTAAGATCGCAAAGTCGATCGGAAAGACGACTCCGCGCTCTCACCGACCGTGAAAGGCGATGAAGATCAGTCCAGGGCAGAATGGTGCCGGCGGGGCGGCGCGATCGAATCGAGACCTCCCGCGTGGCTTGGGCCATTCCGAGCGACGGCGAGATGTGCGACTGCATACGCCGGCCCGCTTCGGAGATGCTCGACTACGCGCAGATTCGAAAGCAGCCGCTCGTCAGCGATGTATCAGTCCCAGAGCTCATGTCAATCTGATGTCGACGCGCGCGACCACTATTACGAGGACTCTGTTCCGCGAAGCCCCCGGACCTGCAAAGGAGTACTGACTCTCATGACGCCCACAACCATCGGACCTGGCCTCGAGTTCGTGGTCACTGTCACGCTCATCGTCGCAGACGTACCACGCTCGACGGCGTTTTATCGCGACGTGCTCGGCGCCGAGGCGCTTCGCACCGGCGAACCGACACTCCTCCGTCTGGGAAATACATGGCTCATCATCAACGTCGGCGGAGGGCCGACAGACGATAAGCCGGAAGTGACCGCCACGCCGCCCAGGCACCCGGACGAGCTCGGCTGCTTCCTCAACCTGCGCGTGAGTGACATCAAGCGGTTCTACGAGCGTTGGCACTCGCGCGGGGCGATGTTCATCACCGAACCGAAAGTTCACGCCACGGAGCTCCGCTGCTACATGCGGGATCCGGACGGCTACCTCATTGAAGTCGGACAGACGACGACCACGGCCGCGCCACTGGACGCTTTCAAGTGATCCAACGACGCGGCCGTCGCGTCGCGTCTCAGCGGGCCGGTGACCGCTGTAGTGATCGGTGAACGCCGCAACGATCCGCTCGAGGTGTGGCTGGTTCAGAATCAGCAGGCAGTCGAAACATTCGAGGCGTATGTTTGGACGGCGCCGACACGAGTCGGCTCGTCGTGACTGCGACCAAGAAAAGGAGTATCCATATGCCGCACGTTTGAAGCAGGCAGCAGACGCGGCCGATGTCCGACCATAAACTGCTCGGCCACAATTACACGACGCCGGACCTGATCGCCAAGGTGACCGGCGGCGCGAAATATACGTGGAAGACTACCGGTTGACGGTATGTCGTTCTGCAAGCGCGGCGGCAAACTGAAGACCGTGACATGGACGTCGCAGGACTGCGCGAGCGCGAACGAAGATCAGATGCCGGCCGGCGGCCAGGCGCTCAGTGGGCGTACGACGATGTGCGGGGCGTCGGGGAGGCGCCGGTTGGTGCGGGGCTCGGCGCAATCATTCGAATCGGCGGTGAGCACCTTGCGCAGAACATTCGGCGATGGTTCGGCGATTCAGTCGGTCATTGGGAAGGCGACACGCTCGTCGTCGATACGACGAATGTCAGCGAGAAGGTTCAATATGGCGGCTCGACGGGCCGCATCCACGTCGTCGAGCGTTTGACGCGGACCGGGCCGTCGACGATCACGTATCGTGCGACCGTGGACGATCCCGACACATGGTCCACGCCGTGGACGATCGAGAGCCGTTCGCGGCGACGAGCGCACGTCTCTTCGAGTACGCGTGCCACGAGCATAACTACGCGATGGAGGGCGGGCTGCGTGGCGCACGCGCCGAGGAAAGGGCGGGGAAGAAATAGCCGCGGCTTTCGAAGGAGGCGATATGCGAGCGACCGCATTTGTGGCTGCCCTGGTCCTGTTGATTGCCGGCGTCTCGTCCGCTTGGACTTCGCAGTCTGTCGCGCCCGCCGCCAGCGGGGCCTGTTCGCTCTTGACCAAGGAGGACGCGGCCACAGCGTTGGGTGAAACCGTCGAGGGCCCTCGAAAGACCGAAGTGCCAGGCGGGCCGTCGAGCTGCGAGTATTCGGGATCAGGCCTTCACAAGGTCCATTTGAATGTGATTCCCCTCACCGCCGCGACCGCGACCATCTACAAAGGGATGTGTGCGCAGAAAGACAAGCAAGGGCTGACAGGGCTCGGTGACGTGACGTGCTGGTACAACGACAAGCACGCCGAGCTGCAGGTGCTCAAGGGCCTGACGTTCTTTTCCATCGAGTTCAGCGGAAAAGGGGATCCGACCGAGGCGATCAAGGGCGTAGCGAGGAAGGTCTACGACCGGCTGAAATAGGAATCCAACACGGGACGACGCGTCCTTGGAATGCGCCTCTCTCTCGTCCGTCAAAAGGTAAAGTCGGCAGTCTTCGCGAGCGACGCCGATGGACGATTGGATCCCGGGATTTAGGCGCTGTCAGCAAATAGGCGCTTGTACTTCTGGTTCGCGAGTGGTACGGCACCGCGCCATGCGGGTGTACACCCTGCGCGCAAAGTCCGGGGCACTCGTACCGTTCGTGCGCACGGCCCGTTCAGAACGTTTCGACCGTCTGCTGATTTTGAACCAGCAACACCTTGAGCGGATCGTTGCGGTGTTCAGCGATCACTGCGGTACCGTTCGCTCGAGCGATCGCCGAATCAGCCGCGTCACGAACACCAAACGGCGTTTCGTATGGCTGGCGTGGCTGACAGCTGGCAGCCGGTGGACGTCTCGACGAGGCCGGGCGAAGGTTCAGTGAGGGGTTTCGCGTCGGAACGCAGAATGGCTTTCAGGACGTTGCCGCACAGCTCGCGATCGAAGACGCCGAGGTCCGCGCCATCGTGGGCCAGTGCCGCGTCGCCGTACCCAGGCGAAATGCCCGAGGCTCGGCGGGACGCGTCAGTGCACTGAACGGATCGCGCGGGGACACCGCCTGCCAGGCAGTTGATGCTACCGAGTGCACACGTGCGTTTGCTATGATGCGCCACCGCGGGGCGCACGATGCACAAATACATCATCATGGGCGTTCAGGGCTGTGGGAAGGGTACGCAGGCCAGGATGCTCAAGGACGCCTGCGATCTCGTCCACATTTCAGTGGGCGACATCTTCAGGTGGAACCTTCAGGCACACACGAAGCTCGCCGCGCGAATCACGCGGATCATGGGC
>DATFXR010000026.1:0-6892 GCA_035315685.1 Vicinamibacterales bacterium | reverse complement strand
CGCCAGCCGAAGGATGTACGGCCAGCTGCTGGAGGCCGGCGTCCGGATCTTCGAGTACGAACCGGGGATGACCCACGTCAAGGCGCTGCTGGTCGACAGTCTCTGGGCGATCATCGGGACGACCAACCTGGACAACCGCTCGTTCGAGCACAACGACGAGGTGAACGTCGCGTTCCGCGATACGGGGATCGCCAGCCGCATCGAGTGCGATCTGGACGCCGACATGGCGCGATCGTGTGAGATCCACCTCGCCCAATGGCGGCGCCGCCCGTTGTGGGAAAAGCTCATCGGCACGGTCGCATGGATCCTGGAACGGCAGCAGTGAGGTGACGCCGCAGCACTCCCCACGTGCGGCGCAATTAAGAATGTGAATTAAGAAGTAAGAATTCGTGCCCTGTTCGAGAGCCCGTTCAGCATGCGACGCATTCTCAATTCTTAATTCCCCTAATTCTTAATTGCTGGTCACTTCTTCTGTATGGCCTCGGTCCAGATCTCGATCTGCTGGCGCGTCATCGGTCCTTCGGGCTGCTCGCGGCCGTCGCGGTATTTCCAGTGGTGCAGATCGTGGAGGTATTGCTCGCGCGACAGCAGGGTGCCGTAGCAGACGTCGTTCTGCAGGTTCGGGCGGCTGACGCTCAAACGCCGCAGCAGTTCGTCCGTCACCCAGGCCGGGATGTTCTGCCGCTTGTCCGGATAGACGAAGCCGAACATGATCAAGTGGCTGAGCAGGACCCGCCAGTAGTCGCCGAACCGCATCAGCAGCCGCGGCCAGTCGAGCGACGGGCCGACTTCGCGCAGCAGGTGATACAGGTCGGCGCCATCGAACCGCTCGCGCTCCTGGATGAACGCCTTCGACCAGATCATCTCCTCGGCCGGGGACAGCCTGACGATCAGCCCGAGGATGTTGGTGCGCGGCGCATGATCGAACCAGAGATCGTCGACGCGGGCGACGCCGTTGCCCGAGTTGAAAATCAGGTCCATGAAGTAGCCGCCCTGGTGAATCTTCCCGAGCCAGTGCGGAAACGGCACCTCGGTCTGGTAGCCCAGCCGCTCGAACGCCTCGAGGACGCGCGGGCAGTCCTCCGGCCTCACGAACACGTCGATGTCCTTGGTGTCGCGCGGCACGTGGGAATAGTGCGCGAACGCGAACGCGCCGCCGACGAGAAACGGAATGCCGGTTTCCTGCAGCTTGCGCACGGCGTCGATGTAGAACTCGGCGGCCGGGTCGTGAATTGCCCGAGCTGTCGATGTTTCCATGAGGGTTCCTCAGGACGCCATCGCGTCGCTTGCGCGGCGGCCGCGCGTGACGGCCGGCGTCGGCTGCGCCTGGGCCTGGTCTGCCGACAGTTCCAGGATCCGGAACGGCGGACGATCGGCAAATGAGCGTGCGAGCAGCGGCATCGATACGTTGTAGACCGGCACGCCTCCCTTGGTGACTCCTTCGAGACGGCCGCGATGCGCATGGCCGTGAAAGACCATCGACACCGGATACCGGCCGATCGGCTCCTCGAGGCGGCTCGATCCGAGGAACGGATAGATCTCGAGCGGCTCGCCGTCGACGGTGCCTTGAATCGGCGCGTAGTGCAGCAGCGCGATCAGATGCGTCGTGCGCAGCCGCGCCAATGCCGCCTCGAGCTTGAGCGCCTCGTCGACCGCCTCGCGCACGAACTGCTTGATGATCGTCTCGCCCCACGGCGCCAGCGCGTGGCGGCCGAATCCGCCGCCGAAGCCCTTGACGCCGGCGATGCCGATGCCGGCCAGTTCGCAGGCGTCGCCGTCGAGCAGCTTGATGCCGGTGTCGCGCAGGATCTGCGCGACCTCAGCCGATTTGCCCGACTCGAGGTCGTGATTGCCCAGCACGGCGGCTGTCGGCACGCGCAGCGCCGCGAGCTCCTTCGCCAGCACGGCCGCTTCCTCGGGCAAGCCGTAGTCCGTGAGATCGCCGGCGATCAGCGCGACGTCCGCCGCCTCCGTCATGCGCGAGAACAGCGGCTGAAAAACCCCTTGGGATGTTTTCGTGCAGTGCAGGTCCGCCACGGCGGCCACACGGATCGTGTTCCCGGACATGGCGCGAATTCACTTCAAGAGTTGAGCCAAGGCGGGCATTGACTACCTTGTCTGAACAAGGTAGCTTCATATGGGACGGATGAGCGTCAGCGAAAAATTCAACGCAATCCGGAAGGGCCTGCTCGAGTTCCTGATCCTGCGAATCATCGCCAGCGACAAGGTCTACGTCGCCGACATGCTGAAGCGGCTGCGCGCGACGGAATTCTCGACTCAGGAGGGGACGCTGTATCCACTGCTCAGCAAGCTGCGACGCGAAGGCCTCGTGGACTACGAGTGGCAGGAGTCCGGGGCGGGGCCGCCGCGCAAGTACTACGAGCTCACCGCGAAAGGCAGGGCGCAGCTCTCGGAGCTGAACGAATACTGGAAAGCGATCAACGCGACGGTCAACCAGCTGTGACGAGACATGCAGAAAGTCATCTCGATCAATCTGAACGGGAACGCATACCAGGTCGAAGAGGCCGGGTACGACGCGCTGATCACGTATCTCGACAGCGCCCACCGGCAGCTGCGTGAGAACCCGGATCGCGTCGAGATCGTCGCGGATCTCGAGCAGGCGATCGCCGAGAAATGCCAGCGCTACCTCGGCCCGCACAAGACCGTGGTCTCGGCAGGAGAGGTCGATCAACTGCTCCAGGAGATGGGTCCGGTGGACGCCGGCGATGCCGGAGCGCCGAAGAAGCCATCGGCGCCGCGGCGGCTGTACCGCATTCCGGACGGCGCGATGATCGCGGGCATCTGCAACGGCATCGCCGCCTATGCCGGCATCGACCCAGTGATCGTCCGCGTGGTGTTCGTGGTGCTCCTGCTGATCACCCAGGGCGTGTTCGCGCTCGCCTACTTCCTGCTCGCGATCATCCTGCCACAGGCGAACACCGCGGAGGAGCGCGCGGCCGCATACGGCGAGCGGTTCAGCGCGCGCGATCTGATCGATCGCGCGAAGCGCGAGTATGCCAAGTACGCCGGCGCCACCGACTCGACATCGTCGTGGAAACGCGAGCGGCGCGAATGGAAAAGGCGCCGGCGAATGGCGCGTCGCGCGAGATGGAATCCCGCCGCGGGGCCGGCGCCGATACCGGCGAGCTACACCGCACGCGTGTTCGCCGGGTTGACGCTCCCATTGCTGACGCTGGTCGGGGTTGGACTCTTCTGGGTCTGGCTGACGGTGCTCTTCTCGCTGGTCACGCGGCAGGAGTTGCTCGGCCGGCCGCTTCCGGAAGACCTGCCGCTGTGGATCGCCGTGCTCGGCGTGATCCTCGTCTATCAGGCCGTGTCGTGGCCGCTGCATGCCGCGCGGCGCTGGTTGTACCACCTCACCGCCGGGCCGTACGGCAGTCCGGTCGCCGTACTCGACGGCCTCGTGTCGGCGGGCGTCGTCGTCGTGACGATCTGGGTGGCGTTCCGCTACCTGCCGGAAGTGCGCGAGTTCCTGCAGGCCCTACCGGACGTGGTCCGCAGTGTCCGGGACAGCTTCGCCACGTAGGTGCGGCGCGCCGCACCTACGCGGCGCCGGCAATTGCCCGCTGCCGCGAACGATCAACACGACACGCGCCTAGGGCTGCACGAAGTCCGGCTTCGTGTCGGCGAGGATCTCCAGAATCGCCGCGCGATCGTCCGCGGTGAGGTGTGCGAACTCCGGACGCTGATCCTGACCGCTGAGCACCTCGCGAAATCGGCGAGAGACGTAGCCCTTCACCACGTCGGGCAGCGCGTCGAAGCTCTCCGAATAGACAAGATAGCTGAGCGGATAGCGGAAGACATGATGCTCGAGATCCAGATCGCGGAGCGAGCGGCCGCGGCGATCGCGCCGACCGGCCTTCGCGAACTCGGTGGCAAACCCCGACGTGCCGCTCACCGCGCCGGGCAGCACGGCTTCCTTCGCGAGCAGCATCGCGCGCACGAGGCGCTCGGCTGCGCCCTCGACGCGCGCTGTCTCGTCAGGAGTCGAGCGCGCCTGGTATCCCGCCGCCGTGATCAGATTGTGGACGTAGGTCTGATGCGCGAGCACGAGCAGCGCGACCGCGTCGCTGTGCGGGGTGAGGTACGGGGCGACGTCGAACCTGCCGCTCAGATCCGTCACCTTCGTGTCGGACGCGAGCCTGGTCTTCGACAGGTACGCCTGGACGTTGCCCATCTCGCTCGACAGCGCCGGCGCGAAGACGTTGCCGAGATGCGGCGCCGGAACCGTTCCGGTCACGTACCAGCCGCCCCAGCGATCGGGGATCGGCGTCGAGTCGGTCGTGCTGCCGCGATCCGAGGACACCGGATAGCCGTGGCGATCGGCAATCACCGATCGCATGATGAGGCCGGGTACGCCGCCGGTCGACGAGGTCGAGTCGTGGCACTGCAGGCAGGTGCGCGTCTCGCGCGTGATCACCGGCGTGTCACCTGGCTGCTGCGTGACGGTGTAGAACACCGTGCCGAGCTTCGGATCGACCGAGGCAATCTCCATGATCGGCCCGCCCTGCACCCAGCCGACATAGACCTGATCATTGAAGTAAATGGCGCGCGGCGACCACGGCGCGATCCGGTCGACCTGAAGGCTGGTGCGCGAGAACACGAGTCCCTGCGACGACACCGGCACGTTCAACGCTTTCAGCACGGCCGGCAGGTAGCCGTGCTGTTCGTCGAACGCGAGCCTGGTCTCGCCGGTGTCGATCGATCGCTGCAGCCGCGCAACCGCGTCAGTCGGCGTCGATTTCGAATACGCAATCGCGGGATGCTCCGCCGCGCTCTGATACTGCGCCAGCGCAGCAACGGCAAGAACAGGCACCGCGATCACAGACACGCACAGCGCTCGCAGAGTCATCATCAATGAAGAATTAAGAAGTCAGAATTAAGAATTCGTCGAAGGGAGTCGAGATGATGGAATCGGGAATCAAGAACGCGTGAGCCACCCTGTTCGGATCACTGCACGCATTCTTAATTCTGAATTCCAAATTCTTAATTGCCGCTGCCGCGAACGATTAACACGACACACATTTATGGTTGTTCTTGGCGCCCATGCCTTCGAGCAGCTTGATCGTGTCGGGGAACGGGCTGATGCGCTGCACCGGGCCATTGGCCATATCGGCCGTGGTCTTCCCCTCGCGGTTGACCTGCTTCACATCGGCGCCTTTCGACACGAGATAGAGAATCATCTCGTTGTCGCCGCGGGCGGCGGCGTTGTGGACGGCAGTGTTGCCGTCGTGATCCTTCGCGTTCACGTCGAGGCCCAGCTCTTCGACGAGGAACTTGACCGCCGGCATCATGCCGGCCGGCGCGTGGTGATGGTGGTTGGCCGCGAAGCCTTCGCCGTAGCCCTCACCCGAGGCAGCGAGCAGCGGCGAGATCGCAGGACCGCCCGGCGGCACCGGCGGGAGGGGCGAGACGTCGGTCACTTCGCGCGTGACGTCGCCGGTCCGCACGCGCCCCGGCGTCCGCATCGTGGTGATGTACGGATCCGCTCCGTACTTCAGCAGCAGCTTCATCCCGTCGACGTCGGCGGCGTAGGCGGCGCGGAAGAACGGGGTCGCGCCGCTCTCGTCCACGCCCGACTGATCGAAGTCGTACTGCGAATACCAGACCTTCCGCGTGAGCCGCGCGTTCGGATTGGCGCCCTTGTCGAGCAGCGCCTGCATCAGGTCCAGATAGCTCGCCTTCTGCTGCTCGAAGGCGCGCGGCTGCGGGTAGAGCGCCTTGTCGGACCATTGACAGTTGAGCGCGGCGTAGAGCGGCGTGACGCCGTTGTTGCTCTGCGCGAGGCTGGGATCGGCACCTTTGTCGAGCAGCAGTTTCGCGAGATCGAAGTTGCCGTTGATGATGGCAATCACGAGCGCTGTCGACTGATCACCGGTGGTCCGCTGATTGACGTCGGCGCCTGCCTCGAGCAGTGCGCTCGCCACCTCGCTGTGGCCCTGCCGCGCGGCCAGGTGAAGCGGAGCCAATCCGCCCCAATAGGCCACCAGCTCGGTGTAGTTGTACTGACGGTTGACGCCGGGAATCTGCGGCCCCTGCGGTCCGCGTCCATTCGCACCCGGCTCGCCGTTGCCGCGGCCGCGCTGTCCGCCGCGCTCGGCGAGCAACCGCTCCTGCTCCTCCTTGGCGAACGAGGCGAGGTCCTGCACCTTCGTCGTGGCCGAGACGTCGGCGTGATGCGCCGTCAGCTCGCGGACGACATCGGTGCGCCCGTACGCCGCTGCAAAGGTCAGCGCGGTCTCGCCCTTCACGTTCTCTTTCGCGGTGACGTCGGCGCCTTTCGCGAGGAGCGCCCTGACGGCGTCCACCTTGCCGGCCGCGGCCGCGAGCATCAACGCCGTCGTGCCGTTGGTCGTCGCATTGTTCGCGTCAGCACCGCCGCCGATCAGCGCCTCGATCATCTCGGCGTTGCCGTTGCGGCTCGCGATGAGCAGCGGCGTGTAGCCACCGATGCGGGTGGTAGCGCGCACGTTCGCGCTGGCGTAGAGCAGGACCCTGGCGAGCTCGACGTCGCCCTTCTGCGCCGCCCAGTGGAGCGCGGTCATGCCGTCGGCCTGGGCGGTGTTCACGTCGGCGCCGTCTTTCAGCAGCGCGCGCACCTGGTCGCGGTTGCCGTTCATCGCCGCGTCGACGACCGCGTCGCCGCCGGCCGGCGCAGCGGCCGAGATCATCCCGGCGAGTGGCATCGCCGCCAGCGCGCCCAGCATGCAGATGTTGATCATCGTTCTACGCATCGTGATTCGCCCCATGGCCGCCCTGAAAGGGCGGCCCTCCATCTGTTTCGGCTGATGCCTTCGCGGGCTACGTCCCTTGACCGTAGCCATCAGCCATTGGCCATCAGCCCTTTGCATCCGTCAGTACCACCGGTGCG
>DATFXR010000025.1:0-2315 GCA_035315685.1 Vicinamibacterales bacterium | reverse complement strand
CAGAATATCACACAGATCTACTTCCGACAGATACCACCTCGGCGGTACAGTGACGCGGGAGGTGCCCATGGCCGAACGCGAACAGAGTTATAAGACCCACACAAGGCTGCTGCCGCCGTTCCACTTCTTCGTGCTGCCCGTGATGTTCATCAATTTCGTGAACGCGGTGCGGCACGCGATCCTGCAGCCGACGCTCCACTGGTTCTGGGAAGTGGTGTTCGCGCTGGCCCTCGTCGGGCTTGCCCTCTTCTCGAGGGTGCAAGCGCTCACCGTGCAGGACCGGGTCATCCGACTGGAAGAGCGGCTGCGTCTGCGGCAGCTCCTGCCGCCAGAGCTGCATCAGCAGATCAACTCGCTCAGTCATCGGCAGCTCGTGGCGCTGCGGTTCGCCGGCGACGACGAAGTGCCCGATCTCGTGCGACAGATCGTCGCGGGCAAGCTGACGACGGCGAAGGAGATCAAGATGCAGGTGAAGCACTGGCGCCCGGACTGGCTGCGCGCGTAACCCCAGCGTGTGGCGTGATCATCGGCGTGGTTTTGAACCGCAGAGAATGGCAGAGACCGCAGAGGTAGGACGCGTTGCGGTGGCCCGCTCCGCGGAACGGCGCGCTCCACATCGTGGCTGCAACGCGTGCTCCTTCGTAACTTCGTGTCTTCGTGGGTCCGGTGGCGCTGGCGTCAGCGTAGCCAGGCCAGCGGGCGGCGTGACGGTGTGGCGAGCTCGAATCTATTTGCGGATCGCGCGGAGGATCTTCGTCGTCATGAGCCAGCGCAGATCGCCGGGCCCACCGGGCGGCACCGCATCGACGTCGATGCGGCACACCGCCCCTTTCTTGAACTCGATCGCGTGACGCGAGCCGATCAGCCGCGCCGCGAGTTCTCCGATCCCTGGCTCGTGGCCGACCAGCGCGATCCGTGTCTTGCGCGCGTGCTTCTCGAGCTCGGCGACGACGGCGGCGTAGCTGCCGTCGGGCGACAGCGCGTCGGTACTGATCAGTGTCGGCCGCGGATGGATCGCCTCGACGACGATCTCGGCGGTCTGCCGCGCCCGCACCAGCGGACTCGTGAGCACGACGTCAATCGCGACGCCGAGGCGTTCCAGACCGCGGGCCGCCCTGCGCATGCGCGCCATGCCGTCGTCGGTGAGCGGCCGCTTCGCATCGTCGGGCCACGCCTCGCCGCGCGCTTCGGCAACTGCATGACGTACGAGGTAGAGCTCGTAGGATCCGGCCATCGATCAACCCGCCCGGCGCGTCCGCTGCGCGCTGCCGCCGGCCGACGCGTGCACGCCGGCGAGCCGCGCGGCGATCGCCACGACGTCGTCGCGCATCCGCATGTAGCGTGCGTGCAGGCGGCGGCAGTCGTCGTCAAGAGATACCATCAGCGCGTCGAGATCGCGCCAGACGGCGATGTTCGGCGGCGTGAGCGACGCCTGCACCTGGCGGACGCGCTCGATCAGGACCTGCAGATCGTGCGTCCGGCCGAGCAGATCCTGCGCCCGCTTGAACGAGCGGAGGTCGGCGTCGGCCCGCACTCCACTGACGTCGCTGGCCAGCTCGAACGCGTAGCGCAGCTTCTTCAGCGCGATGCGCAGGACGTGCAGCCGCTCGGGAATGTAGATCGTGCCCGCGTCCTGGACCGCAGAAACCAGACGCGACGCGCGCCGTTCGAGGCGGGCGTCCACGATCCACTTCCAGTTGCGCGCGGCGGCTCGCGACTGCGACGCTTCGAGCAGCTTCATCTCGGCGGCGGCCCGTTCGAGCTTCCGGGTCAGGCGCCAGATATCCTGGAGCGGCGTCCGCGTGAACAGTCGGCGACGCGCCCGATCGCGATCCTTCGAGACGGCGACGCCGACATGGGCCAGGGCGCCGCTCTGCACCCGACGCGCCTCGTGCATCTCGTCGATGCCCAGCATCATCACGTCGAGCTCGCGCACCGTTCCGAGATGGGACGTCAGCTTGCGGAGACGCCGCGACAGCTTCCTGGTGGATGCGTGGTCGAGTTGCAGCACCGGCACGAGCTCGCGAAGCCGTCTCGAGGCCACCCGCACCCGATGCAGCGCCCGCACATCACCCTGTTCGAGGCCTGGAAGCGCGCGGGTGAGCTGATCGAGACGGCGTCTGAGGAGTTCGGATCGGGTGATCGAATGTGCCATGGTATGGGCGGGGCGGCGGCCTTCATTATAGTTAAGACACACCAATGCGCATTGCAGCCATCGACATCGGCACCAACTCCATCCACATGATCGTGGTGCAGATTCGACCTGATCTGTCGTTCGAGGTCATCGATCGCGAAAAGGAAATGATTCGCCTCGG
>DATFXR010000024.1:0-20311 GCA_035315685.1 Vicinamibacterales bacterium | reverse complement strand
GTAGTTGTCTTTCAGCACGATCGGAATGCCGTGCAGCGGCGACCGCGCGCCTTTTGCCTTGCGCTCCGCGTCGAGCGCGCGCGCCGTGTCGAGCGCTTTCGGGTTGAGGGCGATGACGGCGTGAAGCGACGGCCCCTTCCGATCGTACGCCTCGATCCGCGCCAGGCACAGCTGCACCAGCCGCTCGGCGGTCAGTGCACCGCGGTCGAACGCGCGGTTGATGTCCGCGATCGTCAACGCGTCGAAGTCGAACGACGCCGCGCCGGTCGGCGTCCGCGTGACGAGGCACAACAACAGGGCGGCGAGCGCGCAGGTCCACAGCTGGCGCGTGCGGGACGTCGTGAGCCGAGTGTCCACGGGCATGCTCCTTGTGATGGCACCGAGATTATCCAGGATTCGCCTGCACGTCGCACACTCTTCTCTCCTTACAAGGTTTTCAGGTATTCGATCAACGCCCTGCGGTTGGCGTCGGTGCGTACGCGGGACCACACGTCGTGGCCGCCGTTACCGCATCCCGGCCGAGACGAGTTGAACCAGTTGCGATTGCCGCCGAAGCGTCGCTGGAGTGCCTCCTCGCTGGAACGCGCATAGTCCGGATCCGTGTAGAGCGGCTGGCCGACGCGCGTGCGATCGAGACGCCGGGCGGCCATCACCTCGAAGATTCGCGGCCGTTCGGACACCGGACCCAGCGGATGATGAAGCGTCGGCACGCTGCCGTTGTGAAGATATGGAAAATTCGCCCAGACGCCGGTCAGCGGCGTCGCGGCGTAGCCCTCGCTCCGTGCGAGCCCGCCTTCCCCGGCGAGCGGGCTGTCGTTGAACGCCGCGATGAATCCCGCCGACACGACGTCGAGCCGTGATCGATCGGTGCCGATATCCGCAAACACGCCCGGCCATGTCACGTCGCCCGCGCCGTCGTAGCGGCCGTGGCACCCGGAGCATCCGACGTCAGCCGACTCGAACAGTTCGCGTCCGCGCGCAGCGAGCGCCGCGTCGATCTCGTACGGGTAGCGCGGCGGCCGAAGCCGACGGACGACCGATTCGAACTGTCCTTTGATACGAGGCACCACCACCTGCACGAGTGCGTCGAACGGCCGGTCCTTCTCGAGCTCCATCGAGGAGGCCATCAGCGGGAACGGCCCGTGAAAAGCGCCGTCCACGTACCATCGCCGCGACGGCATTTTCGCGACCGTGTGCCAGAGCGGTGGCGTTTTCACGTCGCCGCGCCCGACCTCGTCGACGCGCGGCATCGCCCCCTCGTGCGGGCGCATGTAGAGCTCGACGTGCGACGCGGCGAACGCCGTCGATCGCGCGCGGGTGAGCGAATCGATCTTGTCGTGATGGTGGCTCGTGAGAATCCGATGGGCTTCGGCCGCAATGGCAGCGTCGCCCTGCAAGCGCGGGACGAAGCGGCGCCACTGGTCGCTCGTGAGCTGCTTCAGCGCCTCGCCCAACCAGAGCTCGTCGAATGTCTTCGCGCCTGCGCCCAGATACACGATGCCATCGATTTCAGCGGTGTGGCAGACGAGGCAGTTGACCGTCCAGCGCAGCGGCTGACCGCGGCGTGAGGCGCTCGCGTTGGGCGCCATGCCAAACGCCGGGACCCGCCGATTGTCGCGCCACCGCACGAGCCCCGCCTTCTCGCCGACGATCGTGTCCAGGTCGCCGGCGACGGCATGGGTGACGAGGTTGCTGTCGAACAGCGACTGCGGCACCCACGCCGAGGCGTCGTAGGTTTCGTAGACGAAGTCGAAGAGCGCCCGCAGACGCGCGTCGTCCGGCCGGGGATCGTCGCGATCCCACTCGTAGACGACCCGGCGCAGATCCGACGTGAACGTGGACGCCAGCGTGTCGCGATCGAATGCCGGCGACGCCGGGTGCGGCCAACGCGAAAACGTGAAGGCGGCGGCCGCCACGCCGGCGACAGCCACGATTAGACGGTGCAGTCGAACACGTCTCATTGAGCCCTCCTACCGATACGGCTGCTTCAGCAGCGCCCTGGCAGCGTCCGCACAGCCGGCGTCGTTGTCGCCGCTGCAGAGACGGGCGGCCAGCTGGTACTCGTCGAGCGCTCGTGCACGCTCGCCGGCGAGGTCGGCGAGCTTGCCGATCTCCCGGTGTACGCGTCCGCGGACCCAGTCGCGCGTTGCGCCCGCGAGCGCGAGCCGCAGCTCGCGCTCCGCGGAGTCGAGCTCGCGCAACGCGACGAGCGCAGCGCCGTAGGTGTAGCGCCAGCGGGCCTCTTCGCCGAGCGCGCGCGGCCGCAGATCGCCGGCAAGCTGCGCGAGGCCCTGCTCGAGAAACGCGCGCGCGGCCGCCGGCCGATTCGCACGCAGCGCGGTACCGCCCGCCTCGAGGCGGAGCAGCCGGTTGCGTGGATAGCGCTGCGCCAGCTCCTGAATCACATCGAGCGCGGCGTCGTAGCGGCCTTCGCGGTTGTAGAGGAGCAGCAGCGTGAAGCGCGCGTTCGGCTGCGAGTCGCCGGGGTAGTGCGCCGCATCTTCGACGAGACGCAGTCCGCGCTCGCGTCCGCCGCCGAAGCCCGAGAGGTACGCGAAGAGGCGCAGTGGCGCCGAGAGCTCGGACACCGCGTAGCGATACGTCCCGGCGATCAGCCCGGCGTCCTCGCGATGTGGATCGAGCTCGAGCGCCCGCGAGTGTTCCGCGTAGGCACGGCGCGCCGGACGGAAGCTGGCGGCGAGACGGCCTTCGACGGTGGCGAGGTACGACGCTTCGAGTCCAAACGCGGCGCCGACCTGATAGTGCGCATCCGCATCGGACGGGAGCTCGCGAAGCCGCCGTTCGGCGAGCGCTTGCGCCTGACGCAGGTAGTCGTGAAACTCCGCGTCGAGTGCCGCGGTCGGCGCCGAGCGCGCCACGGTGGCGCGTGCCTGACCCAGGTAGTCCTCAACCGTGATGACGCCTTGCTCGAACAGCAGCGACGTCCACACCGCTGCTGCTGCGAGGCGGTAACCGGCGGGTGAGTCCGGGTCGACGGCGGTCGCGCGCTTGAAGGTCTCGAGCGCCTCGCGGTGGTCGAGGTTGTAGCCGAGCTCGAGTCCTTGCGCGCGCAGTGTTGCCGCCGCGGCTGCGCCCGTGGCTGATATTTCGCTGGCGGAAGTGGCAGGCTGAACGGTCGCGGCGGCGCCTGCCGCGACCGCCAACAGCTGAACGACGACGAACGTGATCCCGCTTGGTCCGGCCACGAACTTCCTCCCGGACCAAGATGCGCAAACCGCGAGGACTTCAGCTCATGAGGCCGCCGCGCACGATCTCGAGTCACCCATCGCGTTTGGCGTGCTGTGAGGAATGAACGCGCTCGGTCGCCGGGGCTGTCGCGTCCGACCATTCGCGGAACACGGTTCGCTCGGAACCAAACGTCACCGTCGAACCGTCTACCAGAGCGTGGCGGGACGTGATCCGGACGCCGTCCACCGACGTCCCGTTGGTGCTTTCCAGATCCTCGACGGTGGCGCGGCCGTCGGCGATGACGACGCGCGCGTGCACCCGCGACACGCTCGTGGCGTCGAGCCAGACATCACTCTCAGGATGCCGCCCAACGACGTTTTCCCCCTCGGAGAGCGGCAGGATCGTGTCCCGCCACGCCAGCCACCACCGAACGCCGTGCAATCGCGCCGACTCCGCCGGTCCGACGACCTCGACCGCAGCCGCGAACCGATAGCCGCGCCGCGACACGGTCCACACGAATCTGGGCGATTTCGGATCGTCGCCCAGCGCCTTCCGCACCTCGGCCACAGCGTTTCCGAGATTCGCCTCCACCACCACGACGTCCGGCCACAGCGAATCCTGCAGCTCGGGTTTCGTGACCAGCGCCGGCCGGCGCTCGATCAGCAGCTGCAGCAGGTCGAACGCTTTCGGCGACAGGTGAACGCGTGTCCCGTCGCGGGTCAGCTCCCGTGTCGCCGAGTCGAATTCGAACGGGGCGAAGCGGAGTCTCATCGGGGCAGGAAGGGCTGGGCGGGCGGGAAGGGCAGGAAGGGCAGGAGGGGCAGCCGCGACAGGAAACCTGCGGAATCCTGATGGTTTGGCTGTGACTCGGAACCGATCACCTCGTCATAGTAACGGCAAGAGGAGCGCGTGATGACGGCGAAGGCGCCGACCGGGTTGAGCATCTGGAATGCGATGCGCGAGGAGCTGGCGCTGAATCTTTACCCGCTGCCGTACACGACGCTCCCGCCGGCGATCTTTCACATCTACCTTCACCCGACCGACTTCGATCGGATTGAAGGCATCGTCCCGCGACTGGTGGCGGAGCTGCAGCAGGCGCTCAGCGACGAAGTCCGCCGAATCAACCAGGGGCGCGCCAGGTCGGGCGGCGGCGTCCTGTCGCGTCTGATTGCGCGTGCCGAGGCGCCGCCGATCGAGGTGCCGCCCGGAGGCTGGGAAGTCCACGTCAACGCCGACAGGAACGGCACGCTCCGGCCGGGTCAGCTCGGCATCGACTCGATGCTGCCGCTGCCGCCGCCGCTCGAGTTCGGCGGCCCGCCGACGACGCGGATCGTGAAATCGGTCGTGAGCGAAGCGGGCCGCAGCAGCACGACGATCGAGGTTCCGCAGCTGCCGGCGAGCCCCGAGGTGCTCTCACCGGATCTTCGCGAGCGCGCCACGCTGACCTACGACGACCAGCAGGGGCATCACGCGTTCAGCATGTGCAAGGACACGGTGACCGTCGGCCGCGGCGGAAGCTCGGTCTGGGTGGACGTCCAGGTGTTCGCAGCGTCGAAGGTGTCGCGCGAGCATTTCCGCCTGCGCCGCGATCGGTCCGGGCTCTTCTTCATCCAGGACGCGAGCAGCTGGGGCACGACGGTTGACGGCGTGCCGATCCCGCCGGCGATGAAAGGCGCCGACGGCGAATTGAGACCTGGCGCGGAATCCGTTGTCCCATCGCCAAGCCGGATCGAGCTCGCCGGCACGCTCACGATGCAGTTCGAGGCCAAGTCCCTGCGATGACGACGCTCTACTGGCTGCACTTCGTGTTTCTCGCGGCGCTCGCTGGCGCGGTCGCGTGCCTGTTCTGGCTGGCGCGCCTGCACGATCGTGGCTGACGTGCACGGAGTCGCCAGCGTCACGCTGCGCGCGGCTGCGCGGACGCATCCCGGCCGGGTGCGCTCGAACAACGAAGACATGCCGATCCTCGATGCCGCGCGCGGCGTGTTCGGCGTCGTGGACGGAATCGGCGGGAAAGCAGGCGGGGAAGTCGCCGCGGCGACCGCGACAGACGTCATCCTGCAGCGCCTCGCACGGCCCGTCGGCACCGACGCCGAACGCGTGCGCGAGGCGATCGCGATCGCGAACAACGAAATCTATCGACGCGCCGCCGGGTCGGCTGAGTTCAACGGAATGGGTTGCGTGATCACGCTGGCGATCGTCAGCGACGACCGGCTCACCATCGGCCACGTCGGCGACGCACGCCTGTACAAGGTGCGCCCGGAAGGCATCCGGAAGCTGACGCGCGATCACTCGCCGGTCGGCGAGCGCGAGGACGCTGGCGAACTGCTGGAGGCCGAGGCGATGCGTCATCCGCATCGGAACGAAGTGTTCCGCGATGTCGGGACGATCTATCGCAACAAGGACGAGGAGGAATTCGTCGACGTCATCGAGGAACCGATCGAGCCGGACGCCGCGATCCTGGTGTGCTCCGACGGTCTCAGCGACATGCTGCTGTCCACGACGATCGCGCACATCATCCGCCAGCATGCTGGCGCTCCTGAACGGGTCGTCGACGCGCTCGTCGCCGCCGCAAACGATGCTGGCGGGCGCGACAACATCACGGCCGTGTATGCCGAGATGCCGCTCTTTGCGGAGCGGATGGGGCGACAGGCTGCCGACTGGATGACGCCGACCGACCCGATCGAGGTCGCCGATCAGGCCGGGGTGATCGCGTCGACGCCGGTGGCGTCGGCCGGGCCGGGCCGCATCCGGCGCGCCGCACGCGCTGTCTTCTCGAGTCGCGCGACGTGGTTCGCAGGAGGCATGCTTGCGGGCGTGGTTGGCGCGCTGGCGCTGACCGCGTACGTGGCGACGACGCAGGTTCACGGGTCGCGGACGCTCGTCGTCTCGGCCGAGGGAGGCGCTCCTTTCGCGACGATCAACGAAGCGGTCGCGGTCGGGCGGCCGGGCGACCTCGTGCGCGTGGAGCCCGGCGCGTATCACGAGCGAGTGGTCGTCGGCGACGGCATCGATCTGGTCGCGCGCATCCCGGGCACGGTGACGATCGTGCATGACGGCGATTCCGGGGCGCCCGCCCTGTCGATCGTCGGCGCATTCAACGTGCGCGTTGCCGGAATGCGGATCGACGCGCAGGCGCCGGTGGAGACCGGCATACGCGTGGCCGCGCCGGCGGTGACGCTGGAGCTCATCGAACTGAGCGGGTCGATGCATCGCGCGATCGATCTCTCTCCAGGATCGGCGCTGACGGTGCGCGGGAGCCGGATCGCGACCGATGGAACGCTCGTGTCGATTCCCGATGCGGGGCAGGCGACGTTCGTTGATTCCGTGCTGGTGCGTGCAGGTGGTGCCGGGCAACCGGCGTTCTCGGTCAAGCCGTCGTCGCACCTGGTTCTGCGCGGCAACGCGTTCGCGGGATTCCCCGACATCATTGAAGGCGTCACGCCCGCGCGCCGAACGGAGCTGTTGTCAGGCAACCTCGTGGCGGAGGGCAGGCGCTGATGGCACGCGAGGACTTCGAAATCGCCGATCAGAAGCCGATTGGCCGCGGCCAGTTCGGCACCGTGTTCCGTGCGCGGCGCCGCCGCGACGGCTGCGCCGCGGCGCTGAAGCTGATCCTCCACGACGGCGACAACGGGACCGGCACGATCGCTGCCGAGCGGCGTGGCGCGATGCTCCAGCGGGAATTCGCGTCGCGTCACGGCATGGTTCCCGAGGTGTTCGATTTCGGCGCCGACGGGGACGACTTCTACATCGCCATGGAGCTGATTCATGGGCCGTCGCTCGAAGAGCGTCTGCGCGACGGCGCACTGCCGTATGACGAAGCCGTCGGCCACGCGCTCTGGCTGTGCGGGTTCCTCGATCGCGCGCATGCCTTCTCGGTCACGGTCGAAGAGCAACCGTATCGCCTGCTGCACAACGATCTGAAGCCCGCTCATCTCAAGATTCCCGAGGCCGGCGAACGCAAAGTCCTCGACTTCGGGATGGCGAGAGTGCTCGAGGAGACGCGCGATCTGGCGACCGACGTTGGCCGCACGATCGCGTATGCCGCGCCGGAGCGGCTGCGATCGGAGCGCGTCAACGTCCACGCCGACTTCTGGTCGCTCGGCGTCATGCTCTACGAAATGGTCTCGGGGCATCGGCCGTATCCGGCACTCGAGGGACCGCGACAGCGCCGGCAGCTCTATGCAGCGATCACCACCAACGAGCCACGCGCGTCGCTGCCGCCCGATTGTCCGCTGCCTCTCCAGGCGATCGTCCACCGACTCCTCGCGTTCCAGCCGTCGCACCGGTATCAGACCGCCGCCGACATCCGCGCGGATCTCGAGCGCTACGTCCACGGCGACACCCCGCTCGCGGTCACCGGCTACGACACGCCCGCGACGCTGCCGGTGACGCGGACAGCCGTCGTCGGCGTCGTCGAGCCGCTCGTCGCGACGACCACGGAAGCGCCGCCGATCGCGGCGCTGGTCCCGATGACCGATCCGTTGCCGCAGGTGCGACCAATATCTGCGCCAACCGAGCTGCGCCTGCCGGTCGGTGCTCCTGACGCTCGGTCAACGCCCTCGCGCGACGTCGCGCCGACGCTGGCGAAACGCTTCGTCCACGCGATCGCGATGACAGTCCTGGTCGGGATCGTCGCGACGGAAGGTGTCGCCTGGCTGTTTGCGGAGAGATTCCGGGACACGATTCCGGCGATGGACGAGCGCACCGTGACGTCGAGCCGTGACGCGTACGACGCCGTGGAACGCTGGGCGATCTTCGACGTCGGCCTGAGACTTCGCGTCAACAATCCGCTCGTCGCGGCGCTGCGGAGCATTGGCGATCGCGTCATTGCCGACTACCGGCGCGAGGTGCCGACGATGGGACCGGAAGAGTGGCGTCAGGCACAGGAAGCGTTCGCCTGGGCGCACGGATTGTGGCCGCGTGACGGTACGCTGCTGGCCCGGCAACTCACGGCCGATGGGCACGTGCGGCGGCTCGCGGCGCAGCGCGCACGGCCGCCGAGCAGTGCGATGGCGCAGAGTGCGTTGGTCCGCTTCCGCGACGCGGCGGCGTCGGATCCGGCCGCCTTCGATCCCTATGTGGGCATGGCGGTCACGCAGTTGTACGTCCTCGCCGACGTCGACGGAGCGCTCCAGTCGCTCGACGCGGCCGTGAAGCGCGGTTACACGCTGACGCGACGTGACAGCGCGCTCGTGGGGGACGCGTACATGCGCCGTGCTCAGCTCGGCCGAAAGCGCGCCGCGCTCCTCACCGGCGACGAGCGACTGAACGCGCTGGAGAAATCGAAGAGCGACTTCGAGCAGTGCGTCTCGTCGTTCGGGGCGATCATGGAGTTCGGCAACGCCGCGAAGCATCTCGAAACCTGCAAGGCGCAGATCCGTCAGATCGCGCAGCAGCTGCACCCGGAAGACTTCTGACATGCGCGTCGTCGTTGCCGAACCGGTTTCGCCGCTCGAATCGATGTCGCAGTTCCGGGCGCTCAACATCGAACTCCTCGGTCTCCTCACGGCCTCCGCGGTGGTGCTGTTCGGAATCGTGCTCGCCTGTTCTGCGAAGGTGGCTCGTCTCGCCGAGAGCGGGTCGTCAGCAGGGCTGATTCCGCTGTACGCGCTGAAGGCGTCATCGGATCTCGAGCCGGCGCTCGGCATCTACGAGTCGCCCGATGAGCGCCAGGTCGCTGCGCGGGTGCTCTTCGATTGGGCCACGTCGCCGGAAGTCCCGCTGGATCATGTCGGCGGGCTCGCCGACGTGAAGGTGCCCGCGGCGAAAATCCGTGGCGATCGGCGGCTGTCACAGATGCGTGCCCGGCTTGCGGCGCAGAGCGGGCAGGACGTGCCAGTGCTCTCCCGCGCGGACATCGTCTCGCTCAAGCCCCGTTTCGCCGTCCGCAGCGTTGACCAGTTCAAGCGTCAGGTCGCGCGCGCGACAGCGATGTTCGTCGCCGTCTTCTGGATCGCGCATCTCGTGAGGCGCTGGCGGCGGCGCGCCGAAGAACCGCTGCTGCTTCCAGCGATCATGCTGCTGTGCGGCATCGGTTTGATGACGATGTGCGCGCTGCGCGATCCGATTCGTGACGCGATTGCGGCTGGGACGTTCGCCGGCGGAGTCGCGCTCGGAATCGCGGCGCTCCTCGCGATCTCGGAAGTGGATTTCGAGGCGTCGTTCCTCCGTCGAGCCGTGATCCTTCCGCTCGCGCTCGCTTGCGGGCTGGCGACGCTGCTGCTCTTGTTCGGCAGCGGCCCCGGAACCAGCGGCGTGAAAGTGAATCTGCTCGGTGCGCAGCCGGTCGAAGTGATCCGGCTGCTGGTCGTCTTCGCGCTCGCCGCCTATTTCGGCCGCCGCGTCGAGCTGCTGCGCGCGCTCTCCGAGCCGGCGACGGTACAGCGGCCGTGGCTCGACGTCGTGCGGCTGCCGCGGTGGCGGGACATCCGGCCAGTGATTGCGAGCATGGCCCTCGTGCTCGCGTTCTTCTTCCTGCAGAAAGACCTGGGACCGGCGCTCGTCCTCTCGTGTGTGTTTCTCGGCCTCTACGGCGTTGCGCGCGGTCGCGCGGAGCTCGTCGTCGCGGGATTCGGGTTGCTGCTTGCGGGATTTGCCGCGGCGTACTGGACCGGGATTCCGGCGACGGTGCGACACCGCGTGATGATCTGGGCCGACCCGTGGAACAACGGAGTGATCGGCGGCAATCATGTAGCGCACGGCCTGTGGGCGCTGGCCACGGGCGCGGTATCCGGCAGCGGCCCCGGCCTCGGCAGCCCGAACGCGATCCCCGAAGGACACACCGATTTCGTCGTCGCGGCATTCGGCGAGGAGGTCGGCTGGATCGGACTGGTCGCCGTGGTCTTGACATACGGCTTCGTCTGCTGGCGCTGTCTGCGAATCGCCGTCCGGGCGCCCGGCGACTTCACGACGTTTCTCGTGGTGGGCGTGGTGCTCGTACTGAACGTGCAGGCGCTGGTGATCGCCGGCGGTCTGCTCGGGCTCATTCCGCTGTCCGGCGTCGTGACTCCGTTTCTGAGCTACGGCCGTTCGTCGATGGTGGCCAACTTCATCGCCATCGGTGTGGTGCTGTCCGTCGCCCGGCGGCAGTCGCGCGTGCGAGCGCATATGCGGCGGCCGATTGGAATTCTCGCCGGTGCGCTGGCGCTCGCCGGCGCGCTGGTGCTGTCGCGCGCGGCGTGGGTGCAGCTGCTTCACCCGGACGACGTCGCGGCGGCCTCGAGTCTCACGGAGCAGGCGGACGGCGGCCTGCGCTTCGAGTACAACCCGCGCCTGCTCGCGGCCGCACGGACGCTGACGCGGGGCAGTATCTACGATCGCAACGGCCTGCCGCTCGCGACGAGCCGGCCCGACGAGATATCGAGCGTGGCTACGACGTATGAGCACGCCGGCGCCGTGGCGCCCGACGAGTGTGCCGACGCCACCACGCGGTGTTATCCGCTCGGCGGGTTCGCGTTTCACGTGGTCGGAGACTGGACGCATCAGACGAATTGGGGCGCACGGAATTCGTCGTATGTCGAACGTGATGGCGACGGCCGACTCAAGGGCTACGACGATCGTGCCCGGCTGGTCGACGCCGTCGATCCGCGCACCGGACGACACACGCAGGCGGTGCGCCGTGACCTTCGCGCGTTGCTGCCGCTCGTTCGCGACCGATATCGCACGACGAGCGAGGCGGTTGCTGCGATTCGCTCACGTGAGCGCGACGTCAGGACGACGATCGACGCGCGGTTCCAGGTGCGCGTCGCCGCCGCGCTGCGCGACGGGATCGTCGCGGGCCGATTCACCCGCGGTGCGGCTGTCGTGATCGACGCGGCCACCGGCGAGCTGCTCGCGGCGGCGAGCTACCCGTGGCCGGAACAGCGCATGCGGCCGAAAGGCGAGACCGCGTCTGATGAACGCGAGGGCGCGGCATGGCTCGATCGTGCGCGCTACGGCCTCTATCCTCCCGGGTCCACTTTCAAGCTGCTCGTCGCCGGTGCGGCGCTTCGCGCCCGGCAGGACGGCGATCGATTCCGGTGCGTGCGCCTGCCGGATGGACGCGTCGGCAACTACGTGCGCGGATCGTCGCGGCCGGTGCGCGACGATCCAATGGATACGCAGCCACATGGCGATGTGGATCTCGAGCGCGGCCTCATCGTCTCGTGCAACGCGTACTTCGCGCAGCTTGCGCTCGCGGTCGGCCCGAAGGCGGTGCTCGATGCCGCGTCGCTCTTCCAAATCAACGTCGCGCGATCGCCCACGCCCGAGGCGCTGCGGTCTTCGCTGGCGCAGGTCGGCTATGGCCAGGGCGAGGCGCTCGTGACGCCGATCAAGCTGGCGCGCGTGGCTGCGTCGATCGCGTCGGGCGGGGCGATCGTTCCAGTGCGGTGGGATGCGCCGGGGGAGGATGAGTCACCGGTCGAGGCGCGGTTCCTGTCAACGGACGCTGCGGATCGTCTGGCGCGCGCCATGCGGGCAGTGGTGACGCGGGGCACCGGCCGGAGTCTCCGGTCCAATCCGGTGGCCATTGCCGGCAAGACCGGCACCGCCGAAATCTCTGGCGCGCCGGCGCACGCGTGGTTCACCGGGTTCGCGCCGTACGGCGGGACAGGCCGCCGGATCGCATTCGCGGTCATCGTGGAGAACGCTGGATACGGCGGGCGGGCCGCCGCGCCAATCGGCGGCGCGATCGTATCCGCCGCCCACGAGCTGGGACTGATCAAACAATGAGAGGACGACCTTGACGCGACCCTTGCGCGACATGGTTCGGATGGTTCACGCGCGGGCCCGAGACTTCTTCGACGCACCGCTGACCGCCGACGCGCAACCGATCGAGTTGCTGCAGGCGGCGCTCGACGAGCTGGAGCGGAAGACGCAGCCGTCGGGCCGCGGATCGCGCACGTTCCCATATGCCCGAATCGCCGTGCACATCGTCCAGCCGCACGCCGATCGTCCCGCCATCGACGCGGTGTTCAGCCGGCTCGAGACCCGTCTGCGGGAACGCCTCGCAGAGATGCGCTGTGACATTCCTGCATCGCTGGCGGTCACCGTGTCAGTGACGGACTCGGCGAGCCGCGACCAGCCGGTGCTGCGAGTCGACTGCGACGACGATCGGGACGCGTCGCACGGACCTCGAGCGGATCTTCCAGAACTTCGCGTCGTGGTCGTGAAGGGTCAATGCGATCGCGAGAAGTACGCGTTCGCGGGCGGTGTGATCGCGATCGGCCGCGGCGCAGAACCTGCGGACGCGTTCGGCCGCGTGCGTCGCAACGACATCGCGTTCCTCGATGCGCGCGATGGCGTGACGGAGACAGTGGCGCGCGCCCACGCGCGGCTCGAGTTCGATCCGGCGCTGTTCGCCTATGTCCTCTTCAACGAGTCGACCACCAACCCGACCTCGATCCTGCGTGGCGGACGAAGCCTGCGCCTCAACCCGCGCGATCCCCGAGGCGTCCGCATCCAGTCGGGTGACGAACTCCAGGTCGGCCGCGCCGTGCTGAGCGTGTCGATATCGGACACGGACTCAGCGCGAAGGCCCGCCTTCAGGCGGACCCCGGACAAGTCCGGCTAAAGCCGGACACTACGTGCGAGCGAAGCGGGAAGCGCACGTCAGGCGTCCGATTCGCGCTGCGTTCACGAGTGTGCGCGCGGCAAAGCCACCCAGCGCAGATCGTCGCCGAACCATCGCCCGAGCCACGGCTGCGTCGCGCCGATCATACTCCGGACGAACCGCCAGCCGAGCGTCCTCGCGTCGAAGTGCAGGCTGATCGCCGGTATCGGCTGTGCGTAGCGCGACAGCGGCGGCGCCGAACCCGACCAGAACAGCAGCTCGGGCACGCGCTGGGTGATCAGCGTTTCGATCAGGTATCCCCGCAGGACGACCGACAGCGACGCGTCACCGAATTCGAGATCGTTGTTCTGCTGGAGCAGCATGGTCGCCCGGCCGCGATCGAGCCATCCGGCGGTCACACTGAGATACTCGCCATTCGCATGACGCAGCGCGGCGGCCCAGGGGTGGTTGGTGGCCACCACGGTCCGCGCCGCGGTTCTCATCTTCGCAATGCTGAACGGAATCCGGCTCTTCGTCCGCAACTGGCGGAGAATTTCCTCGAGATCGTCCGGCGCCACGCGCTCGACGTAGCGATGGCCGGCCGCTTCGAACTTGCGCCGGTAGTAACGGAAGTTGCGGCGCGTCTGCGTGCCGAGCGACGTCAGAAACGCCTCGTAGCTGGACGGCAAGGGCAGCGTCGAGTGAAGCTCGTACTGAGCCGGCGTCGCCTGCGTCAGATCGAGTGCGAGAGCCGCCCGCACCCGCTCGACCGCGCCGGCTTCGAGACTGGACGGCGCGATCGCCAGACGCACGCCTCGAATGCGCGGCAGCGCGAACCACGATCGAATGGCCGCCAGCAGGACCGCTTCGCGTTCGTCCGGATTCGACACCGCGAGGTGTCCCAGCCGCCCGTCGGCGTAGATCAGCCCGCTGGGGAAGGGGCCGACTCGACGCTCCTTTCCGAACACGACACCGGCAACGACGCCGTTGCGCGAGACCGCGGCCACCCGCGGCGTCCAGTTGTCGTCGAGGGACGCGAGCGCGAACCGCGCCGAGAGCGCCACATCGCGTGCCGGCATCAGCCGGCTCACGTCGTGCTCGAGTCGCGCGATGTCAGACGCCGATGAGAGTACGGTGCTCGTGTACTCGTGCTGGCGCGTCGTCACCAAACCCTCGAGGCGGCGTCGACGAACATATGAGGCCTCCGAACAGAGAAAAGCGACCGAGAAAGGGATGACATTCGGGATTACTTAGAAATTATAGATATTTCAGCCCACTGTGCTGCCATAAAAGCACAAAAGGCGACGAAAAAGTCTGAAAGCCATGCTCTCACGCACCGTCCAGTCCCTTTTTGTTCACTCAAAGTGGGTGGGTTTGCCATCCGGCGTTCGGCGGCATTGATGATTTGGCGGATCGGGTGTCGCCGTGCCGACCGGTCGGCGCGGGTCGCCCGCACCTCGGCTGGAAGCGGTCCGAGTGATTGACGAGTAGAATCGCGCGCGCATGACTATCACGCGCGCTGATGGCACGCCGCTGGTCGGGCTGCCGCAGGACGTGCGATACGGCCTCCGGCTGCTGCGCCGCCAGCCTGGCTTCGCTGCGGTCGCCATGCTCACCATGGCGCTGGGCATCGGCGCGACGACGATGTTGTTCACCGTCGCCTACGGCGTGCTGCTCAAGCCGCTGCCGTGGGCCGACTCCGACCGTCTCGTGCGGATCACTGAGACGCGACAGGGCCGCACCGGGCGGGTTCCGGGTACCGTGTCGAACGGAACGTTTCACGCCTGGCGCGACCATCCGGCCGCGATCGAGGATCTCGGCGGATGGTTGACTCAGACGGCGACCCTGACCGGCGCGGGCGAGCCCGTGCGGATTCCGGTCATCCCGACGACGCCGAGCCTCTTTGCAATTCTGAAAGCGACTCCGCTGATCGGGCGGCTGTTCCGCGACGGGGAAGGCGGCCGAAACCAGCAGGGCGTCGTGATTCTGTCGTACGGCCTCTGGCAGGAGCGCTTCGGCGGCCGCCGCGAGATCCTTGGCACGTTGCTGGAGTTGGACGACAAGCCGTACACAATCGTCGGCGTGATGCCGCGTGCGTTCGCGTTTCCCGATCGCACTGCACGCGCATGGACCGCGTGGAGCGTCGCCCCCGTGGTCGGCGACGGCGGCATGTTGAACGGCGTCATCTTCCGCGCGATCGCGCGGCTGCGGAGCGATGTGACGCCGGCGCAGGCGGCAGCCGAAGCGACGTCCCGGGCGCGCGGCGCGCCCGACCTGGGCGTCGCGGCGCGAGCGCTGTTCGGCGCCGTCGGACCGATCGACATTGCCGTGGTGCCTGAGCTGGATGCGATGACGGCAGACGTGCGGCCGGCGATCATCGCGCTGCTCGCCGCCGTCGGTCTGCTGTTCGCGACCGCGACCGCGAACGTGGCCGGCCTCCAGCTTGCTCGCGCGACGACGCGGCGCCACGAGCTCGCTGTACGAGCGGCCATCGGCGCCGGACAGCGGCGCATCGTCAGGCAGCTCGTGATCGAAAACGGACTGATCGGAGTGTGCGGAGGCGCGGCAGGCGTAGCGCTGGCCGGAGCGCTCCAGCGGGTGCTGCCGTCGATACTGCCAAGCGAATTCCCGCGGCTCGAGGCCGTCACGATCGATTCGCGCGTGCTCGCGTTTGCGCTCGTCGTGTCGGCGGTCGCAAGCGTCGCATGCGGGATGCTCCCGGCCTGGCACACCCGCCGCGTGAACCTCGTCGAGACGCTGTCAGAAGACGGCATCGCGGCGCCCGGTGGCGCCGTCCGTTCACCGATGGCGCGGACGCGCGCCTTGATCATGACGGGCCAGGTGGCGGTTGCCTGCGTGCTGCTCGTCGGGGCGGCGCTGCTCACGCGGAGCTTCGTGTCGTTGATCCGCGCCGATCGCGGCTACGATCCGGTGAACGTTCTCACGGCGCGGCTACCCCTGCCGTCCACGTTCGCGCCGGAGCGCCGAGGGCAACTGCTCGACGCGCTCGTGCAACGTCTCCGTGCGCTGCCCGGCGTCACGCACGCGGCGTACAGCACGGCGCTGCCGCTGGTGTCCTTCGGCGGGTTCACCGCCTTCACGATGCGGTCGCCGCGCAATCCGGACGTCACGATCGACGTGCAGGCAGTGCAGCGCGTCGTCAGCCCCGACTACTTCGCTGCGATGCGGCTGCGGCTCGTCGCCGGGCGGACGTTGTCCGACTCCGATACGGCCGCGGCGCCGCCGGTGATCGTCGTCAATCGATCGTTCGCGCGCCAGTATCTCGGCGATCGTGCCGTCGGCATGCGCATCCCGAGAAGCGGTCCGAGCGCAGGAGGACTCCGTTTCAGAAACGATCGCGCCGATTGGGAAGTGATCGGCGTCATGGACGACATGCGGCAAGACAGCGTCGACGCGCCATTGCAGCCCGAAGTCTTCGCCTCGTTCGCTCAACTGCTGCCAGGCGCCCTGCGCAACTTCGATCCGATTCTCGTCGTCCGTACCGCAACCGATCCCGTCGCCTACGTCGCCAGCCTCCGCAACGCCCTCCATGACGAGGCGCCTGCGCTCGCACTGGACTCGGTGATGACGATGGAGGACCGCGTGATGACGAGCCTGGCCAGGCCGCGGCTGTACGCCGTCGTGCTCGCGTCGTTCAGCGTGGTCGCGGTGCTGATCGCCGGCGTCGGACTCTTCGGCGTGATGTCGTTCACGGTCGCCCAGCGGACGCGCGAAATCGGCGTGCGATCAGCGCTCGGCGCGCAGGCACGCGACATCGTCGTCCTGGTGCTCCGCCAGGCGATGTGGATCGTCGCGGTCGGCGTCGTGGCCGGGCTGGCTATGGCGGGCGTGGGCGTCCGACTGCTGGCATCCTTTCTGTACGGCGTCAGCGCGTACGACCCGCTGACATTTGTTGCGGTGCCGATCGCCCTGGGCCTGGTGGCCGCGATTGCGTGCAGCGTCCCGGCCTGGTGTGCGGCGAGGGTCGATCCGCTCACGGCACTCCGGACGGGATAATCGGTCGAACGGGAACCCGGCGCACTGCGAGCCGTATGTCTATCAGATGGCCGTCGCCTTCCACGAGCTTCGATACGCGATCCGCCTGATTCGCCGCAACAAAGGCTTCTCGCTGGCTGTGCTGTTGTCGACGGCGCTCGGCGTCGGCGCCACTGCGTCGATCTTCAGCCTGATCGACGCCTTGCTGTTGCGTCCGCTGCCGGTCCCCGCCACCGGTCGCGTGGTGCGCCTGACCTCGCTCACGCAGAGCAACCCGGTCGGCCGGTTCTCGTACGCCGACATCGACGACCTCCGAAAGCGGACGCAGTCGTTCGAGGGACTGGCCACGTCGAAGACCGCGGCGTTTGGATTCTCGCGCGGGCGCGACGAGCAGCCGCGGATGACGATCGGGATCTTCGTCAACGGCGATTTCTTCACGACACTCCGCGTCACGCCCACCCTCGGCCGAGCCTTCACCGCCACCGACGATCAAGTGCCGGGGCGCGACGCGGTCGTGATTCTGAGCCACGGGATCTGGCAGCGTGAATTCGGCGGCCGGGCCGACGTCGTCGGGCGCTCCGTGCGTCTCAACGGCGCCGAGTTCACGATCGTCGGCGTCGCACCGGCGTGGTTCACCGGCGTACACCCGTACTTCCAACCCGCGCTGTACGTGCCGCGGATGATGATCCACGAAGCCACCGGAGTGGCCACGAGTGCGTTGACGGATCGTGCGGCGCGGTCCGTCGACGTCTTCGCCCGCCTGAACGCCGGTGTCTCGATCGAGCAGGCCCGCGACGAACTCAAGCGCCTGGCTACCGTGATGGAGCAGGAGCATCCAGCCACGGACAAAGGGCGCAGCGCGATGGTCTTCTCGCAGGTCGGTTACCGGATTGCCGAGGCGCCGGACAACTTCATGTTGTCGTGGCTGTTCTTCGCGGTGGCGGCGCTGGTGTTGTCGATTGCGTGCATCAACGTCGCCAACCTGCTGCTGTCGACCGCGCCGGGCCGTCTGCGCGAGACCGCTGTCAGGCTCGCCCTGGGCGCGAGCCGCGGCCGGCTCCTCCGCCAGTTCCTCATCGAGAGCGCCGTGTTGTCCACACTCGGCGCTGTCCTCGGCCTCGGGATCGCGGCGGCGTGCGCCTCGTTTATTCGGTCGCTCGAAATCGCCACCGAGCTGCCGGTGATGCTCGACACGCGGGTCGACGCGCGCGTCGTCGTGTTCGCGTTGGCCGTCGGAGTGTTGTCAGGTGTGCTTGCCGGCGCACTGCCTTCCTTCCGCCGCACGCGCGCCGACCTGCACACCGTGCTGAAATCCACTGAACTCCGCTTCGCGCCGTCGCGCGGATGGATGCGCCAGACGCTCGTCGTCGCGCAGGTCGCAGTCGCGCTGGTGATGATGGTCCTGTCCGGGCTCTTTCTCGAAAGCATCCGCGTGGCCCGCGATTCGGATCCGGGATTCAGGGTCGACCACATCCTGACGATGGGCTTCGATCCGCGGATCACCCAGAAGGATCTCGAGGCCACGCACGCCTTCTACCGGCGACTTCTCGAGCGAGTGGTCGCGCTGCCGGGCGTACGTGCCGCCGCCATCGGCCAGCACATTCCGCTTGGCGTCGCGAGCAGCAGCACTGATATCACGATTCCCGGATACGACGCCGGGCCGACACCGCAGCCGCTCTCGATCGGCAGCTCGATCGTCGGCGATCGGTACTTCGACGTGCTCGGCATCCCGATCGTGCGCGGCCGCGCGTTCACAGACCGGGACACGCAGACCGCGCCGGCAGTCGCGATCGTCAACGAGGTGATGGCGAAGAAGTACTGGCCGAGACGTGACGCGCTCGGAGCGACGATCACGATTCCGTCGACGCCGCCGACTACCGTCGAGATCGTCGGCATCGCCCGCACGTCGAAGACACGGGACGTCGGCGAGACGCCGCAGCCGTTCCTGTACCTGCCGCTCGAGCAGAGCCGCCAGACGGCGATGACGCTGTTCGTGCAGACCGAGGGCGATCCGGCAGCGCTCAGCGGACCGGTGCGGAACCAGGTGCGCGCACTCGATTCGAATCAGCCGATTTACGACGTGCGGACGATGGCGTCCCACTTTCAGCAGCAGGCGCTGTTCGGCGTGCGGCTCGTGGGCGAGGTGATTACAGCGGTGGGCCTCGTCGGCCTCGCGCTGAGCGTGCTCGGTCTCTACGCGGTGATCGCCTATTCGGTGAGTCAGCGCACGCGCGAGATCGGCATCCGGATGGCCGTCGGCGCGAGCGAGCGGCGCGTGCTCGGCATGGTCATGCGCCAGGGATTGACGCTGAGCGCCATCGGCATCGGCGCCGGCCTCGTCATCACGTTCGCGCTCAGCACGGTGCTCGGCGATCTGCTCAACGGCGTGAATCCCCGCGACCCGCGCGTCTACAGCCTCGGCACGCTGATGCTGCTGGCGGTGACGATGCTCGCGACCTACCTGCCCGCCCGCCGTGCGTCGCAGGTCGATCCACAGGTCGCGTTGCGGTCTGAGTAGGCGTCCGATCACGGTCCGGCTAAAGCCGGACACTGCCGCCATTGATTGTGCTCCCGTCGACCGCTGGCGCGCCGTCCGATCGCCGGTAGCGTATGGCTTCAGCCGGACCGTGGCCGATCGTGAAATACCTCTCCGATCCGCCGAACATCTTCATCTGACATCTGAATCGACATCGCACCGAGCGCGCTGGCGAGATGCGCGGGGTTGCGTGGTCCGATGATCGCGGCGTCCACGCGCGGGTGATGGAGCGCCCACGCGATCGCGAGCGCCGTCATCTCGACGCCGCGCGCGCGCGCTTCGTCGGCCAGCGCGTTCAGGCCTTGAAACACCGCACTGCGCTCGAGATGGCGGTACGGTTCAGGACGCAACGTCATCCGTGAGCCCTCGGGGTACGCGCCTTTCGCCGCGTATTTTCCGGTCAGCCAGCCGCCAGCCAGCGGGCTGAACGCGGTGAACCCCACCTGCTGGTCCGCGCACAGCGGAAACATCTCGCGCTCGGCATCGCGATCGAGCAGGCTGAACGGGTTCTGGACCCAGTCGAAGCGGCACAGGTTGCGTCTGTCGCTGATCCACAGGGCGCGCGCCAGGCGCCACGCCTCGATGTTGCTCGCACCGACGTAGAGCACCTTGCCCGCGCGCACCACGTCGTCGAGCGCGCGCAGCGTCTCGTCGAGCGGCGTGTCGGGATCGGGCTCGTGAATCAGGTACATGTCGAGGCGATCGGTCTGCAGGCGCGTGAGGCTTTCGTCCACCTGCTGCAGGATGTGCCGGCGCGAGAGGCCCCGATCGTTCGGCCCGGTTCCGACCGGGTTGAACACCTTCGAGCTCAGAAGCAGTTGCTGGCGGACCGCCGCCCCCTTGCTCTTCAGCCAGCGTCCAATCCACGTTTCGCTCCGCCCGCCGCCGTACGCGTTGGCCGTGTCGAAGAAGTTGATCCCGGCGTCGTACGCACGGTCCATCAGCTCGAACGCCTGCGGCTCCGACTCTCCCATGCCGAAGAACGCCGGCGCGGACCCGATGCCGCCGAAGTTGCCGCAGCCAAGCCCGAGGCGCGACACGCGCAGCCCGGT
>DATFXR010000023.1:0-7411 GCA_035315685.1 Vicinamibacterales bacterium | reverse complement strand
ATCGTACGGCCTCGCGTTCGGTGAAGGCGCCGTCTGGGTGACCAGCACGGACAAGAGCACTGTCGCCCGCGTGGACCCCAACACGAACCTGGTGATCGAGACGATTCCGGTCGGGCCGTCGCCGCGCTTCATCGCGACCGGCGCCGGCGCGGTGTGGACGCTCAACCAGGGCGACGGCAGCGTTTCGCGGATCGATCCGAAGACGAACAAGGTGGCCGCGACGATCGACGTGGGCGTGCCCGGCGGCGGCGGCGACATCGCGGTCGGTGAAGGATCGGTGTGGGTGACCGCCTTCGAGTTCCCGTTGTCGCGAATCGATCCGTCCACCAACGCGGTCGTCCAGCAGTTCTACGGCAAAGGCGGCGACGCGGTCCGCGTCGGTCTCGGATCGATCTGGCTGTCGAACCTCGAGGCTGGCAACGTGTGGCGCATCGATCCGAAGCGCGTCGAAGCGACGCTGCCGGACTGACGGTGCGTACCGCCACGAAGGCACGAAGAAATCTTGTACAAACATGCTTCGTGTCTTCGTGTCTTCGTGGCATGCCGTCGTAACTTCGCGGCGTTCGACGCGCGACGGAGCCCGCGACACCGGCAGTTCCGGCTCACGCGTGACAGCGTGCCGGGCCGTATGATGAAATCCCGATATGCCGCTCTACGATTTCCACTGCACCAAGTGCGACCACGAATTCGAGGCGCTGGTCCGACCGCAGGATCCGCCGCCGCACTGTCCGGAATGTCGAAGTACCGAGATCGAGAAGCTCCTGTCCGGATTCGCCCTCCACACCGAGGAGCGCCACAAGGCCGCGGTGCGCGATTCGCGGCAGCGGCAGATCAAGGCAAACAAGGACAAGCTGGTGGCCGAGGAGGAATATCGGAAGGAGCACGAGGGGCACTGACGCTGTCTCGTGCAATTAAGAATTAAAGAATTAAGAATTAAGAATTAAGAATTAAGAATGCGCGATGATCGCGTAGGTCACGAGTTCTTAATTCTAAATTCTTAATTGCTGTGCACTTCTCTGAAGGCGGTGGTGCTGACATGACGACCCTTTCACGGCGATCGTGGCTTCAGGCGAGCGTGGTCGGCCCTGTCGGCGCCGCGGTGTGGCACGCCGCGGCACAGTCGGCATCACAGGCCGGCAGCGGATCGCGGTCCGACCTGGCGCAGGTCAAGGCGCTCGTCTTCGATGTGTTCGGGACCGTGGTGGACTGGCGCACGGCGGTCGCCCGTGAAGTCGAGCAGCTGGCGCGCCGCAAGCAGCTGACCGTCGACGGCACCAAGTTCGCCGATGCGTGGCGCGCCGGCTACGGGCCGAGCATGAATCGCGTGCGCAGCGGCGAGCTGCCGTGGACGAAGCTGGACGATCTTCACCGGATGACGCTCGACAAGATCCTCGCCGACTTTGCGATCACGTCGCTGACCGCCGAGGAGACGGACGATCTCAATCGGGCGTGGCACCGGCTCGACCCGTGGCCCGACACGGTCGCCGGCCTGACGCGCCTCAAGCAGCGCTTCACGATCGCGCCGCTCTCGAACGGCAACATCGCACTGATGACCGACCTCGCAAAGCACGCGCATCTGCCGTGGGACTGCATCCTCGGCGCCGAGCTGGTGCGGCACTACAAACCGGATCACGAGGTCTACGAGTCGGCCGCCGACTTCCTGAACCTGTCGCGCGGCGCGGTGATGATGGTCGCCGCGCACCTTGGCGATCTGCGCGCCGCCAAGGCGGCAGGCTTGCGGACGGCGTTCGTGACGCGGCCGAATGAGTACGGTCCGAACGGCAAACCAGACGTGAAAGCGGACGCGTCAGTCGATGTGTCGGCGACGGACTTCAACGATCTCGCGCGTCAGCTGGGTAATTAACCGTGCACGCCTGAGAATCGGCGCTCCACGTGCGGCGATACCATAGCCAGTGTCAGTGCCTTCGCTCAAGCCCGCGGCGGCGACACCCGCCCCCGCCGCTCGATCCGTCGAGACCACTGTCGCGCTTCATCGGCTCATCCTCGGCGCCCTGATCGCCGCGGGCATCGCGGCGTTCGCCTGGTCGATGGCAGAGCTCGTTCACCATCCGGCCGGCACGACCTGGTTCGTCCTCCTCGGCCTGACGATCATGACCGGCTGGTCGACCCTGCGCATGCGCGACGTGCCGATCAGCTTCTCGATCTCGGACACGTTCACGATCGCGGCCGCGCTCCTCTTCGGCCCCGCCGCCGGCACGATCATCGTCGTCGTCGACGCGCTGGTGATCTCGCTGCGGATCGCCCGCGCCGGTGCGTCGGGCATGCCGTTGCGTGTCGTCTTCAACGTGGCGTCCACGGCGCTGGCGATGTGGCTGGCGGCGACCGCGTTCTTCGCGTTGAGCGGCACCGGTCCGCTCGCCACGCACCCCGGCACGATCGGGGAAGTGATCGGGCCGCTGGCCCTGTTCGCGGCGCTCTACTTCTTTCTCAACACCGGCATGGTGGCGATCGCCGTCGCCTATGAGCGTCACGCACATGTGCTCTCGGTGTGGAAGGCGCACCTGTCGCTGCTCTGGCTCACCTACTTCGGCGGTGCCGCGATTGCCGCGGTGCTGGTGCTGCTCACCGTCAGCCGGATCGTCAACATCACCACGCTGGCGCTGGTGCTGCCGCTGCTCTTCATCCTGCACGTCACCTACAAGGCGGCGCTGGACCGTGCGCACGAGCAGATCGCGCACTACGCGGAGATCGCGCTGTATGCCGCCGCGCTGCGCAGCACGACGGATGCGGTCCTGGTCGCCGATCGCGACGGAGTCGTGAGCTTTCTGAATGCCGCCGCCGAGGAGTTGCTCGGCCTCGGCGAACGCGATGCGGTCGGTCAACCGGCCAGCAACGTATATCACGTCGTCGACACCGCCACGGGCGCACGGCGCCGCGGAATCGGCCGCACCGACGGGGGCGGGGTTCGCGATTACCTGCTGACGCGATCGGACGGGATCGAAACAGCGGTCGAAGAGATGGAGAGCGACATCCGCGACGGCGACGGACGCGTCATCGGCACGATCAAGACGTTCCGCGACATCAGCCGCCGCAAGGCGGCGGATGCCGAGCGCGATGCGCTCCTCCACCGCGAGCGCGAGGCGCGACACACCGCTGACGCCGCGAGCCGCCTGAAGGACGAGTTCCTCGCCACGCTCTCGCACGAATTGCGCACCCCCGCCACCGGGGTGCTCGGCTGGGCCCGGCTGTTGAAGACCGGGCGGATGGACGAAGCGCAGAGCCGGCATGCGCTCGACGCGCTCGAACGCAGCGCCCGCGCGCAGGCGACACTGCTCGACGATCTGCTCGACATGTCACGCATCGTGCGCGGGACGCTGCGAATCGAGCTGCAGCCGACCGACGTCGCCGCGGTCCTGAACAGCGCCATCGAAACCGTGATGCCGGCGATCAACGCCAAGCGGATTCAGTTCACGCTCGCCCGGCCGTCACCGCTGCGGCTGGTCCGCGCCGACGCCGATCGCCTCAGGCAGGTGTTCTGGAATCTGTTGTCGAACGCGGTGAAGTTCACCGGCGCCGGCGGGACGATTGCCGTGTCGGCCGCCGACGAAGGCGAGCGGCTGCGCATCGAGGTCACGGACAGCGGCTCTGGAATCGAACCCGATGCGCTGCCGTTCATCTTCGATCGCTTCCGTCAGGCGGACGGCTCGACGACGCGATCGCACAGCGGCCTCGGCCTCGGCCTCGCGATCGTCCGACACCTGGTCGAGCTCCACGGCGGCACCGTGTCTGCCGAGAGCGAGGGCCGAGGTCGCGGCGCACGGTTTGTGATTCTCCTGCCGACTGCCTCGGAAATTAAGAATTAGGAAGTAAGAATTAAGAATTCGGACTCTCGTTCGCAAACTCCAGACATCGGCAAGGCCGGTGATTGTCCGAGTCTCGCGACCGGGGGCACGAATTCTTAATTCTTAATTCTCAATTCCGCCCGTCAGCGCGCAGCCGCGCCGCGGTTGATGCGGCAATCAAGGCGGGAAACGAATCGCAGCGCTCGTGCTCCACGACCGCGCCGTTCTTGGAGACGCGAAGCTCCCACTGCGGGGCCGCGGCGTGTTCGACGACCGCCGCCCTCGTACCGTCGGACAGCTCCCACAGCCACGCCAGCACGGTATCCGCCGAGTTTTGTTGGGACATTAAGGCTCACTAGTGTAGCAGCCATTCCGCATCAGGCAGGCATTTTTGTGAGCTTTTTGTCTGTCAAAGTCTGTCCACGCTGTCACGTTTGTTACAAATCCAGCAAACCCATTTCAGATCTGTGGCCATGGTGACCCTCCGTCGGCGCTCGACGCCGTGATGCGACAGAAGAGAACACAAGGAATAGCGGCCACTTAGCTCCTCGAGTACTCGATCCGACCACCGTGGCACTGCGCTTGCCCTGAGAGGGGGCACAACAACCGTTTTCAAAGCGCGCAGGTGATCGGCTCCGGGCGCAATGCAGGGAGACTCAGGTGAGCAACTTCAACTTCGCGATCACGACGGCGGCGAATCTGACTGACGCGGGCAGCTGGCTCATTCAAATCTTCACCGTGATCTGGGGCAGCTAGGCCGCGCTCGCGATCGCTGTCTCGCAGCCACGCGCAGCGCTGACCCGGTCAGCGCTGCTCCGCGACGATGATCGACGCGATCCGCTCCGCCAGCGCGCCGATCGTCCGCGAGGGGTTCAGGCCGAGCGGCGTCGGGACGATCGCGCCGTCGGCGACGAACAGGTTCCTGTACCCGAACGCTTCCCCCTTGTGATCGACCACACCGTCGGCGGCCGACGATCCCATGTTGCAGCCGCCGAGCGGATGCGGTGTGATCAGGTCGCCGCACGCCGTCCAGGTGATCGGCGTGAGCGGCAACCCGCCGGTTCTGAGCGCCATCTGCTGATGCAGCGCGACCACCGCGTCGATCGTCGGCTTTGACGCGGCGCTGTTCCAGTCGAGGAACAGCTTTCCCTCCTTGATCGTCATGACGCCGTTTCCGGCGTCGCGGCTCTGTGCGAACCACGGCATGATGTTGGGCAGCGCGTTCGCGACGATGAGCCGCAGCGTCGCGATCAACGCCCGGGTGTGGTCGTCGCTGCCCTCCTGGGCGGCCTCGCGGCGCAGCGCGCCGTCAGCGATGTTCGGCAGGCCGCCGTCTTCGATGAACACCCGTTGATCCTTGTAGGCACCGTCGAGCAGGTCGACCGCGGCCGTGATCGTCGGCCCGCGCGTCGGATCGACCTGCCGACCCAGGTGCACGGCGGGCGTCAGAAAGTCGCCGTTGCTGCTCCAGTTCTGTCCGAGGCGTCCGCTCAGATTCGGCAGTGTCACGTGCACGTCGCGGCACTGCAGCAGCAGTTCGGTCGACCCGAGCGATCCGGCCGCGACAACGACGAGCCGGCCGGTCACGATTCCCGGCGCGAGCGTGTTCGAGACGATCTCCGAGTAGTCGACGCGATAGCCGCCGTCAATCGGCGAGATCATCCGGACGATGTGCAGCGGCTTCACGACCGCGCCGTGCTGCTCGGCAATCGGAATGTAATTCAGGTCGAGCGTATTGCGCGCGCTCACCTCGCAGCCGATGTCGCAGTCGCCCAGGTGCACGCAGGTGCCCTGCGTCTGCCCCTGCGCGTTGACCAGCTGCTTCGATTTCTGCGGATTGTGCGGATCGGGCTGGTCGTAGGTCCAGTGATCGTCGAAGGTCACGGCAAGCTCGAGCGGACGGAAGCGATCGCCGTAGCCCAGCGCCTCGGCCGCCTCCTTCAGCAGCTTCGTCCGTGCCGGCCACTGTGCAACCGGCACTTTCCCGACGTTCATCGTCTCGGCGACGCGTGCGTAGTGCGGCTGGAGGACGTTATAGGTGATCTGAGCGGGCCAGCCGTGATCGAAGGTATCGGGCTTCGCTTCGACGGAGATGTTCGCGTAGACGAGCGAGCCGCCGCCGACGCCGGCGCCGGCCGCCACGGTCATGTGCGGGAAGACCCGGAAGTCGAACCAGCCGTGCTTCGTCTCGGGATGATCGTGGTCCCACGTCCAGTCGTCGGTGGGCGCGCGCGGATAGTCCTTCACGGCCCAGCGGCGGCCGCGCTCGAGAATCAGCACTCGGTAGCCGGCCTCGGCGAGGCGCGCGCCGCAGATGGCGCCGCCGAATCCGCTGCCGATCACAATTACGTCGAAGTCGGTAGGCATAGTGACGAGCTCCGCGGCCGTCCGTCATTCTAAATGATCGTGCAAGGCGTGCCGACGCACTTGAATCTTGCGGTGCGTCCGGCTCAGAATCCACTGCTGCCGTTTCCTGCGATCGAGGAGGTCATCGTGCCGACGGGAATCCGCTTTACCGAAACCATGCGCGGTCATTTCTCCACCGCCGTGCTCGACGACTACGCCAGGGCGGAGCAGCGCGGCATTGCCGACGGCTCCTCCCTCGACTTCACCGTCACCGTCAGCTCCGACGACCTCGACGACATGCTGTCGAATGCCGCGCACGCCGCGCGGATCGACGGGACGATCTCCTGTCCGACGCTGTCGGCGCAACCGCTGCAGGTGAGCGGCGGCACCTTCAATCTGCTGGTGAAGGACCCGACGCGGGTGAACGCGCGGCTGATGACCTACCGCATGATCGGCGTCGCGGCCGGCGGCAAGCGCTATCGCGTTGACGGCTTCAAGGTGATTCAGGACGACCGGCATCTCGAGATCTGGGACGACACGACGACGCTCTTCACGACCGTCACCGACGTGAACGGCGCGACGGAACAGGTGATCGGCAAGGGGATCCTGCACATCCTGCCTGCCGACTTCATGAAACAGATGACGACCATGCAGGTGACCGGCGCGGCGACGCCGCTCGACTCGCTGCGCGGAATGGTCGCGTTCGGCCGGTTTTTCGCCGGCGCGCTGTTCGACACCTACGGCGGCGTGCTGGTCCGATCGAACGAGCTGCAGCCGGACGGCCAGCCTCGCCAGCGCCGGCCGCTCAAGATGTCGGCGCCCGACGTCTACTTCTTCAAGACCGGCGATGGCGTCGAGCTCCGGCTCACGCGGTACAAGGGCGGCACGAAGGGCCCGGTGATGCTGGCGCCCGGATTCGGGACGTCGACGCTGGCGTTCACGATCGACACCGTCGACACCAACCTGCCCGAAGCGCTGTTCGCGGCCGGCTACGACGTCTGGCTGTTCGACTACCGCGCCAGCCCGGACCTCGCCTCGTCCCACACGCAGTTCACCCTCGACGACATTGCGAAGCAGGATTACCCGGCGGCGGTGGCAAAGGTCCGCGAGATCGCGCCGGCGCCGAGCGTGCAGGTGATGGCGCACTGCGTCGGATCGATGACGCTGCTGATGTCGCTGCTCTCCGGTTTGCAGGGTGTCCGATCGGCGGTCTGCTCGGCGCTCACCTTCTATCCGATCTCGCCGATGGCCAACCGCATTCG
>DATFXR010000022.1:0-4310 GCA_035315685.1 Vicinamibacterales bacterium | reverse complement strand
GATCTCGCCGACCGCCAACCCGCCGGTCTGCCGGATCATGGATTTCGGGAAGTACCAGTACCAGGAGCAGAAGCGCGCGCGCGAGGCTCGCAAGCACCAGAAGGTGATCGAGGTCAAAGAGATCAAGTTCCGCCCGAAGGTCGACGAGCACGACTACCAGTTCAAGAAGAAGCACATCGAGCGCTTCCTCGAGGACGGCGACAAGGTGAAAGCCACGATCTTCTTCCGCGGCCGCGAGATGGCGCACCCGGAGATCGGCCGGCGGATTCTCGAGCGGCTGGTGCAGGAGCTCGCGGAGCTGGCGATCGCCGAAACGCTGCCGCGGATGGAGGGCAACCAGATGCACACCATCCTCAGCCGTCGGCCGCAGAGCGGCGGCGGCAAGGCGAAGCCGGCAGCTGCCAAGCAAGTGACGACGACAACCTAGGAACAACGATGCCGAAGAAGTTGAAACTCAAGACGCACCGCGGCGCCGCGAAGCGGTTCAAGCGGACCAAGAACGGGAAGTTTCTCCGCGGAAGCGCGTTCAAGCAGCACATCCTGAGCAGCAAGACGCGCAAGCGGAAGCGCCGGCTGCGGGGCACCACGACGGTGGCCGAGGTGGATGCCGCCAAGCTGGCGCGGATGCTGCCGTACAGGTGAGATCCTGCAATTGAGAATTCGGAATTAAGAATTAGGAATTCGTACCTGTCGGCGCGACAGCGGGACACGAATTCTTAATTCCTACTTGCTGATTCTTGATTGCCGTTGCAGGGGAGTGAAGAGATGCCTCGGGTAAAAAGAGGAACGGTCCGCAGGGCCAAGCGGAAGAAGCTGCTTGGTCTGGCGAAGGGCTACTACGCCAACAAGAGCAAGCTGTATCGCGCCGCGAAAGAGTCGGTCGACACGGCGCTGAAGTACGCCTTCGTCGGACGCCGCCGCAAGAAGCGCGATTTCCGCCGGTTGTGGGTGGTTCGCATCAACGCCGCCGCGCGCGAGAATGGCCTCACCTACGGGCAGCTGATCAACGGCCTGAAGAGCGCCGGCGTCACGCTCGATCGGAAGAGCCTGGCCGAGCTCGCCGTCAGCAGCCCTGCGGCCTTCGCGTCCATCGCGAAGCAGGCGAAGGACGCCGCGACGAGCAGTCGCGCGTAAGTGCTGGGCTCTAGGGGCTGGGGAATCGGGGCTAGCTGGGTCAGTGAAAACCGGTCTGCGGCTCTCGAGCAGCTAGCCTCGAGCCCCCAGCCCCGTCGCCATGTCCGACCTCCCTCCCAGCGAAGCCTCCGTCGCCGCGCACGTTGCGACCTTCGAGCGCGAGCTCGCGGCGGCGCAGACCGCGCGCGACGCGCAATCGCTCCGCGATCGCTACCTCGGGCGCAAGAACAGCATCGTCGCGTCGTGGATGCAATTGATCGGCGCCGCGCCAGCGGACCAGAAGAAGAACATCGGCCGCTACGCCAACGAGCTGAAGCAGGCGATTGAAGCGCGCTGGAAGACCTATGAGGAGAGCGCGCGCGATCGCACGCCCGCTGGCGCAGTCGACGTCACGCTGCCGGGGCGGGTGTCGCCGCTCGGCCACCGCCATCCGCTCACGATCGTCCGCGAGCAGCTCGAGGCGATTTTCGGACGCATGGGCTTCACCGTCGTCGAAGGGCCGGAGGCGGAAGACGACTGGCATTGCTTCGACGCCCTGAACATGCCCGCCGAGCATCCGGCGCGCGACATGCAGGACACGCTGTATCTGGCGTCGCCGATCCGCGGCGACAGCGGGCACGTAGACGACCTGCGTACATTGCTCCGCACCCACACCTCGTCGATGCAGATCCGCTACATGCAGACGCACACGCCGCCGATCCGGATCGTCGCGCCGGGCCGCGTCTACCGTCGCGACGATCTCGACGTCACGCACTCGCCTGCGTTCTCGCAAATCGAGGCGCTCGTCGTCGGCGAAGGGATCTCGCTGGCCGATCTCAAGGGCACGCTGCTGGCGTTCGCGCAGCAGATGTTCTCGCCGACTTCGCGCGTCCGCTTCCGGCCCAGCTTCTTTCCGTACACCGAGCCGAGCGCCGAGATCGACCTGAGCTGCTGGCAATGCGATGGCGCCGGTTGCGCGATGTGCAAGCGCACCGGGTGGATCGAAATGGGCGGCTGCGGCATGGTGCACCCTGCCGTCTTCGAGGCGGTCGGGTACGACGCGGAGAAGTACACGGGATTCGCCTGGGGCATCGGCATCGAACGCGTCGCGATTCTCCGGTATCAGGTGGAAGATATCCGGTTGTTCTACGAGAACGACCTGAGATTCTTGGAGCAGTTCCCGTACTAGCGGCATTTGTCGGAGCCACGAAGGCATGAAGGCACGAAGAGGGATAACCACAGAGACACAGAGAGCGCGAAGGTGACGCTCGACGCGCCGCCGCGAAGCGGCGATCAGGCGTAGCGGCCTGCTCTGCAGGCCGCGCGCGTCGAGCGGTTCCCGGCGGCGTAACAGCAACACGGTACGTTGGCCGTCCGCTCCACGCACGACGACTGCGAGCTTTGGTTGCTTCTCCGTGTCTCCGTGTCTCTGTGGTTAGCTGGCCTTCCGTGATCTTCGCGAGTCTTCGTGCGCTTGGTGGTTCCGGCCTGGATTCACATGCGACTGGTTCTCTCCTGGCTGCGCGACTTCGTCGACATCCCGGCATCGGCGGAGGAAATCGCCGAGACGATCGGGCTGCGCGGATTCGAGGTGGCGTCGATCGAGGCGCTCGCTGACGGCGACGCCGTGATCGATTTCGAGATCACCGCGAACCGGCCGGACTGCCTCAGCGTCGTCGGCCTGGCGCGCGAGGTGGCGACCGCATTCGATCGGCCGATCGTCCTGCCATCGACCGACCCAGACGCAACGGCACGGCTCGCGACGATCCCCGACAGCGGACCAGCGGGCATCCGCGTCACGATCGAAGACACCGACCTTTGTCCGCGATACGCGGCGCTCGTCGCCGACGTGACCCTCGGATCGTCGCCGGTGTGGCTCACCCAGCGGCTGCAGGCGGCTGGCGTCCGGCCGATCAGCACGATCGTGGACGTCACCAACTACGTCAACCTCGAGATCGGACAGCCGATGCACGCGTTCGACGCCGCGAAGCTCGCCGGCGGCGAGATCCGCGTGCGACGCGCCAGACCGGGCGAGACGATCACCACCCTCGACGGCGTCAAGCGGACGCTCGAGCCAGACATGCTGGTGATCGCCGATCGAGATGCGGCACAGGCGGTCGCGGGCGTGATGGGCGGCGCGGCGTCGGAGGTGTCGGAGTCCACGACGACAGTGGTCTTCGAGAGTGCGTACTTCAAAGCGGCGTCCGTGCGGCGAACGAGCAAGCGCCTCGGCCTCAAGACCGAGGCCTCGACGCGCTTCGAGCGCGGCGCCGACATCGGCGCGCAGGTGACTGCGATTCAGCGCGCCGTGGCGCTGATCGAGCAGATCCGATCGGGACGCGCCGCTGGCGCCGGCGTCGACGTGTATCCGCGGGCGCAGCAGGCCAGGCGCTTGCACCTCCGGCGCGATCGTCTCGCACGCCTGCTCGGCGCCGCGGTGCCCGATGCCGACGTGGTCAGGATCCTGCGAGCGCTCGGCCTCGACGTCGCGGCCACCGCCGATGGCTGGGATGTCGTCGCGCCGACGTTCCGCGTCGACCTCTTGCGCGAAGTCGATTTGATCGAGGAAGTCGGACGGCACCACGGATTCGACAAGCTCGAGCCGACGTTCCCGGTCCTCACTCAGCCGGCTCCGCCGCCCGACGCTCGCATCACGCGCGACCAGCTGGTTCGGCGTATGCTGACGGCGGTCGGCATTTCCGAAGCCGTCACGTTCGGGTTCATCGAGGCATCGGCAGCCGAGCTGTTCATCCCGGCCGGGACGGCGATTCCACCGAGCTCGCAGACGGCAGTTGCCTCTGACTCCGCGGGCTCTGCGTTACCGGTGGTGGCGATCGCCAACCCGCTGTCGAAGCTGTTCGACACGCTGCGGCCGTCGCTGCTCCCGGGACTCGTCGACGCCGTCGCGCACAACCGCCGCCATGGCCGGCGCGACGTGCGGCTGTTCGAGATCGGCACCCGCTTCGCTCCCGACGGCGAGACGCGCGCTGTCGGCATCGCGTGGACCGGCGCGGCGACTGCCGATCACTGGTCGGGCGGCGCGCGCGAAGTGGATTTCTTCGACGTGAAGGGCGCAGCCGAGCAGGTCGTCCTGGCGCTCGGGGTCGCCGTCCGCTTCGAGCCGGTGCGCCTGCCCTATCTGGTGGCCGGCCAGGCCGCGTCGATCCTGGTCGCTGACGGTCCGGAACGAGGCGCCA
>DATFXR010000021.1:0-9439 GCA_035315685.1 Vicinamibacterales bacterium | reverse complement strand
ACGAACCACGCGGTCAGCAGCGAGAGACCGATCGTGGTGACCCACGACGTCTGCGCCCGCGTCCAGCCGAACTCCTTTTCGAGCGGCAGCATGAACACGCTCATCGCGTAGAACGTGCCGAGCGCCATGTTCAACATGACGCCGCCGACAACGGGCAGCCATCGGTTCATAGGCAGCGGACTGTATAACAGCTTCGCAGTCGGGGCTAGGGGCTAGGGGCTGGGGGCTAGGGGCTGGGTGGGCTAAAGCAATTCACATCTCCGTGGTGTCCGCCTTCAGGCGGACATCGCCAGTCCGGCTAAAGCCGGACACTATCAAGAAATGAACCAGCGTCTAGCCAATCGCCACTCCTCGTCCCCAGTCCCCAGTTCCCAGTCCCCAGTTCCCAGTCCCCAGCAGGTCCGCCGCGACTGTGTTTCAGCGCGGCGCAGGCAGCGCGAAGCTGAGGATGAGATCGCCGCCGCGGCGGCCGCGCTCGCCGCCGCCCGACGCGACGGTGACGAACTCCTCGCCGTTCACCATGTACACCGACGGCGACGAAAAAATGCCGGCGCCGGTGTTGAACTTCCACAGCTCGTCGCCGGTCTTCGCGTCGTACGCGTAGAAGTAGCCGGCCGTGTTGCTGCCGCTGCCGGCGAACACGAGGCCGCCGGCGGTGACGACGGTCCCAGCCTGCGCGTGGCCGTCGAAATGCTTCTGCCACACCAGCTCGCCGGTCGTCGGATCGAAGGCGGACAGGTAGCCGCGCGCCGGACGTCCACTTCCGAGCGGACTGTCGACGCCGGTCACGTACAGCCAGCCGGTCTGTCTGCCGAACGCAATCGGTCCGTAGTTGGCGCCGCCCTCTGTGCCTGGCGCGCTGATCTGGTTCGGACCAGGCGGCGTGAACTGCGGCACGATCGTTCTGGTCGCGAGACGATCGGGCGGAATCTCGGTGGCGATCACCGGCGACACCGGCTTCATCGGCTCGCCGCGCGCGGTGAACGGAATCGGCTGCGTCGGCCACGCCTGCTCGCCCGCGCGCGTCGACGCGGTCGGCACAGGCATTTCCTTGATCGGATGCACCGGCTGCCCGGTCTCGCGGTTGAGGATGTAGAGATAGCCGTTCTTGCTCGCCTCGGCGAGCGCACGCACCCGCTGACCGCGTACTTGCATGTCGAACAGCACCGGCTGGTTGCCGGAGTCGTAGTCCCACAGGTCGTGGTGCGTCTGCTGGTAGTACCACTCCAGGTGACCGTCAGCGAGCGACAGAGAGATGATCGAGTCGGTGAACAGGTTCGTGCCGAGCCGCTTGGTGCTGTCGCCGAACGGATTCCCGACGGCGACGTAAATTCGTCCGAGTTCCGGATCGACCGTCGGCGTTTCCCAGATGCCGCCGCCGTTGCGTTCGCCGCCGACCCAGGTCGGCCCGGCGACCGCCCAGCCCTGATCCTTGTCGTCCTGCGGAATGGTGTTGAAGTGCCAGCGCACTTTGCCGGTCTTCGCGTCGACGGCGAGCACGTGTCCGCCCGGAATGTGGCTCTCGCTGCGGGTACTGCCGATGTAGATCGCGCCGTTGTAGAACTGCGGCGCGGTGGTGAACCAGTACCCGAGCGCGATTGCGGCAGTGACGTCAGGAAAACGCTGCTGAATCACGTCGAGGATGACACTCGCTTGACCGTCCTTGCCGAACGTCGGAATCGGCCTGCCGCTCTTCGCGTCGAGGGCGAAGAGAAACGACCCGGCGCCGGCGTAGATCACGCCGTCGCCGTAACAGACGCCGCGGTTGCGGAAAATGTAGCCGGCCTTGGCGCCGCCGCCGATCTTCTCGGTCACGTCGTACGACCACAGCAGGTGCCCGGTCGCGCCGTCGAGCGCGTACACGCTGCCGCGCGGATCGGTCACATACATGACGCCGTTCACGATCACCGGCGTGGTCTGATTGCTGACGCCGTCGATCACGCCGTGCTGGAACAGCCATCGCGGCGCCAGCGATTTCACGGTGGTGGTGTTGATCTGATCGAGCGGCGAGAAGCGCGTACCGGCGAGATCGAGATTGTGCAGCGCCCAGTCCGCGTTCTGTCCGTCGGCGGCATTCGCGGATCGCTCGGCTACAGCCTTCGCGCCACGAAGACCCGGAACGAGAACCAGAACCAGAACGGGAACCAGAACCCTGAACCGTGAACGCTGAACGCTGAACGCGATCATGTGCAGATTGCCTCCGCGATTATAATTCGCGCCACGCCTGCTGGCCGGGCGACCGTGCGATACGGTGCTCGACGGCACGAAGCGGACGTCGAGAACTGCGGGGGCAATGTTCACGCTCGCACAGATCGTTCCCTGGGGACGATCCTTCGATGAGTACCGGAGAATGTTCGCGCTGAGCGACGCCGATCGCGAGCGCGCGATTCTCGGCTGCGCAGACGGCCCCGCCAGCTTCAACGCGGAAGCGACCGCGTGCGGCTGGCGCGTGACATCCATCGATCCGTTGTACCGCCATACCGCCGCCGAGATTCGCGCACGCGTGACCGCGATCTTCGACGAAATGGTCGAGCAGACGCGCCGGAACGCGCACGAGTTCGTCTGGGCCGAGCCGATTCCGTCCGTGGACGCGCTCGCCCGCCTTCGTGCCGCCACGATGAATCGCTTTCTCGACGACTACCCGCGCGGGCGGCATCACGGCCGCTACGTCGACGCCGAGCTGCCATCGCTGCCGTTCGCGGATCGGCAGTTCTCCCTCGCGCTCTGCTCGCACTTTCTGTTCCTGTACGCGACACAGCTGACCGCAGACTTCCACATCGCTGCGGTCCGCGAACTGTGCCGCGTCGCCGATGACGTGCGAATCTTTCCGTTGCGCGCGCTCGGCGCCACGCCCTCGGCCCACGTGCCGCTCGTCGCGCGCGCGATGCGCGGTGACGGCTTGACGGTGTCGATCGACACCGTCCCGTACGAGTTTCAGCGCGGTGCGAATCAGATGATGCGGATCGTCACTCGATTCGCGGCGCCCGCTGATCCCGACCGAACTGATGGAGCGTGACCGCCGCGGCGCGTCCCTGCGCATCCACCTCCATCGTCAACTGCGCGTCGACGACCTTCAGGAAGAACTCGCGCTCGCCGGACGCGAAGACTTCGATGCGCGGCTGCCCGGTCAGCTGGACGTAGAACTTCGCGCCGTCCCGCGACAGCGTCAGGGTGGCGGCCGGGGTCAGCTGATACCGTCCGGCGTAACGATCCAGCACGGCGGAGTCGAGGATGACCTCCTTCGGGGCTACCGGCTCGCCTTCGATGCGCGCCGCGCGCTGATTGAGCCCGTTCTGGTGCAGCACCGCCGCCACCGCCTTGCCGGTGCCGTCGGTCTCGAACGTCAGCTGCGCGTCGACCACCTTCCAGAAGAATTCCTTCTCCGCCTCCGCGAAGATTTCGAACTTCGGCTGACCGGTCAGCTGCGCGAACAGGTGATCGCCGTCGCGCGTGACAGCCAGCAACATCGACGGCGCCAGCTGATACCGCCCGACGTACTGGTCGTAGAGCGTCGGATCGAGCTTGATTTCCGTGTGTTGCGACGGTGCCGTCAGCGTCAGCAACGCCGACTCGGGATCGAGCAGATGCCGTCCGATATCGTCCGGCCCCGCGGCGGTGCCGGCGTTCGACAGCACGACGACGCCGGTGCGGGCGGCGCGATCGAAGCCGATGAAGGTGCGGTACCCGGCCGTGCCGCCGTTGTGCCACACGATCTCCTTCCCGTGCGTCGTCAGGATGTGCCACCCGAGTGCTATCTGAAGGTTCGCAGTTCCCGTGGGCCTCCGTACCGCCAGCATCGCCGCCATCGCCGGCGCGAGCGGCGATGTGGTGTAGCCGAGGTTCGCGGCGAGGAACGTCAGCAGATCGTTCGTCGTCGAGCGAAGTGCGCCGGCGCCGGCGAGCGTCGGCAGATCCCAGTTCGCCACCGGCTGCAGCGCCGGACTGTGACCGACAGCCAGCCGTGACTTCAACTCGGGCGACAGCGCGATCGCGGTGCTCGTCATCCCGAGCGGCGCAGTAATCCGTTCCCGGACCAGTGACGCGTAGTCGGTGTGCGCCCGCAGCGCCAGCACGTGACCGAGCAGACCGCCGCCGAGATTCGAGTACTCGTACTTCGAGCCGATGTCGCGCGTCAGCTGGTACGACGACAGAAAGCGATAGAGCTGTTCGACAGAATAGTCGGCGTACGGGTTTGCGGGATCGGCAGGCGCGAAATTGTCCGGCATCCGAGGCAGCCCGGACGTGTGCGTCGCCAGATCCTGCAGGGTGATCGCGCGGCCGCCGCGCTGCGGCATCGTCACGTCCGCAGGCAGATACTTCGACACCGGATCGCTGAGCGCAACCTCGTGCCGCTCCACCGCATCGGCGAGCAGCATCGCGGTGAATACCTTCGTGATCGATCCAATCTCGAACAGAGTGTCACCGTTCAACGGACGCGTGTCCCCTTTCGCGAGGGCGCCGGAGGAGACGACGCGGCGTCCGGACGGTTCGATGACGCCGACGACGATGCCGACGCTCTGTTTCTGCGTTTCGATCCTGTCGCCGATGATCTTGCGGATCTCGGCGTCGGGCGCGACCGCGGGCTCCGCAACGGCCGCGCGGGCGGCCGCTGCGAGGAGGACGACGACAACGTACGCCAGCCGACTGCGCATGGCGACCTCCGCTGGTCCGGCTGAAACCGGACACTACCGCTTCGTTACGACGCCGCGCGAACGGCCGTCTCGGTTCCGATCAGCCGCACGCCCTTGGTTTCCGGCAGCAGCCATACGGTTGCCGCCGCAAGCAGCGCGAACGGCACGGCCAGCGCGATCCCGGCCCCGAATGTCGTCCTCGCCGCGACCATGCTGATGACCACCGGCGCCAGGAACTGGACGCCGCGTGCGACGTTGTAGATGATGCCGAGCGCCGCGGCACGCACTTCCGTCGGGAAGACCTCGTTGATCAGCGGGCCGATGCAGCCCCAGTTGCCTTCACCGACACCGACCAGGAACATGAACACGAACAGGGTCGTGGTGTAGCCTCCCGCGAGATTCCAGCCGAGCGTGATCATCGCGAGGCCGACCGCCTTCAGGATCGAGAAGGCGGTGAAGCTGGGGCGCCGGCCGAAATAGTCGCTCGAGTAGCCGAATGTCACGTAGCGGACGATCGATCCGATCTGATCCATCAGCAGCAGCCACGTGACGTCGCCGAGCGTCAGGCCGCGCGTCTCGTGCAGATAGGTCGGGAGCCAGATGGTCTTGAACCAGTACGCGGCCATGTTCATCGTCGTCACGGTGAACGCCGCGGCCGTCGTCCGGCGAAGCGCGGGCGCGATCATGCGGCCGAGGGCGGCGGCGTAGCCGAGGCGGCTGCTGATGCCGGAGCGGACGCTCGCCAGCCAGACATCTGACTCCGGCATCTCGCGGCGGATCAACACGACGATCAGCGCCGGTGCAGCGGACAGCATGAATGCCTGGCGCCAGCCGATGATCGGCGCCAGCAGGTTGCCGACCATCGTCGCGAAGAAGCGCGCGAACGCCGACCCGCTCTGCAGGTACGAGCCGTAGCGGCCGCGCACGTGCGGCGGTACGGTTTCGCCGACCAGCGCGTGCGCCACCGCCCACTCGCCGCCGACGCCGATGCCGGTCACCGCGCGCGCGACGAGCAGCGACCAGAAGCCGATCGCCATGCCGGATGCGAGCGTGCCGATGCTGTAGACGAGGATGGTGATCATCAGCAGCGGCTTGCGGCCGTAGCGGTCCGCGAGCGCGCCGCCAACCAGTCCGCCCACCGCAGTGAAGCCGAGCGCCGTACCGAGCAGCACCCCGGTCTCGCGTCCCGACAGCGCGAGGTCTTTCACCAGCGACGTCGACGAGACGACGAAGGTGAGCAGCAGCAGATCGTAGAAATCGAAGATCCAGCCGATGAACGTGAACGCGAGAATCTTGCGATGGATCGGCAGGATGTCGCGGCTGTCGCTGAGCAGGGCCATGCGGTGTGGCTATGTTAAGGTACGCGCCGCCGCAGATGACAGCACAACCCGGCCTCGTCGCGCGGGCCGCGCTCGCGCTCACGGACTGGGCCGAGCGCTGGATTCCCGACGCCTTCATCTTCGCGCTGCTCGCGACGTTTCTCGTCCTGCTGGTCGCGATCACCGCCACGCCGTCGACACTGCCGCAGGTCGTCGATGCGTGGGGCCGCGGATTCTGGGAGCTGATTCCGTTCACGCTCCAGATGTCGCTGATCATCATCACCGGCCACGTGCTTGCCACGTCGCCGCCCATGGGCCGCATGATCCGCGCGATCGCGTCGTGGCCGCGGACGCCGCGCGGCGCGGTGGCCCTGGTCACGGCGTTCACGCTGGCGGCGTCATGGTTGAACTGGGGCTTCAGCCTCGTATTCGGCGCAGTCCTCGCCATCGAAGTGGCGCGGCGGGTGGAGGACGTCGACTACCGAGCGCTCGCGTCGGCAAGCGTGCTCGGTCTCGGCAGCATCTGGGCGCAGGGTTTGAGCGGATCGGCAGCGTTGCAGATGGCCACGCCGGGCGCGCTGCAGCCGCAGATCCGCGACATCGTCGCCGCCGGCGGCATCATCCCCGGCGGGATCATCTCGTTTCGCCACACGATTTTTCTCTGGCAGAGCCTGGCGTCGGTGGTCATCGAGATGATCGCCGTCACCGCCGTGATGTGGCTCGCGACGCCGCCCCCTTCACGAGCCCGTACCGCGCGCGACCTCGGGATCGAGCTGGGAAAGCGACCGCAGAGCGCGCAGAGAACGCAGAACCAGAACCCCGAACCCCGAACCCCGAACTCCGAACCCCGTCTTCCTCCCGGCCAACGCCTCGAACACTCCCGCCTCATGACCTGGCTCGCCGTCGCGCTCGGCTTCACCTACCTCGGCCGCTACTTCTGGCAGGCAGGTGATCCGCTCGGTGCGTTGACGCTGAACGTGCTGAACCTCGCGTTTCTCATGGTCGGGTTTCTGCTGCACGGGACGCCGGCGCGCCTCATGCGCGCGGTGCAGGACGCCACGCCGGCGGTGTGGGGAGTGATTCTCCAGTTCCCGTTCTACGCCGGCATCGCGGGTGTGATCACCGGCACGCATCTCAGCCAGCAGGTCGCGGATCTCTTCGTGCGCGTCTCGACAGCGGCGACGTTCCCGGCGCTGGTCGCGACCTACTCGGCGGTGCTGGGCGTCTTCGTGCCGTCGGGCGGATCGAAATGGGTGATCGAAGCGCCGTATGTGATGCAGGCGGCGCACACGCTGAGAGTCCACCTCGGATGGGTGGTCTCCGCCTACGACCTCGGCGAAGCGCTCGCGAATCTCGTGCAGCCGTTCTGGATGTTGCCCGTTCTCGGGCTGTTCCGCCTCAGCGCGCGCGACGTCATGGGCTACACCATGGTCGTCTTCTTTGCGATGACCCCAATCGTCCTCATTCTGGTCACCGTCCTGGGACTGACGCTGCGGTACCCGCTGTAGAGAGATCGGTTGTCGCCACGAAGACACGAAAACACGAAGAAGACTCTAGTACAAAGATTTCCTTCGTGCCTTCGTGGCAGCTACTTTGCGCGCTGCTGGGTGACAGCTTCGAGGATGAAGAAAGCCGGCGGATTCCCCGGTTCCTCGATCGCCGCGACGCGGCGAAGCCGTCCCGCCTCGACGGACGGATTCAACGCCGTGTCGTCGATGCCGGTCAGGAGGAGCGCGCCCGGCGGCAGCGCTGACACGTCGAACCCTTCCGAGTCGAAATAGATCGTGCGCTGCAGGAGTTCCTCGCGCTTGCACTTGATCAGGTACAGCCGCCAGTAGGCGTCGATATACGTGATGTGGTGGGTGCTGATGTAGATCGCCGGCGCGCCCTGACGATCGTCGAGCGCCAGGAGCGTTTCGATCGCGCCCCGCCGGTTCCAGTTGAACCAGAACGCCGCGAACGGCGGATAGTCCCGATAGTAGTCGTACAGGAAGAACGCGAAATGCGCCGGCACGGCCGCCAGCAACACGACTGCGGCAACGCGCCAGACGCGCTGCCGCGCGCTGGTCAGATATCGCGCGCCCGCGACCGCGGCGAGGACGCCGAATGGCAGCAGCGCCAGCTCGCGGTCGATCGCGTACGGTTCAGGAACCACGAGGCAGGCAACGAAAGGCGCAGTCACGAAGCCGGCAACGACGAGCCTCTCGACCAGCGTGCGCGGCTGAGCGAGAAGCGCGACGAGCCCGACTGGCAGCAGGACAGCGAACGGCCCCGGAAAGACGCCGACGTGCCGGACCGAGTTCACGCTGTTGGCATAGCCGCCGGTCACGAAGAGGTAGGACGGATCGAAGAAGTACCAGTACAACGAGATGCGCCCGGTGATCTGCGAAAAGCGCGCGACGTTCCGCAGATCCTCGAGCACGACCGCGAGCGGCGCACCAGCCGGATGTCCGAGCGGCACGATGTCGCCCACCTGATAGCGCGCAGCCGTCTGTGCGATGAACGACGGGTGGAAGGCAATCCAGATCAGCAGCACGAGCGGCCACGTGAAGCCGGCGATCGCGACGATCGACCAACGGAGAGCGCTGTCACCGGTCAGCCAGACGACCGCGACTGTCATCAGCAGGTACAGCGGCATCATCCCGACCGACGCGATGTAGCTGTAGAAGCCGACGCCCAGGCAACTTGTCGCGACGAACAGCAGCCGCCGGTCGCGCCGCTCGAGAAACAGCTGCAGGGACAGCAGCCAGCCGAGCACGAACGGCACCGGATACAGGTAGTCCATCGCGATCCGGCTGTGAATGAAATGGCTCGGCGTCAGGACGAGCAGCCCGGCGGCGAGGAGCGCCCACCGTTCCGACCGGAACAGCCGCGCGGCGATGAAATATGCCAGTGTCACGTTGACCAGGCCGACGACGACCGACGGAAGACGAATCGCGAACTCCGACAGCGGCAGCACCGCGAGAAACGGCACCATCGCGTAGACGATCATCGGATGGAACCAGACGTTCGCGCCGATCTGCGGCATCTGGAAGTAGAGCGGCAGCAGCCGGCCGTTGGTGTCGTGCAGTGTCGTCGCGATGCTGTGCGCGTGGAGCGCGAACAGCACTTCCGCTTCGTGCAGGTAGATCGGCGCCCGCCCGAGATCAATCGTGTAGAGCACGAGCGCGCCGGCCAGCACCAGCGCGAGTCGCACGGATCGTTGTGGCATCGCGAAGGCCAGAAACGGAAGGCTACTGTCGCGGCGGGTCGGTCCTGCGCTGCAGGTACATCGCCCGCTGGCGGCGAAGCTCTCCGGCAATCGGGTCGGAGGAGGTCAGCTGCAACGCGCGGTCGATTGTCTCGACCGCCAGCGGAAACTGACCGTCGACGGCGTACGCGGCAGCCAGATTCCTGAGCGCCCCCGCCGACTGCGGCTGCAGCCTGGCGACCTCGCGGAATTCGCGGATCGCGGCGTCGTTCTTGCCCTGCGCGAGCAGTACGTTGCCG
>DATFXR010000020.1:0-3382 GCA_035315685.1 Vicinamibacterales bacterium | reverse complement strand
CGCGAGTTCTCCTGGAAGGCGCCCGACATCGCGCTCGTGACGCAGAACGAGTTCTGCTTCTCGACCCCCCGCATCGACATGCAGAGGTGGGTCGCTTCCATGACGACGGCCACGCCGAGCGGCGTGATCTTTTCACGTATCGTATCGGCGATCTGATTCGTCAGGCGCTCCTGCACCTGCAGCCGCCGCGCAAACACGTCTACCAGACGTGGAATCTTGCTCAGGCCGATCACCTTCGTGCTCGGGATGTAGGCCACGTGACATTTGCCGAAGAACGGCAGCAGATGATGCTCGCACAGGCTGTAGAAGTCGATGTCCTTGACGATCACCATCTCGTTATAATCGACGGTGAAGAGCGCGTTGTTGAGCACCTGATCGATATTGGCGTGGTAGCCGCTGGTGAGAAAGCGATATGCTTTCTCGACGCGTTTCGGCGTGTCGAGCAGTCCTTCCCGCGTTGGATCCTCACCGAGAGCGTACAGCAGCGTCCTGATCGCGTCCTGCATCCTCATATTCTATATCTCGCCTCTGACGGCTCAGCCGGCGGATCCGCCGCGCGACTCGCGCGCCGCCGAGGCGGAGCGGCTCTACGCCGATCGAGCAACCGGCACGAGCGCGCGACAGGCCGCGGATCTCTGGCAGCAGATGCTCGCGGCTGACGCCCGCAATTTCGACGCCGCCTGGAAGCTCGCGCGCGCGGACTATTGGCTCGGCGGGCACGCCGAGGAACGCGAGCGTCGTGCCTTCTACGAGACCGGCATCGAGGCCGCGCGCAAAGCCATCGCCGCTCAACCGAATCGTCCCGAAGGTCACTTCTGGCTCGCCGCGAACATGGGATCGCTGGCCGAGTCGTACGGACTGCGGCAGGGCATCAAGTACCGCAAGCCGATCAAGGAAGAGCTCGAGACCGTGCTGCGCCTCGCTCCGGCGTTTCAGCAGGGTTCTGCCGATCGTGCGCTCGGGCGCTGGTATTTCAAGGTGCCCGGACTCTTCGGCGGCAGCCACAAGGAAGCCGAAGCGCACCTGCGGGCATCGCTGCAATACAATCCCACCAGCACCGCGTCGCATTTTTTCCTCGCCGAAGTGCTGCTCGACGACGGCCGGAAGGCTGAAGGGCGCGCCGAGCTTCAGAAGGTGCTCGATGCGCCGCTCGATCCCGAGTTCACGCCGGAGGATCAGGAGTTCAAGGCCAAGGCGCGTGCGCTCCTCAAGTGACGCCGCTCAGGCGCGGCGATACCGCAGGCGCAGGCCGGTGTCGAGCAGCCAGCCGGCCGGGCCGAACATGAACGTCAACGCGAGGCACGGCACCACCAGCAGATGCGGAATCGCACGCTCGCGCGGGATGCCGGCGATCAACGGACAGCTCGGCCCCGACCGCGAAGCCGGCATCGCGCTCTACGAGCGGAGCGAGCCGTTGATTCGCGCCAGCCTCACCTGATCGACTCGGTCGCAGGGCCGTCCCGTTCACGACTGCGATCTTCGAGCGCGTGACGCCGGCGGCTCTGATTTGGATTCGGCGAATCGGTGTGCTCACGGCTCAGCACTGGCTTCGCGCCGTCGTGCCGTCGTGGCGGTTCCGGCCAGGGCGCGCTATTGCGCGTAGGTGTAGAAGCCGCGACCGGACTTTCTTCCGAGATAACCCGCCAGCACCATCCGCTTCAGCAGCGGCGGCGGCGCGTACGCCGGCTCGCGGAACTCCTCGAACATGATGTTGGCGATGTAGTAGGTGGTGTCGAGGCCGACGAAATCGAGCAGCGTGAACGGTCCCATCGGATAGCCGCACCCGAGCTTCATGCCCTTGTCGATGTCGTCCAGCGTGCCGAGGCCATGCTCGTAGGCACGGATTGCGTCGAGCAGGTACGGCACCAGCAGGCGATTGACGATGAAGCCGGGACGATCAGGCGCGGTGATCGGCTCCTTGCCGAGCGACTGCGCGAAGTTGTAGATCGTCTGATACGTCTCGTCGCTGGTCGTCAGCGAGCGGATCACCTCGACGAGCTTCATGATCGGCACCGGATTGAAGAAGTGCAGCCCGCCGAACCGGTCGGGCCGCTTGGTCGACGCCGCCAGCTCCGTGATGCACAGCGACGAGGTGTTCGACGCGATGATGGCCCGTTCGGAGACGATCGATTCGAGCGATGCGTAGGTCTGCTGCTTCTGCTCCAGGTTCTCGACAATCGCTTCGATGATCAGATCGCAGTCCTCCAGCGCATCGAAGGTCGTCGTGCCGGAGAGGTTGCCGAGCGTCTGGTCGCGCGCCTCGGCTGTGACCTTGCCCTTTGCGACGCCGTCCTCGACGAACTTCTTGATCCGGCCGATGCCCTTGTTCAGCAGGATCTCATCGACTTCCCGTACGACGGTCTTGTAACCGGCCGCCGCGCAGACCTGCGCGATGCCCGATCCCATCAATCCACATCCCAGCACGCCGACCGATCGAATCGCCATCTCGTTCACCGCTCCACGAATTCCAAATTCCGAATTCCTAAACTAATTGCAGCTTCTACGACTGCGGCGATCCCCTGCCCGCGCCAATGCGCGCCGCGGCCAGGCCGCGACTTTTTCCGCGGCGACGCAGTTCGAGCAGCACCGTGAGCAGCAGGCGCGTGCCCGCTGGCGCCGAGCGGATGGCCGAGCGCAATCGCGCCGCCGTTGACGTTCACCCTGTCGCGGGTCAGTCCGAGCTCTTGTTCGTTCACACCAGTGCGCCGGAACTACGAAAAAACGCAGCGAGACGAGATCACGAAGAGCCGATCATCCGTCGAACGAAGAACGTTCGCGGTCGTGCGTGGCCGGAGCATCGAGAGTCGCCGCTCCGCCGCTCTCACGAGGCGCCGACTCATCCGGACTCGGCTGGCCGTGGGCGGTGAGCGATGGATCGCCGGGTCGCGGCTCTCCACGGGCTTCCTGTGGTTCGGTGCTGCGTGGTTCCGGCAACATGATCCGGCTGGCGATGTAATCGCCGGTTTCGGCGGTGCCGAGCGGGCCGCCGATTTCCCGTGTGCCCTGCCCGTTCACGACGGCGTCGTGGACGGCGGCCTCGATCGCGGCCGCTTCCTGAGGCCAGCCCAGGTAGTCGAGCATCAGCGCCGCCGAGAGGATCGCGCCCATCGGGTTGGCGATGTTCTTGCCGGCGAGCGGCGGCGCCGATCCATGCACCGGCTCGAACATCGACGTCCGGCCGGGATGCAGATTGCCGGATGCCGCGAGGCCCAGCCCGCCCTGCAGCGCCGCCCCGAGGTCCGTGATGATGTCGCCGAACAGGTTGTTGGTGACAATGACGTCGAACTGCTCGGGGTTCTGCACCATCAGCAGCACGAGCGCGTCGATGTAGAGATGCCGCGGCTCGATGTCGCGATACTGCGCGGCGAGCTCGCGGAAGACG
>DATFXR010000019.1:0-2436 GCA_035315685.1 Vicinamibacterales bacterium | reverse complement strand
CGCTCGCGGGTGGCCGCGAACGGGGCCGCCCCGCCGGGCGCGGAGCCGTGGGCCGTGACAAGTGCTCTTCTGGCGAGCACCCGGTGGGGCTGTTCGCGGACAGGACCCGCCTCGAGCTAATTTTGCAACGCACTCTTAATTCTCAGCGCGGCTGCCTGACCGGCGCCGGAGTAACAGCGTCCCATCGAGCATCGCCCGTCTGTCTGTAATCGGGCGGCAGGCTGGTCCACTCCGGCCGCGTTATTCCGTTGAGATCGTAGACGACCTTGCCGTCGCGCAGCGTCAGCTCGCAGGTCAGCTTTTGTGTGCCGTTCAGCCGCGCGCCGTACATGTCGACGAAGCCGAACTTCCCGGTCTCGAGCCGGAGGACCGCGATGTCTGCCGGTGCGCCGGACGAGAGATGGCCGAGCTCGTCGTGCTTGATCTCGCGCGCCGGATTCCACGTCGACCACCGCACCACGTCGTCGAGCGACAGGCCCATCGCGAGGAACTTGTCCATCACGTTGAGCATGTCCTTCATGCCCGAGTTCATGCTGCCGATGTGGAGATCGGTGGAAATGGAATCGGGCCGGAACCCTTCTTTGATGGCCGGCACCGCGATGCGCCACGCAAAGCTGCCGCCGCCATGGCCGACGTCGAAGATCACGCCACGCGTCCGACCCGCCGGCATCCCCGGGTTGACGTGACCCGAGTCGTCCAGCTCATTGCGAAGGCCGGAATACATGTGCGTGTAGATGTCGCCGGAACGCAGCTTCTTCGTGACGAGCTCGGCCATCGGACGTTCTGGGCGATTCGCTCCGAAATCCACCATCACCGGAATGTTCGCCTGTGTGCCCGCCTCGACCGCCCGTTCGACCGGCGCCCACTCTGGTCCGGCGTAGTGCGCGGTCTTGATCCCGACGATCAGGCCTCTGTGTCGAAGCGCCATCTCGGCGGTCGGTTTCGCCTCCATGTCGGCCAGGTTCTGCTCGAACTTGTCGCCGCGCATGCCGGCGCCGACGATGTTGAGAAAAGCCAGGACGCGGGTCTTCGAGCGATCGATGATGCGATCCTTGAAGTCGCCGAAGCTTCTCCAGCCCGACGATCCCGCATCGACGATGGTCGTCACGCCCGATCGCAGGGTGAAGCCGTCCGGATACAGGCTGTTGTCGCCCGCGTACGAACCGCGCTCGCCGGTCCCGGCGTACACGTGGACGTGGATGTCGACGAGCCCCGGCGTCACGAAGAGACCCGACGCATCGACCACCTTCAACGCGTCAGCGGCATTGATGTTCGCGGCAACCGCCGCCACTTTTCCGTCGGCAATCGCGACGTCACGAACCGCGCTGACGGCGTTCTTCGCGTCGATGACGTGGCCACCTTTCAGCAGCAGGTCGTACTTCTGTTGCGCCGACAGGTGCACCGCCGCGACGGCGAAGAAACAGATCGCCGCCGCGGCAGCGGTAAAGCGCTGCGCTACCGGAACGCGCGGCCGCTCCGCCGGGTTGCGTGGCGTCGCTACGATGAAGTGCGCACGTGACCACATCACATCAGCCTCGTCGAAAGTCGTGCCGCCTGGCGGTCCATTTGGCGGCGAGATATTCGCCCATGTCGAGTGTCCCCGACATCGCGTCGCCGTCGACGGTGCCGGTGAAGCGGAAGCTCAGTGCGTCGCCGTGTCGCTCGGTATACGAACTGGAGATTTGCACCGCGCTGCCTTCAATCGTTCCCGCCAGGTCGCGCGAGACGAAATCGCCCTGGTGCGACCCTTCGAGGCGATCGCCGGCCTGCTTCAGGTGGAGCGTGTGCGTCGATGCGCTTGCCAGGTATTCGATCCGCACGTCCCATTGACCGCTGATGTCCGATGCGGGGGCCGCGGTGCGCGCCGGTGCCGTCTGTCGAGGTGCTTTCGACAGCGCCGTGTAGATTTTCTCGGCGACGATCTTCTCTTCGCCGGCAGCCATCTGATAGGGCGTAATCGAGACGCTGGCTTCGTCACCGCGGTCGCGTCCGCCCGGCGTCGCGATGCGCGGTTCGGTGTCGAGCAGATGCCGCGCGAGATCGGCGCCGCTGATGCCGATGCGCGTCCGGTCCCATCGGATCGTGAGCGACGGCGTCCGGTTGGAGAGCTCCGTCGTCTCGGAGATCGACGTCGTGACGCCTTCGACGCGCGTCACCTGCGCCGCGATGGAGTCGAGCCACGACATCCAGCGGTTCCACTCGGCTTTGTGGTCGCGCTTCACCCACATCTCGACCGCCATCAGCATCCCGATCGCTTCCTCTTTCCCGACCTTCATCGAGCGCGAGAAACCATGGTGCGGCGCGCTGTGCACCCACGCGGCCTGCACCAGATCCTTGCGTCCGAGGAGGAGCCCGGCGCTCTGCGGCCCGCGGATGCACTTGCCGCCGCTGTAGGCGACGAGCGTCGCGCCGTTTTCCAGGTGCACGTTCGGCACC
>DATFXR010000018.1:0-7508 GCA_035315685.1 Vicinamibacterales bacterium | reverse complement strand
CCGGTCGACAGCCCGTGGACCGGTAATGCGATCATGCAGCCAATCACGCCGCCAATCAGGGCCAGCGCCACCGACTCGGCGAGAAAGGCGGTCACGATGCGCAATCGCGAGAACCCGAGCGCGCGCAGCGTGCCGATCTCGCGCGTCCGGTAGGCCACCGCAGCATACATCGTGTTCACGGCGCCGAACACCGCGCCAATCGACAGAATCGTGGTGACGAAGATTGCGAAGATCCGGATCAGCGTACCGGTGGTCGCCGACTGTCCTTCGTAGTAGTCGCGCTCGCGATCGGGCTTGAGATCGAGCCGCGGGTCGTTGCCGACCGCCGCCTGGAACGACTCGAACGCCGTCGGATCGAGCAGCTTCACGGTGACCGACTGATAACCGTTGCGCTGGAACGCCGGCATCATCAGATCGACGTCGCCCCACACCTCCGATTCGAACGAGGCGTCGTCTGCAGTGAAGATGCCGACCACTTTCCAGACCGCGCTGCCGAACCGCACGTCGCTGCCCAGGGTGAGGCCCTTGAAGCGGATCGCCGCCTGCTTGCCGACGTTGATCTCGCGCATCCCCGGCGCGAAACGGCGGCCCTCGACGAACTGGAGTGTGTTGCGCACGTCGAAGGCGCGCGGGCCGACGCCGCGCAGCGGCACGTTGGCCGGCTGATTGTCGGAGGCGCGCGGCAGCGAGATGATCACGACGAGCTCGGGTGAGGCGAGCGGATGGTTGTCGGCCGACCGGGCCACCTGCGGCATCGACTCGATCAGCGGCAGCTGTGGCTTGAGCACCGCGCTCACTGTTTCCGACGTCGATCCCTTGCGCAGCAGGATCGCGTTGTCGTTGGATCCGCTGGCGACGAGCGCGCCGCGGAAGCCTTGCGCGATCGCCATCGTCATCACGAACACCGCGACGACCATGGCAATGCCCATCGCGGTCATCGCCGCCGTCCCCTTGCGGACGACCATCGAGCGCAGGTTGTAGTTGGTGATCAGTCCCATGTGATTGCGTGGGGACTGGGGGGCTGGGGGCTGGGGGCTACGCTGTTCGAGCGCTCGTTCCCAGTCCCAAGCTCCCAGTCTCCAGCTCCAGTCCCCTTTCCGTCTCTGCTACGCGACGCGACGCAGCGCGTCCACGATCTTCAGCCGCGACGCCATCGTCGCCGGAATCACCGCTGCCAGCAGACCGATCACCAGGCTCAACCCCAGTCCGACGACGACATTGCCGTTGCTGACGCCGAAGGCCGGAATGAATCCGCCGGCAAGCCCGAGCGCTTCGGCGTTGATCACCATCCGCGCGAGCGCGCCGCCGATGATGCCGCCGACGACGGCAACGAGGACGCCTTCGCCGACGACCAGCAGGAAAATCGTCGCGGACGGAAACCCGAGCGTGCGCATGACGGCGATTTCAGTTGTCCGTTCCCTGACCGACATCGCCATCGTATTGCCGGCGACGAACAGCGTCGTCAGCACGACGGCGAGTGCAACGCTCCCGAGCAGGACGTTGAGATTGCCGAGCATCGAGGCGAACTGCGCCGAGAACGCCTGCTCGGTGTCGGTCTTCGTCTCATACGGCGAGTTCGCGAACTTCTGATCGATGGTGCCGGCAACCTGGACGGCGCGATCCGGATCGGCGACCCGGGTGACGTACCAGCCCACCTCGCCTTTCTGCAGGCTGCGCTCGTCGGCGTACTTCCAATGGAACATCATCGACTGGTTGTCGACGGCGCTGCTGCCGGCGCGATAGATGCCGCGGATGGTGAACGGATAATCCTGGCTGCCGTAAACGGGGATCCCGGGCTGCAGGACGATCCTGTCGCCGATGTTCCAGCTGTACTTCTTCGCCAGCCCGTCGCCGACGATGCAGCCGGTGCGATCGTCCAGAAAGGCCTTCTTTTCCTCGGGCGACAGCAGGATCTCCGGGTACATCCGCAGATAGCTCTCGGGTTCGACCGCGAACTGTCCGAAGAAATTTTTCGGATCCTTGTAGATGCCGCCGAACCAGTTCGCCCAGGTGACGTCCTGCACGCCCGGCGTGCTGCGGATGATCTCGCCGTGGCTGGTCGGCATCGAGAAGATCATCGACGTCGACCTGATGGTGACGAGCCGCTGGGCGGAGCTGGCGGCGGACACCGCGTCGAACCCCTCGAGAACGGCGCGCAGCGCCGAGAACAGGAACACCGCCAGCGCGACGCTGAGAATCGTCAGCGCCGTGCGCCGCTTGCTGCGGCGCGCGCTCTTGAGGACGAGTCCGATGAACTTCATCGCGTTCTCCTCATCACCCTTTCCGACGCACTCGACCTGCCTGACCCGCCTGGCCTATCCGGCCGACGCGACGCGCGTCTGCTCGACGAGCGTCCCCTTCTCGAGGTGCAGCAGATGCGTCGCACGCTCCGCGGCATGCGGATCGTGCGTCACCATCACGATCGTCTTCTTGTATTCGCCGTTCAGCCGCTGCAGCAGCGTGAGGACTTCGGCCGCCGACTTCGCATCGAGATCGCCGGTCGGCTCGTCGGCCAGCAGCAGCGTCGGGTCGGTGACGATCGCGCGCGCGATCGCGACGCGCTGCTCCTGGCCGCCAGACAGCTGCCGCGGATAATGCGACTCGCGATCGCTCAGGCCGACGATGCCCAGCGCGGTCATCACGTGATCGCGCCGCTGCTTCTTCGACAAAGTCGTCAGCAGCAGCGGCAGCTCGACGTTCTCGAAAGCCGTCAGCACCGGGATCAGATTGTAGAGCTGAAAAATGAAGCCGATGTGGCGCGCGCGCCAGCCGGCGAGCGCGCGCTCGGAGAGGCCGCTCACTTCGGTCCCGCCGATGCGGATCACGCCGCTCGACGGTCGATCGATGCCGGCGAGCAGGTTGAGCAGTGTGGATTTGCCGGATCCTGACGGCCCCATCAGCCCGAGAAAATCACCTTCGTCGACGGTGATCGACACGTTGTCGAGCACTGGAATCTCGATCGCGTCGCGCTTGTACGACTTCGTGACGTCCCGCAGCTCGATGAGCGGCATCCCTACGTCCCCTTCACTCGAACCAGGCCCCGGTCCGCAAGCGTCGGCGGCGGATTGATGATCACCGCTTCGCCCGGCACGACGCCGGTCCGCACTTCGACCTGATCGATCCGTTCGGCGCCGAGCGTGACCGGCCGGCGCATCGCCGTCCCCGCGTTCACCACCCACACGTGCGACCGCCCCGCGCTCTCCGTCACCGCGCGCTTGGGGATCAACACGATCGGTAGCTGATTCCCGCCGGACGTCGACCTGACCGCTGCCTGATCGCCACCTGACGCGGATCCGGCCGGCGCGCGGCGCTCCTGGAACGTGACGCTGGCGGTCATCTCCGGCTTGACCAGCGCGTTGGCGTCGAGGATGCTGACACGCACTTCGACGATCGACTTCGCGCGATCGGCCGACGGGAACACCTGTCGGAGCCTGCCGCGAAACGGCTGATCCTGGTACGCCTGCAGTTTCACCTCGGCCGGCATCTCCGGCGTCAGCTTCGCGACGCTGTTCTCGCTGACCTCCGTCTGAACTTCGAGCTCGCCGAGATCCGCAATCGTCGCGATCGCGCCGCCCTCACGAGTGGCCTGCCCGGCGACGCCGAATGGCGACACGGTTTCACCGACTTCAGCGCGCTTCTTGATCACGACGCCGTCGAACGGCGCGCGTACGTTGGTGTTCTCGAGCGCCTCCTCGGCGACGCGGACGCGCGCCTTCGCCGACGCGATCGCCGCGTCCGCCGACTTGACGCGCGCCGCGGACACGGCAGCGGCCGCCTCGGCGCCGGTCAGCGCCGCGGTCGTCGTGATGCCGTCTTTCATCAGCTGCCGCTGGCGTTCGAGGTTGCGGATGTCTTCGTCGCGCGCGGCGACCGACTGCGCGAGCAGCGCTTCGGATTCGACGACGGCCCGGCGTGCGGCCTCGAGCTGTGCGCTGATGTCGGCATGCTCGATCTCGGCGATCACTTCGCCTTTGCGCACGCGCGTCCCCTCCTCGAACCGCAGCCTGGCGATCCGCCCGCCGACCTTCACCCCGACATCGCTGCTGTGCCGCGCGACCACGTAACCGGTCGCGACCAGCACCGGCAACTCGGTCGATCCGGCGGCCGTCGGCGCGACCTGGGTGGCACGCGCGACCTCGACTTCGGGCGCCTGCCGCTTCGCGACGTAGGCGCGGGTGGTGGGATACAGGGCGGCGGCGGCGCCGCACACCACGAGAGCGACGGCCCACGGGACCCAGCGCCGGCGCGGCGCGGCGTTGCGATCGATGCGCAGCCGGGCTAGATCGCCGGCCGGCGACTCAGCATGGATTGTCACGGGAAGACAAACGGAACCGGCGAACGCCGTCGCGCGATGGCGCGGCCGGGACTAGCCTTCTTCTTCGAATTCTTCCTCTTCGGGCGGCACCAGCCGCGTCGGCGGACGCAGCGCTTCGCGGTAGTCGAAGAGCGGCAGATCCCGCACGTGGAGCGGCAGCGTGCAGGCCGGAGACTTCTCGTCGACGACGACGGTGACCGGACTGCCCTCGACGCCCTCGCGGAACGTGATCCGACAGCCGCAAGCCAGCCGCGCGTGCGTGAATCCCTTCAACATTGGCCCGATTATACCTTACAGGAGCGACCTGATTTCCTTCTCGAAGGCATCCTTGGACGACAAACCGACGTGCTTCGCGCAGATCTTGCCGTCCCGCGAAATAACGACCGTTACCGGGATCCCGAACATTGGCCCGAACGCGTCCTGGACGTCGTCGTGATCGAGCCCTTGCAGCACCACGTAGTTCATCTTCGCGTTGGCGACATACGGCTTCAGCTTGTCCAGCGTGTCGTCGGTCGAGACGCCGACCACCTGCAGCCCGTCCTTGCCGTACTTGTTCTGGAACTCGTTGAACCAGGGAATCTCGATCTTGCAGGGCCCGCACCACGTCGCCCAGAAGTCGAGCAGGATCACCTTGCCCTTGAACGACGACAGCTTCACGTCCTGGTTGTTGACGTCTTTCAGCGTGAAGTTGAGATTCGCCGCCTTCGCGTTCGCCGGGCAGCTGGCGCCGGTCTGTGGACCGGCCGCGTCGCGGTGAAACGGCAGGCCGGGGTCGGCGTTCAGCGTGAGGATCGCGAGCGCGAGGCAACTCGCCGCTGCGATGGACCATCGAATCATGGTGACTCTCCGTCGGGCTTGGGGCTCGGGGCCGACCGCTTCGCGCTCCGATGCAGCTAGCCCCTAGCCCCTAGCCCTGATCTTAGTGCAGCGACGCCTGCATGAACGACGCGATCTGTTCGACGTTGCGCCGCGGCTCGCCGGCGACCACGACGAAGGTGCGGTTGTTCGCGCACCAGATTGCCGCCTCGTGACCGAGCACCTCGACGAACTCCTCGGTGCGCATCGTCTTCGGCAGCATGAACACCGACACGGGGTTGCCCTGATGCCGGTACATGATGTGCGCGATCTTGCCCTTGCCGTACATGCAGAGACGCGCGCCGACGAGCTCCAGGCCCTCGTGCACCGGTTCCTTCGGCAGATGGAAATCCCAGTTGAACGCCGCTCCCATGTTCTGCTCGACGACCGACGCGGGCTGGAACGTCCCGAGGGCGCTGTTCAGCGCAAAACACTTCGTATGATCGGCGACGAGCTCCGCGGCCATCAGGCGCGAGGATTTGTCGGTCGCCTGGTAGACGAAGGCGCCGCCGACGACGATCACCAGAGACGCCGCCATCGCGAACGGCGCGAGGCGGCGGGGGAACAGCGGGTTCAGGGTTCTGGGTTCAGCGTTCAGGATTCCGGTTCGGTTCTCGGTTCCAAGGTTCTCAGTCCCAAGGTTCTTGGTTCTAAGGTTCTCGGTTCTCGGTTCTTGGCTCGGGTTCCAAGAAAAAGCCGACTTTGCGGGCTCTGCGTTCTCTGCGGTTGCTTTCCCGGTGCGCGGCGCAGTCGTCGACTCGTGCACGAGCGCGGCGCATCGCAGGTGGAGCGCGTCGGGCGCCTCGATTCGGCACAGCGTGTCGCGGCGCGCGCGAAGCAGGTCGTGCACGGCACGTTCGGCGCTGACCCGCGAATGGCACGGCGGGCAGACACGCAGATGATCTTCCACCGCGTGGCGATCGGGAGCGGGCAGCTCGCCATCGATGAACGGCGTGACGAGCGGGTCGAGTGAATCACAGTTATGCATTGGCAGGTCGCAGTGCTCTCAGTTTGTCGAACAGCAGGTTCCGTCCACGCGAGATTCGCGACATCACGGTTCCGATCGGGATCGCCAGCATCGCGGCGATTTCGGCGTACGAAAACTCTTCCACGTCGCGTAACCACACTGCCTGCCGGAACTGTTCCGGCAGTTCATCGACGGCCGCCTGCAGCTCTGGCGCAAGCGTCTCGCGCAACAGGAGCGCTTCGGGCGTTTCCGGCCCGCCGGCCGACCGGCTTCCCGGCGGCGGCGCGTCGGCCGCCCGATCGACGATCGCACTGTCGATGGCGACGGTATCCCTGGCGCGGTCGCGCGCCCGGTTGCGGGCGGTGTTATGGAGAATCGTGAACAACCACGCCCTCAGGTTGGTCCCCGGTTCGAAGCGATCGGCCGCGCGAAACGCCTTGAGATAGGTCTCCTGGACCAGATCTTCGGCATCCGCCGCATTCCGCGTCAGCCGCAACGCCGCGCGGTAGAGGCTGTCGAGCGACGCAAGCGCCTCAGCCTCGAACGCGGGCGACACCAGACGTAAACCCTCACGCGGCATTCTTTATTCCAGCCTCCGCGCGGACTCCCCCCGCGCTTCGGCTTGACAGGCCAGCGCGGACTTCCTTTACGCAACCTTCGCAAAGCCACCCGACCGTTTCCGTTTGGCAAGCCGGCACGACGGCTGCCCGACCGGAACGCTCGAGATGCGGAGAGTGCCGACCAAGTATAGCCTTTCGATAGCCCTGTCCCCCGCAGGCGTCGGCGACGGTCGCATCAGAGGACAGGCGGTGCGCCCCGCGGTCAAAAAGCCGAGCACGCGGATTGCAGGGCTTCCGCGTCAACTGTAAGATCGCAGACGGACTCTCGGCCGCGTTGCCTTTATTCGAGGAACATCCCTATGCGCCCACGTGCGCTCCTGTCTCCCCTGACTGCCTCCCTCGCCGTCCTCCTCGTCTGCGGTCACGTGCGCCTCGCCACCGCGCAAACGCCGATGGTCCCGTATTTCGGCAAGAACAACGTTCACTATGACAAGTTCGAGTGGAGCATCTATACCACCGAGCACTTCGAGATCTATTACTATCCCGCGCTCGAGCAGCATCTCGAGCGGGTTGCCGGCTACGCGGAGAGCGCGTATCAGCAGATCAGCGCGGACCTCAAACACGATCTGTCCTTCAAGGTGCAGCTGATTCTGTTCAAGACCCACAGCGAGTTCGAGCAGGAGAACATCGATCCGGGCGCGGCGCAGGAAGGTGTCGGCGCCTTCGCCGAGCCGATCGTTAAGCGCATCGTCGCCCCGATCGACGATCCGCCGGATCGGTTGTACGGCCTGATCGTCCACGAGCTCACCCA
>DATFXR010000017.1:0-18390 GCA_035315685.1 Vicinamibacterales bacterium | reverse complement strand
GCACGTCGCGCAGGTCGGGATGAACATGTCGCGCGTCGTCAGCGTTCGCGGCGGCGCATCGAGCTTCAAGAGATGCTCCTGCGCGCGGAACATCATCCCGTGCTTCGACTCCTCGTAGATCTCGAGCTGCGAGTGATCCGGCCCGAGATGGCACTGTCCGCACGTCGTCGGCAGACGCGCGAGCGCGACCGAGCTGGTGTGCCACGTATGGCACGACGTGCACGTGCCGATCGTGCCATCGTCGTTCGGCCTGCCGATGCTGTGGCAGTTGCCGCAGCCGCTCGTCATCGCCGACGGACCTTCGAGCGTGACGAACGGATGCGGCGGCCGGCGCGCGTATCCGGGCTGGAATCGCTCGGCGAAGTCGACCTGCTCGGGCTGGAGGCTCTTCTCCCCGAACACCGCCGCCCATGACACCGCCGCGTGCCGGCTGTGGAGATACTCCTGATAGATCGGCTCGTGACAGCCGCGGCAATTCCCGGCGGTCAGCTTCGTGACGATCGTGAACCCGTTGCGCTCGCGTCCCTGCTGGTTCGCGCCCGGCTGATGGCAGTCGAGGCAGTTGACGCCCTTCTGCGCGTGGCGGCTCATCTCGTATTCGTGAACCACGGAGTACTGCTGCCGCGTGTGGCACTCCGCGCACTTGCCAGACGCGCGGACGAAGTCGGCGGAGGGCTGGTCGGTTTCGGTTCGCGGGCGCGCGCGGTTGATCAGAAACGCGCTGACGATCAGCCCGAACGCGACGACGACGGCGATGAACACCGGGCGGAACGACATGCGACGAGGATATCAAGTCCGCATGACCCTGCTTTCTCAAAAGCTCCAGCTCACTGGAGTTGATAGGCGCGGCGTCTCGACGTTCGTGCCGCTCAACGTCGCCCGGAAGTTGTCAGCGCTTCGTCACAGGTCAGTACCGCACCCGAAGCGAGAACTGAATCCTGCGCGCCGCTTGAGCGGAAATCGGCTGGCCGAAGAAGGGCGAGCTGAGGTTCCCGACGGGCGTGTTGTCGTTGACGCGGTTCGTCACGTTGAACGCGTCCACGCCTGCCGTCAGCGCTCGTTTACTTCGTGGCTGCCCCGCGGCGGCGCCGAACGGAAATTCGTGCGACCAGCGCAGGTCGAGGCTCGCATAGGCCGGACCGCGCAGTGTGTTTCGCCCGACGCCCGCGGGACGCGCGTTGGCGGTACCGGTGTTGTAGAGGTCCAGGCCGGTGATCAGCGAGTACGGTCGGCCGGAATACGATTCGAACGCGACGCCGAGGTTCATCCACGCGCCGGCCGTCACCGTCCCGAACAACTCGACGACCTGCGTGCGATCGAAGTCGGACGGACCGTACTCGCGCGACAGGTCGTACATGTTCGGCGGCATCCAATTGATGCCGCTCGTGTCATTGCTGGCCCGGCCGACGCTGTACTGCGCCGTACCGTTGAAATGGGCCGTCGCCTGGCCGCGCAGCGTCACCTCGAGATTGATCGACTTTGCCGTGCCGGCCGACTCGATTTGCCGGACGACGCTGTAGGTCGGATCCGGCCGCGCATCGTAATCGGGCGGCGGCGGCGCATTGACGTCGCGCGACCGGAACTGGTCGTACCCGCGCGATCCATGCAGGTTGATGGCGAGCGTCGTCTTCGGCCGCAGTTGACGCTCCAGGCCGACACCGTAATCGAGCAGGTACGGAATGGTGACGTCTGGCGCGAGGCGGACGAGGCTCGCCGGCTGCGCCGCGAGTGACTCTCCGGGAGGGATCGGATTTGGGAACCCGGGGTCGGTGAGAACGTACCTCATGAGGTGCTCGCCGTCGTAACGCAGGAGATCCTGAATCGGCCCCGGCCCGGTGCGGTCGTAGAAGATGCCGGCGCCGCCGCGCAGCACGGTCCTGCGTGCTGCATCGGGCGAGTACGCAAACGACAGACGCGGAGCGACGTTGTCGTCGTCGTGAAAGTAGTTCTGCCAGTCGTAGCGCAGTCCGAGATCGATCGTCAGGTTCGGCCGGAGCCGGACTTCGTCGCGCACGAACAGTCCGACGACCTTCTCGAGGAACAGCGTCTGGCCGTCGCCGCGCTGTGCGACGTACGCGTACGGCCGACCGAGCTGGTACGTGGCGAGGCTCGAGAAGGAGAAGGTGCCGCCGACGTTGGTCGCGTCGGTGTTGCCGCGCCAGCTCCAGTCGGGAATGTTGATCCCGAACTTCACGGTCTGCCGCCCCGGCGACCACGTCAGCGCGTCCACGAGTGTGAAGTGATGCTCGGTGCGCACCTGGTCGTTCTGCGCGCCGCCGCCGACGAAGCTGTCCTGCACGACAATCTTCGGAGCCGGGTTGATGCTGGCGCGCGGCTCGTACTCCTGTCCGTAGAGGAACCGCGTTTCGTGGAAAAGCTGCCGCGACAGAATCGTCTGATGGGTGTAAGTGGCTTCGTCCTCGCGATCGGTGTGGTTGAATCCTGCCTCCGGCAGCGTGGTGCCGCCGACGCCCTGGTTCGTCGTGCGCTGGTACAGATGCGAGAAGCGGAACGATCCGGTGTTGTTCTCGCCGAACTGATGCGTCACCGACCCCGCGGCCAGGAGGTTCCGGAACGGCGTCGCGACGTTCGTATTCAGAGTGCCATCGGGCGTCTGCGCGTACACGATCGACTGGTTGTCCTGTGCATCATAGAAACCCGACGCCAGAAAGCTCGTGTGCGTGCCGTCGCCGATCGCGCCGCCGAGCGTTCCTTCGACGATCCGCCGCTGCTCGGGCGGTTTGACCGACGCGAACGCGTTCCTCGCCGCGAAGGCGGAGTCGCGAAACCGGACGTTGAACGTGCCCGAATACTCCTTCCCGCCGGGCTTCGTGATGATCTCGATCCGTCCGCGGCCGGGACGCATGAATTCCGCGGAGTACGGATCCTGATTGATTCGGATCTGCTGGATCGCCGACGCCGAGAGCGCAAGGGCGTTCACCTCGATCCCGTTCACGAGCACCGTCGCGCCATTGGTCCCGATAGCGGTCGAGTCGAGGAACCGCGACATGGCGCCGACGACGTCCTGATCGAGGACCGGCAGATCGTCGAGCTGGTCGCCGCTGACGGTAATCGCGTTGAGGTTCGATTCGGCGGACGTGCTCGTCTCGGTGCTGCTGCCGCTCACCGAGATTTCCTGGGTGACGCCCTCGATCGCGAGGACGATCGTGACCGGGCCAGGCGCGCGGCTCCCCACTCGGACATGGGTCGACTTGGGAACGAACCCGAGAAACTCTGTGCGGATGTCGTATTCGCCCACGGCCACGTGGTCGAACCGAAAGGCGCCGCTCTGGTCGGTCGTCGACGTCTGCACCGGCGCCGCCGGTCCGGCGATCGAGAGCGTGACGCTCGCGCCGGGCAAGACGGCGCCAGTCTGATCCTGCACGACGCCCGCGACCGCAACGCCATCGCGTGGCGCCGCCTGGGCAAGCAGAACGGCCGTCAGGAGCGTGAGCAGCATGCGCGGTTGCGAAACCCAGGTGCGGCCGTCACGCGCGCATGATATGCGAAGGCGGATGAACAGAAGATGACAGCCTCGCCAACCTCGCAATCAGCCGTCAGTCATCAGCCGACAGCCTGGGATCGCACCGGAGGACGTCAGCCGCGCTGGACGCTACGCTCTCTTCAGCGGCGTCTTCCTGATCGGCAGCTCGCGAACGCGCACGCCGGTCGCCGCGTAGATGGCGTTGGCGAGTGCCGGCGCCAGCGGCGGCACGCACGGCTCACCGAGGCCGCCAAGTTCCGCGTTGGACCGGATGAAGGCGGTGGTGATCGTCGGCGAATCGGCGAGATGAATCATCGGGTAGTCGCGGAAGTTCGTCTGCACGATGCGGCCGTGCGCGATTGTGATCTCGCTGAGCAGCGCCGCCGACAATGCGAACACGATCCCGCCCTCGACCTGCGCGGTCGCGCTGTTCATGTTCACCACGTCGCCGCAGTCGACGGCAGCGTCGACACTCAGGACCCGGAGGCGGCCGTCCGCGGAAACTGACACGTGCACCACTTCCGCGACGATGGTGCCGAAGCTCTCGCAGATGGCAATGCCGCGACCTTCGCCGGCCGGAAGCGGCGTGCCCCAGCCCGCCATCGCCGCGGCCTTCTCGAGCGCTGCCTTGAATCGCGGCCGGTCGCCAAGCAGCGCGCGCCGAAACTCGAACGGATCCTTCGCGGCGGCGTGGGCCATCTCGTCGATGAACGACTCCTTGAAAAACCCGTGCTGCGAGTTCAGCACCGACCGCCACTGCCCGAGCCGAATCGGATGATCGGCCTTCTTCTCGCGGGCGGTCATGTCGCCGATGGCGTACGGCATGAACACCGCTTCACCGTTGCCACCGCCCGTATAGTTCGAATGGACCGCAATCGGCGCACCCGCCTCGTTCAGTGCGCCTGCGTGCCGCGACAGGGCTGCGCCGCGGTAGTAGTCGTGCTGGATGTCGTTCTCGCGCGTCCAGATCGTCTTCACCGGCGCCGGCGACATCGCCTTCGCCACCCGCACGCCGAGATCGACGTAGTCGAAGGTGAACGGCAAGCGCCGGCCGAAGCCGCCGCCCAGCAGGAAGTTCGTCAGGCGCACCTTGGCCGCGTCGATGCCGAGGGCCTTCGCTGCGACCGAGCGCGCATTCAACGGATCCTGCACGCCCGTCCACACCTGCGCGCGATCGCCGTCGACTTTCGCGGTGCACACCATCGGTTCCATCGTGGCGTGGGCGAGAAACGGGACCCGGTACTCGGCGGTGACGACCGTTGCCGCGCCCTTCGGCAGCGCAGGCGACGCGCCAAGAGCCGCGTCGAAGGCAGCAAAAATCGATTCGGTGGACACATCCCCGTGGCCGGCGTCGCTGAACTCCGGCTTGAGCGCAGCCAGCGCGCGTCGTGCCCGCCAGAAGCTGTCGGCCACGACCGCCACGGCCTCTTCCAGCTTGACCACCTTCTTCACGCCCGGCATCGATTCGGCCGGTGCCGTGTCCACCGATACGAGCCGGCCGCCGTGGACCGGCGCGATCTCGAGCGCCGCGTAGAGCATGCCGGGCGTCGTGAAGTCGATGGCGTACTTCGCGCCGCCGTCGACCTTGGCGGGCACGTCGAGACGCGGCGGTGACGTGCGACGGATCGTGAAGCGATCGGGATGCTTGAGCGTCGGCGTCGTCGGCACTGGCTGTGACGCTGCGTGGCGCGCGAGCGCGCCGAAGCTCGCGCTCCGCCCCGAAGCCGCATGCGTGATGCGCGAGCGTTTCGCGTCGCACTCGGCCGCTCGCACACCCCACTCCTTTGCCGCCGCCGCACGCAGCATCTCTTTCGCCGCGGCGCCTGCGACGCGCATTCCGTATTCGCCGGTGCCGCGCACCGCCGTGGATCCGCCGGTCACCTGGAAGCCGAACCACTCCGCCAGCTTGTAGGCGCCGTAGTCGACGCCGCGCCCCAGGGCCGCCGGCACGTAGTGGCCGCCGGCGGCGCGGACGATGTAGCCGTTCGCGTAGGCGTCGAGCGCGGGCGCTTCCTCGACCCGGACGAGCGCCCAGTCGGCTTCGAGCTCCTCGGCCGCCATCATCGCCAGCGCCGTCGGCGTGCCCTGGCCCATCTCGCAGTGCGGGATCAGGACTGTCACGATGTCCTCGGGGCTGATCGTGATCCAGGTCGTCAGCTGCCCCAGGTTCGCGGCATCGGCGGACACGAGCGAGTGACGCCCTGGCGCGAACGTGAAGCCGGCGACGCCGAGCAGGAAGCCTCCGCCGGCGATCGTGCCGGCGCCGATGAAGCCACGTCTCGTCCATCGATTCATGACGTCGCTCCTTCGGCGATCGCCGAGTGGATGGCCGCGCGCATGCGCGCGAACGTGCCGCAGCGGCACACGTTGGTCAGCCCCGCGTCGATCTCGTCGTCGGTCGGCTGCGGGTTCTGCGCGAGCAGACCGGCGACCGCCATGATGACTCCGGACTGGCAATAGCCGCACTGCGGGACCTGATGCGCGATCCAGGCCTGCTGGACTCTGTGAAGGGTGCCGTTCTGCGCGAGGCCTTCGATGGTCGTCACGCGCTTGCCGTCGGCAGCCGACAGCGGCAGCGTGCACGAGCGCACCGCACGGCCATCGAGGTGCACCGTGCAGGCGCCGCAGGCGGAAATCCCGCACCCGTACTTGGTCCCGGTGAGACCGAGCGTTTCGCGCACCGCCCAGAGGAGCGGCATTTCCGGCTCGAGGTCCAGCGTGTGAGCGGCGCCGTTGACCGTGATCGTGATCGGCATGCGAGTCACTCTCGGAAGGCGTGTGTTGACGATGAAATCAAGGCTAGAGTCTCGCACGAAATCAACGGCGGCCAGAGCCGTGGTCGCGGGAGCCTGCGCGAATCGCAGCCTCAGCGAGCGCACCCGAAGACGCGATCCCACAGCATCTCGCCATCGTCGTCGAGCCGTATCACCCAGGCGTTCGTCCTGCCCGGGCCTTTCGACACGGTCGATCCGACCACCACGAACCCGCCGTCGGCCGCTGACGCGATGCCACGCGCCACGGCTTGTGCACCCTCGCCGCCACCGTAACTCCGCTCCCAGGCGAGCGCTCCATCGCCGGCCAGGCGGGCTACGTGCAGCGCACGGCCGCGTCTGCGCAGCCCATCGCCCGCCACGGCGACGCCCTCGTCGTCGAGCACGGCGACGCCGCGGCCGCGCCGTGCCTCGTCGGCCTCCCCGATCAGACGCTCCCACATCAGCCGCCCGTCCGCATCGACACACGCGACCCAGCAACGCGCGGGGTCCGCCTCGTTCGCGGAACGGTGGCCGATCATCACGAGACTGCGGCTGCCGGCGCGCGCGGCCAGCGCCGCAGGCTCGCCACGTCCACTCGCGGGCAAGCGCTGTTGCCATCGCACCTGCTGATCGGCGGTGAACATCGCGAGCTGCGCCGTGCCGAGGCCGGTGGTCGATTGATTCGCGCTCGCCACTGCGAAGCTGCGGCCGGACAGCGATGCAAGGCCGCACACGGTGTCGGCATCGCCGAGCGGTCGCTCCCAAAGCAGGTTCAGACTCTCGTCGACGCACAGTATCCAGCCGCGGCCCTCCGCCATGCCGCCGGCGATCGTCGACCCATCGTCGAGCGCGGTCACGGCCGAGAAGCCGGTCACGCCACGTGGTCCGCACGAACGGCTCGCGAGGACGCGACCTTCGGAATCGACACGGAGCAACTGCGCCTGGTATTCGAGCTCGCCGCGCCGAACGTCGCCGGCTATTGCGAAGCTGCCGTTGGGCAGCGCCGCCATCGCGCGTCCGGCGCCGTGCTCGGAACCGAAATGCCGCTCCCAAACGACGTCGCCGCCGTCGGACAGACGCAGCAGACGCGTCAGCTCTCCGCCGCCGGTGGGATTGGCGCTGCAGAGGACCGTCAGGCCCGACGGCCCGACATGCACGCTTTCGGCCTGCTGATGACCGGCAAGCTCTGGAGCCTGCGCGCGAAAGGCTCGAGCGAGGTCGGCCGCGCCCGGCGCGATTGCGCCGCTCACCTCGTCGGAGTCGGCCATCAGAGTCCCAGGCTGCTCCCCAGGTCGAGCAGGCTCCCCAGATCGGAACCCAGGTCCCACACTGCCTTGCCGGCATCCGCGAGATCCTTCAGATCGTCGAGGATGCTTCGCTTCGCCGCGTCGTAGTCCTTCCAGAACTGCGTGACCGCTGACGCGAACTTCGGATCCGTCGGCATCGCCTTCTGTACCGTGGCGCGCGGAACGCTCGTGGCGGCGGCGAACAGCGCGGCGTACGGCATGTCGCCCGGGCCGCGGCTGCTCACGATCTGCTGCTTCTCCGATTCGGTGAGCTTGCTGATGATCGCCTCGACGTCCTTCCCCGAACCGACGCGCGTCGCCGAATTCGAGGTGAGCCAGGCGTCGAGCTGGTGCAGGTTGGAGCGCGTCGCAACCTTGCTGAACTCCGTGCCGCTCGAGTAGTCGGCGGCAACGCTCGGCATCTTCGTGGTGCCGGGCGTGTACCCGGTGCCGGCGGGCGTGAAGACGTTGCCGAGCGTCATCCCGTACTTCCAGCGCTCGCCGATGTCCTTGATATCGGTGCCCGTGAATTCGGGGACGGTGCCGCCCTTGCTGTGAGGCAGGGGCGCCACGACGTCTTCACCCGCGATCGACGCAGCCGTACCCGCGATCCCGCTCTTGCGCGCGAGGTTGTCGAGCTGCTGCAGCGAGTCCTTCGACATCTTCGTGTACAACGGCTGAATCAGCGTCTGTTCCTCGGCCAGCACCTGCATGTCCCATTTGAGAGCCGCGGCGCCTTTGAGGGGACCGCCGTCGACCAGCTTCTTCAACTTGGGCATCACGTTGTCGAAGATGACCTGGTTGCCCTCACGCATGTACCCGCGCAGCTCGACGTTGGCCAGGCCCAGCTGCTCGTTCGCGATCTCGTTCAGGCAGTCGTCGTCGATGTCGGCGATCTGATGAGCGCCGTTGGCGACCACGCTCGCCGCGAGCGCCCAGCGCGTGGTGTATCCCTGGCTGGCCGTAAACTCGTAAAACCATTTGTAGAAGTCGCGCCGCTCGACGATGTTGCGGTACTGGCTCGAGTCGGCGGCGTTGAGATTCGTCAGACACGCGTCCTGCCAGCGCTTCGTGTTGTTCACACGATCCGCGGAGGTCCAGTCCTGCTTGCCGCCGATGTCCTTGTCCTGAGGCACCTCCTTGCACTGCGGCGCGGCCGGAGCGCGGCCTTCTGACTGCTGGACCACGTGCGCGAGCTCGTGCGCGATCAACGATCTCCCGCGCACGGAGCTGGGTGCGTACTCGCCGTCGGCGAAGCCGATGTGCTCCCCTATCGTGTACGCGCGCGCCTGGAGTTCGTCCGCCGTGTCGGCAGACTCGGCGTCGGCATGCACGCGAACGCCACTGAAGTCGGTCCCGAAGCGCGGTTCGAAATAGGCTCGCGCCGCCTGCGGCAAGGGCATCCCGCCGGTTCGCTTCGCGCCGTCCGGATGCTGCAACGCCTCGGCATCTGTCTCGCCGGCACGCGCGTCCGTGCGCATGACATCTTCGGCGACATTGTCCGCCTCGCGCTCGTGCGCGTCGCCCGCGGTGTCGACCGTGGATTTGCACCGCGGGCAGGCGCCGCCGCAGGCACAGGATCGCCAGTCGCCCGAGGGTCCCGAAGGCGACGGCCGATCCGGCAGGAACGTGCGCGCGCGAGCCTCCCGGCGCCCGGCGGCCGCGACAGCGGCTCGAGCAGTTCGCATAAGTTCCCTCGCGCTGATCTGACTCGTGACAACGGTGCGGCGCACAGGGCGCCGCGTTCAGGGACAGTGTAGACGAGGTGCCGCGCCCCGGCCGACGTATCATCTGGAAACCTGCACCGGGAGGATATCCCGCAGCCATCGACCAGGGGCGCTCATGGACACGATTCTCGGTCACGAGCTTCACGGCGCGCGACAAGTCGGCCAATGGCCGGCCGACGAGCTCGTCGAGCTATGGGGACGCGCGTCTTCAGGCGTCGTCAAACATGGGTTCGTCCTCGAATACCGTGATCTCGAACCTCCCAAGACGGGCATCTTCGACGGACTGCGGATCGTGATCGATCCCGATGTCGCCTTCGAGATGCAGTGCTTCCTGCTGCTGCATCTGTTCGGCCACTCCGTTCAGTGGGTTGCTCCGTCGCTGGCGCACAAGCTCGCCGATCTGCAGCACACGGAGGACCGTGATCATTTCATGCAGGTGCTGCACGCGTACGAGCTCGAGGCCGCTGGTTTCGGGATGCAGCTGATGCACCAGGTCGGCGCGACGACGCTCGACCAGTGGTTCAGCGATTTTGTCGAGACCGACTGGCGCTACGTCGAGCGGTATTACCAGACCGAGAGACTTCCCGACTGGAAATCGTGCATCGTCAGCGGCTGTCCGCTGGTGACGCCCGCGCCGATCCCCGAACTACGTCACCATCAAGTCGAGGTGCGGTTCGCGTTTTGAGTCGAGGGCGGCGCCGACGAATGTTTGGCAGGCTCCGTCGTCACCGCGATCAAGGCTCGTTAGGATGATGAATCAGCCCACCGCAAGCCTTTTTCGGAACGCGTCGATCGCGTTCTGGACCGTCGTCGCCCTATTTGTTGCGTACGCAGGCTGCTTCATTTATCGGACGAGCTTCGTCATTGGTGGCGAACGGTACTTCTCACTCTTTGACGACGCCATGGTCTCGATGCGATACGCCAGAAACCTCGCACGCGGCTACGGGCTGGTCTGGAATCCTGGCAGCGCGCCCGTGGAGGGGTACACGAATCCGCTGTGGGTCGCGTACATGGCAGCGGTTCACCTGCTGCCTATACCCTTGGCGAAGACCAGCTTCGTCATCCAGCTGACGGCCGCGGTGCTGCTGACACTCAATCTGCCTGTCGTCCGCGAAATCGCGCGATCCGTGTCGGGTGGGTCGGATGCAGTCGCCGTTGGCGCCGTCGTCCTCACCGCGACGTATCTGCCGATCAACAACTGGAGCCTGCAAGGCATGGAAGTGAGCGTTCTCGTCCTGGTGATGAGTGTCGTTCTCGGCCTGGCTCTGCGATCGAGCGGCGATGCCAGATTTCGGCGATCACCGTACGTGCTGCTCGGGGCCAGCACGCTGGTCCGCGAGGACATGGCCGTTCCGCTCGCCGGTTTGCTGCTGTTCAACGTCCTTGTCGACCGACAGAATCGGCGACGGCACCTCGTCTGGGGCGTGACGTCGCTGGTGGCCTGGGTTACCCTCCAGACCGCCTTCCGGGTGTGGTATTTCGGCGATGTCTTGCCGAATGCGTATTACTTGAAGATGACAGGCTACCCCGTGATTCCGCGGGTGAGCCGTGGCCTGTTCGTCCTGGGGCAGTTCGTCTGGAGGTTCAACCCGCTGCTGTTCGCGCTCCCAGTCATCCTGAGCGGGTTTCGTGGTCGGCGTACCGTCCTGCCGTTGTGGACGCTCGCCGTGCAGATGCTGTACAGCGTCTGGGTGGGTGGCGACGCGTGGGAATACTGGGGCGGCAGCAATCGATTCATCGTCATCGCGATGCCGGGATTCTTCGTGATGCTTTCGTACGCGCTGTGTTTCACGACACAGACCCTGCTCGACGTACTCGCGCCGGGCCGGCACGGGCAGCGAACTGGGGCGTTCGTGTTCGGGGCCCTCATCATCGTGGCGGTCATCAGCGGCAACAGCATTTATGGTCCTGGTGCCTGGTTAGAGGCCCTGCTGCTCCGTGCGCCGCTACACACGGGCACCGGCGACGAGAATCATCATGAAGTTGAAGAAGCGTTGCGGCTTCAGGCCGTGACCACGGCGGACGCGACGGTCGCCGTGACGCGGGCCGGCACCATTCCCTATTTTTCAGACCGCCGGAGCATCGATCTGCTCGGCAAGAACGATCGACACGTGGCGCACGAGATGTCGCGTGTGAGGCCGGGTCTCCGTCATTTCCGTGAGTTCCGGCCAGGGCATACGAAGTTCGATTACCGCTACTCGATCGAGCAGCAGATGCCGGACGTGGTCCTGCAATTGTGGACGGATCGCGATGAGGTGCGGCCGTACTTGCGTCGGCATTACGGCGCGAAGTTGCTCGGGACCGCCTGCGTGTACGTCCGCAACCAGTCGCCGCACGTGCTCCAGGACAGGCTGTCAGGCCAGGACTGTGATGCTCCGCCGTGAAACACGATTATTCCCATCATCCGGCAAGGCACGCGCCAACTCCATCGCCGTTTGTGCGCTACTTGCCGTCGAACTCTGCGAGCGAATTGTTGCACGGCGTGACATACGGGTCGTAGAAGGCGACGTACGCAATCCGTCTGCGTTGGTCGGCGCCATGGCGGAAGAAGTCAGTGGACAACAGGTAGCGCAGATAGACGTCGGTCGAGAATGGCGAATAGCGTGAGAAGCTGCCGTGGTGGAGCTGATAGTCGGACAGGTACTGCCTGACGCCCGAGGGGTCGAGATCCAGGTAATGAAAATGCGCGCGCAGGCGCTGTTCGGGGCTCATGGCCAGGGCGAGGAGCCGCGCGGAGACGCGATCGACCAGTGATCCGAACGAATCGCGTGTGGCGACCCAGCCGGCGCCCAGCGCCGCCCCGCACACCGCCACGGCTTGAAGAAACTTCCGGCGTGTCAATGCTGATCAACCCATTGATTTCGCTAGACGATCGGCGGCCCACAGCGAGAGCGCGCAAATCGTGAGCGTCGGATTAGCTGGCGAAATCGTCGGGAACACGCTCCCGCCCAGCACCAGAAGATTGCGCGCACGATGATGAACCAGATGGCGATCGACGACGCTCACTGCGGGGTCGTTCCCCATCGGCGTCGTCCCCAGAACGTGGCCCTCCGTCGAAGTCGGCCCTGGCGGGGTGATGCGGTACCGCTCGACCGGCAGCGCATCGAGCACCTGCACAAGGTTCGACTCCAGCGCGTCGAGTCCTCGCTGTGCGTATTCGGAGCGGCCCGAGTAGACGACCTGCGGGGATCCGGGTTGCGACCCCAGCATCACTCGATTGTGCGCTTGTGGAAGATCTTCGTAGATGAACTTCAGCCGGATGCGCTGGCGCCACTTGCCGCGCGCGTCTCGCAGCAGCGGCACATTCCACGATTCCATCAGGCAGCCGGCGCGCGTTCGGCGGTGATCCCCTGCGTAGAGCATGTAGCCGTGCCCGGTGATGCTCGTGCTTCCCTGGAAATTGTCGACGCCGCTCAGATCCACGACGACGTTGCTCGACGCTTGCTCGACCAGTCCGCGCCCGACCGTTCCGTCATCAAGCCCCGATTGCAGGAGCAGAAACGGATTGAATACGGCATTGGCGCCAAGGCCGACAACGTCCGCGCGCGCGAGACGCTCTGCACCCGCCAGCTCGTAGCGGACGCCGGTCGCCCGTGTATTCGCGGTGTCGATCGCCGTGACAGTGGCACCGGTGAGCAGCGTCACCCGCGGGTCCGCCTGGTACAGGTGCAGGAGACCATTGAGAATGGTGAACTTGGAGTCGATCGGGCACATCGCGCATACGCCGCTCGCACAGCAGCGCGGACGCCCCGAATCGAGCGCCCGGCTGGGACGCGCGGTGGGTTGGTTGAAGAACGCGCCGGGAAAGCGCGCCTTGAACAGACGATCCGGCTGCGACAGCCGGTGCGGCGGCTGCGGGTAGTTTCGGCTTCGCGGATACGGCGAGCCGTCGTCCGGTCCAGACACCGCCATGATCTCCTCGGCATCACAGTAGTGCGTCTCGAGATCGCCGTACGACAGCGGCCAGTCGCGGGCGACACCGTATACCGTTCGCAGGCGGAAATCTTCGGGTAGGAATCTGGGCGTGCAGGCCCACCAGCAGTTCGAGCTGCCGCCGACGGTCAGACGAAACATCCATGGCTTGGTTGAACGCTCACCCTGGTAGCTCGCCAGCCCCTGCCGCTCGAGCTCGCCGCCGTGCGTGAGCTGCCACTGATGATCGCGAAGCTCGCCCCGCTCGAGAACGAGCACGCGAGCGGCATCCGGCGCGCGCTGCAGATAGCGGTGCAGAAAGAATGAGGAAGCGAAGCCACTGCCGATCAGGATCAGATCGAAGGCCTCGTTTCGCGCTGGAGCAGCGGAGGTAATCACGAGGCTGATCCTCAGTTGGTCGGCCGGACCGATCGTCACACTCGATCAGCTCCGAACGTACGGAGTGTCCTGGATGCTATCAGAATCGATGGTTCGGTTACGAGCGTCGAAGGGTTGTCACGCGACTGCCCCATCAGGGCCAGCGATGGTGGCAGTGGGCTCGGCGCCGCACTCCTGGTCTAACGGGGTTCGATTCCCTTTGCCTTGAGAACGGGCGCGGCCCTGGGTCCCGAGAGAAACGCGATGAGCGCCTTCGCGGCCTCGCCATTCTGCGACGTCGTGCTGGTGGCTGCTGCAAAGCGGATGTCCGATTGGTATTCCCCGGGAAGGGCTCCCAGAACCTCGACGCCGTGAATCGGCACGATCTCGCTGAATAACGTGATGACCATCGCCGCCTTGCCTGCGGCGACGCTCTCGGTCGCCGGCCCGGAGCCGGGCGCGAGGATGATCTTGGGCTTCACATCGGCGGCGATGCCCATCTGCTCGAGCATTCTCTCGATGGTTCCTCTGCTTGCGCCGTCCTGTGGATAGGTGATCGATGGTGTGTCCTGCAGCGTTTTCTTGAGCGCCGCGGGCGTGCGGATATCCGCCCGCGGCGCGCCGGCGCGGATGCCGATGCCGAGCTCGAAGCGGCCCACGTCCCGTCTGGGCGGTTCGGACCGGACTCCCAGGTTCGCCCCCGCTGCGGCGCGTCGCGTGCGGTTCAGTCCCGCGAGCAGGTCGAGCACCGCGGCATTGGTCCAGCCAAATCCAGCCTCGTTCGACGTGTACCCGAAGTGCAGGCCGCTGCCGAGATCCGACGAGCGTCGCCGCACGTCGTACTTCTCGACGATCGTGCCGTGTGCGTCGAAGTCGTCGACGACGAGCGAAAGGAACTTGCGCGCGAGCCGATCGGCGTCCGCGTTGAAGCCGTAGCGCCGCAGTCCCTCGACGGCGATGAGTTGCAGCGGCGCCCAGCCGTAGGGGGAATCCCACTGGCTGCCCGAGGTGACCGTGCTGGTCAGCAGCCCGCCCGGCGCCTCGAACTTGGGCAGGTTGGCAACCACCCGGCGCGCCTGGTCGGGCTTCGCGATGCCGGCCCACAGCGGATAGAACGTCGTCGCGAATTCGTAGCGTCGCCGCTGCCGGGTTTCGAAGTTGTAGTCGAAGTACAGGCCCGCCTCTGGATCCCACAGGAAGCTGTCGATGCCCTGCCGGCGCCGCTCGGCGCGCGCCCGCCACTCCGCCGCCGCCGAGGCGCTTCCCACGATCGAGTGGATCCGCGATGCCTCCTCTTCCATCCGGTACAACAGCACATTCAGGCACACGGGCGTGTAGTGGATGATGTCGGCGCTGAAGGGCCCGAACCGGTTCGACGGATCGAATCCCGACTCGCGCATCGAGCGGTCGCCCTTGTAGAAGAGGGCGCTGAGGCGATCGGCGGCCCGGTCGTAGAACTGCGACACGTCGTAGTCCATAACCTCGTGCGACCGAAAGTAATCGCGGACGCGGTCGTAGTGCGTCAGGCCCTGCGCGTCGCGCTCGGCAGCGACGACTTCGGGGGCGGGACCGTCACCGAGATCGAAGTAGCGCGAGAGGCCGTTCGCATCGACCCGGTGCGGCGGCGTCGTCCAGAACGCATAGTAGCGATCGATGGCCGGGAGCGTTGATCGCAGCCACTGGCGATCGTTGGTCCGCTCGTAAACGCCAAGGATCATTTCGGTCAGGAATGGCGGCTGGGATCGTGTCAGGAAGTACGTGCGGTTGGCGTTCAGGATCATGCCGTAATGGCCGATCTCGTACAGGAAGTTGTCGGTCATGTCCCGCGCGAGGCCGATCTCGTTGTCGCGCAGCAGACCGCGCGCGATGAAGTAGCTGTCCCAGCCGTACATCTCGTTGAAGCGCCCGCCGGGCACAACGTAGGGATGCGGGAGATACAGCAGCCCCTGCTCGCGAATCTGGTTCGGCGCCGCGGGCAGCTGCCGGAGGTCGATCTGCCGGACATCGTCCGGCGACAGAACGGTCCGGAGTGTCCGCGCGATGGCCTCCCGGTCCTCGTCGGCGGCGACGTACACCGGCCACGCCTCTCCGGCCGCTACGTGTACCTTCGGATCTGGAGCGGCGCGCGCGAGGTCGCGCGTGGAGCGCGTCAGCACCGACCACATCCGCCGGATGTACTGGCGGACGTTCTGAATCCTGGTCTCTGTCGGGAAACCGGCCGAAGGTGGGGCGGCCGTCTGGCCGGCGGCGCGCGCCGGCGCCGCGGCGATCGCGACTGCCGGCGGCCGCACGTCGTTCTGGCCCGCGACTGGCGTCAGGAACAGCGCGACGCCGAGAACGAACCCGAGAAGCCTGTGCATCCGCGGATCCTACTTCCGCGGATGCAAAAAAGCGCTCGCCCTTACTTGAGCTTCGCCTCGTTGATGCGATCGGTGATCTTGTCGGCAATCGGATGTGCCAGCGTGCCGACCGAGCCGGACCCTTGCGCGTAGAAGTTGGTGCGGATCGTGTCCTTCCGGTCGACCACCGCCGTAGACGACGCATCGGCGAGGCGGTACGAAATGTCTGCTGCCTCGCGCCCGGAGCCCATGCCGACCAACATGCGTTTGGCCGCGTTGCCATGGCGCCAATCGTCGATTTTGACTGCGAGCGTGTAGACGCGGCTGTGCGCCTCGGACGGCGCGTCCGCGACGATGTCGAATGTCTTGCCGAGCGACACTCTGAGCTCGGCAACCGTTTGCGCCTGCATCGTCTTCATGTCATACGGCCACTCCACACCCGGCGCGGCGGTGAACTCCTGAACGACGATGACCGGTTTCTCCTGCGCAAATACGGCAATAGGCGTCAGGAGTGAGGTGACCACGAACAGCAACGCGTGCTTCATGCGAGTTCCATCCTCGAGTTTCGGCTCGTTCGCGGCATGCGAACGGACGTGAACGACGTCGGTGCGAGGACCGACTTCCGTGAACGAATAACAAAACGCTGCGTCTGCGGATACCGAACACGTCTCGAACGATCGCCCTGCTTTGGAACCGGGCCTTTCTCGAGCTCGAGCAACACAGATTGCCTGTCCGGAGCTTCGGACGCGATACAATCGCGCCGTCAGCGATGCGCGCCAACCACTCCACTCAGCACGCGCTGCCCGCGATCGCGCTCGCCCTGGGCATGATGGTTCCACCGATCGACGGCGAGTTCGTGTTCGAGACGGCGCCTTTCGCGAGCGCGCACGCGTCGACGATCGTCGAGACACGGGACGGGCTCGTCGCTGCATGGTTCGGCGGTACGCGTGAAGGCGCAGCCGACGTCGGCATCTGGCTCTCGCGACGCGAGCAAGACAGGTGGACGGCGCCGATCGAGATCGCGACCGGCGCGCAGGACGGCGTCCGCCAACCGTGCTGGAATCCGGTCCTGGTCGACGTGCCCGGCGCTGCGCTGATGCTGTTCTACAAAGTTGGACCGAGCCCGCAGACGTGGTGGGGCATGGTTCGAACCTCGCGTGACAGCGGGCGGACGTGGAGCGAGGCGCGGCGCCTTCCGGACGGCATCCTCGGTCCGATCAAGAACAAGCCGGTGCGGCTTTCCGACGGCGCGCTCGTCGCGGGCAGCAGCACCGAGTCCACCGATCGTCCGAGCAAATGGCGTGTCCATTTCGAGCGCACGACTGACGGCGGACTCACGTGGACGACATCCTCTCCTGCTGCCGACGACGGGCCTGCGATCGACGCGATCCAGCCGAGCATTCTCGTGCATCCGGACGGCAAGCTGCAGGCGGTCGGTCGCACCCGCTCTCAGCGCATCTTCGAAACCTGGTCGACTGACGGCGGACGGACGTGGAGTCCGATTGTCCTCACGTCGCTGCCAAACCCCAACTCGGGCATCGACGCGGTGACGCTGCGCGACGGCCGCCAGCTGATTGTCTACAACCACACCACGCAAGGCCGTTCGCCGCTGAACGTGGCAGTGTCTCGGGATGGAAAGACGTGGAAGGCAGCGCTCGTGCTCGAACGCGATGCGGGGGAGTACTCGTACCCGGCGGTGATTCAAAGCGCCGCCGACGGCCTGGTTCACATCACCTACACGTGGAAGCGCCAGCGGATCAAGCACGTGGCCTTCGATCCGAGCGTGCTTCAATGAGCGATCGAGCTGGCCCTCGTCTTCACCACGGTGTTCTGGACGGCCGGACTGCTGTGTGCGCCGCCGGCCCCTCGTTTCCAATCGTCGATCGAAGAAATGAACCGCGTCATCCAGACTGTTGAGGTCACACCATGAAACGCATCATGCCGATTCTTCTCGTGGCGGTCGTGGCCGTTTCGGTCAGCGTGTGGGCGCAGGGACGCCGCGGCGCGGCGCCGGCGCCACCGGCGCCTCTGGAACCGGGTGCGTCGCAGGCGGACGTGGACAAGGCCCTGCTCGCCGCGCCGGCTGCGCTGGGCAATCAGGCGACCGTCATCAAGTGGAAATCGGACTTCACCTACGACACGTTGAGGAAAGGAACCAATGGCCTGGTCTGCTACGACCGGTCCGGTTTTCCGCTTCAGCCGGCGTTCGCCGTCCAGTGCACGAGCCTCGGCAATCTGCCCCGCGAAGCGCAGAACCTGAAAGCCGAGGCGTCAGGCGACCGGGCGAAGTCGGAAGCGATGCTCAAGGACCTGGAGCAGGCAGGTACGCGCGCGAAGCCCGAGTTCGGGTCGATCTGGTACCACGTATCAGGCCCTGATCCGGAGCATGCGTCCCCTCACGAGGTGACGATCGCCGTGCCGGGCGCGACGCAGGCGTCGCTCGGCCTGCCTGAGCAGCGGCGGGAGAACGGTGTGTGGATCATGAATGCCGGCACGTCCACTGCTCACATC
>DATFXR010000016.1:0-17880 GCA_035315685.1 Vicinamibacterales bacterium | reverse complement strand
GGCGGCGATGCGGGTGGTTGCGGTGAGGCCCCCCCGCCGGCGAGAACGATCGCGAGGGCTGGCGCGAAGGTACGGCGCAGCATATGACCGCTCCTCGGGACGATCGGCGAGCGCGCGATTATACTCCGCGGCGGAATCGATTTCGGTCACGTCGGAGCAGATGACGCGGTGGGCGATGCCCGGAAGGAGTGGGGGACGTGCCGATCCGCATTCAGGTCACGCTGAGCAACGTGCTCGCCACGCCGGCTGACGTGTTGGCGCTCAAGTTCGCTCAGCAGCTCTACGGACTGGACAGCCACGTCGCGACGGCTCTTGGCGCGCGTCTCGACCGCGAGGCGCTCCCGAACGTCGGCGAGTCGCTTCTTCTCGATGGCATCGGAGTGGCGGCCGCCAAGGAGATTCTGTTCGTGGGCGTCGAACCGTTGGGCGCTGCCGCTCCTCGACGACAGCCCGGCTGATGCGTGCGGGCCCATGCGTCCCACCATGTAGGTCGAATCGACCCGACACTCCGACATTTCAAATCGCGCCTTGTACTGCGACCGGCAATTTGGTACGGTCTCCCGAGCAACCCGGAACGCGTTCACAGACGACAGATCGGCTGCGCACAGGCTCCTGAACCGTTGTGCCGGGAGGATCGATGGCGCGTGTACAGCACCAGGCGGCTGTGATCCCGTATCGAATCAGGAAGGAGCGCGTCGAGGTCGCGCTGATAACGACCTCGACCGGCAAGCGTTGGATTCTTCCCAAGGGTTCAGTTGACGTTGGCGAGCTTCCGCGTGAAGCGGCAATCCGTGAGGCCGAAGAGGAAGCCGGCCTCCGAGGTGTCGTCGCGCGTAGACCGGTCGGCCGCTATCAGCACGCGAAAGGCAACAGCCTCCGCCGCGTGGATGTCTACTTCATGCGGGTGACGAGAGAGCTCGAGCACTGGCTCGAAGACAAGATCCGCCGACGGCGCTGGATGCGTGTGGAAGATGCCGTCGAGTTTCTGCGGGAAGAGTTGCAGCCGCTCGTCCATCGTCTCGAAGCGGGCAGAGGAAATTGACGCCTGAAGGAGTCGGGACGCCATGAACGCCGCGCCGTCTATCCCCCGGGAATCTGCGTACGTTGTGCCGGGCGAGCTCACGACCGAGGCAATCACCAGGAATCTCCTGACGCTCCTGCCCACGCGCCGACGTTCAATCGACAGGCACCGGTTTACCGTACTGGACACGTTTGATGGACGCCTGCGTCAGGCGGGCGCGTGTCTCACGCGGGCTGACGCGGACAGCGCATCCACGGTGAAATGGCTGACGCTCGCGGGGAGCGATCGTTTCGCCATCCGGATGACCAGCCCGGTGAGCTTCGCCTGGGATTTGCCCGAAGGTCCGCTGAAGGAGGAGGTCGCGTCCATCGTCGGTCCGCGGCGGCTGCTGGCCCAGGCGGAGGCGGAGGAGCAGGGTTCCGTCCTCGAGATGCTCGACGATCGCGGAAAGGCAGTGGCCCGCCTTCGAATCGCCAGCGGGCATGCCCGGCTTCCGACGGCCCACGGCGATTGGCGACCATGGCCCGCGATGCTCACGCTGACTGCGCTGCGCGGATACGAAGACGAATACGAGCGGCTGGTGCCGGTGATCGCGAGCCGCCCGGGGATTCAGCGATGTCCGGAAGGACCGGTCGCGGCGATCCTTCGGCAGGTCGGCGCATCAGAGCCCCGCGATCTTTCGTCGCCCAGGCTCACTCTGGATCCGGCAGTGCGCGCCGACGTCGGGGCGAGGCAGATCCACCTCGCACTGCTCGAGAACCTCGCGGCCAACGAACCCGGCGTCCGCGGGAACGTCGACAGTGAATTTCTGCACGACTTCCGCGTCGCGATCAGGCGCGCCCGCTCGCTGCTCGGGCAAATCCGTGGCGTGTTTCGAGCTGACATCGTCGAACACTTCGCCGGCGAGTTCTCGTGGATCGGTCGTCTGACCGGACCTCCGCGAGACCGGGACGTGCTGGTGCTGTCGCTCAGAGCACAGTGCGGAGAATTCGACGCAGACGACATGAATGCGCTCATTACGTTCCTCGGCGGGACACAACAGCGGGAATACGATCGGCTGGTCGAGGCGTTGGACAGCACGCGGTATCAACGGCTGCTTGCAGATTGGAAGGCCTTCCTCGAATCTCCGTTGCCGTCCGCCCCTCAGGCCGAGAATGCCCATGATCCGCTGGCCACAGCAGTCGCGCGACGCGCGCGGCGGCTGAGCAAACGGATCGCCAGAAACGCCAAGGCTGTCGACGAGCGGACTGCTGTCGAGCGATTTCACGATATCCGCATCGATGCGAAGAAGCTTCGCTATCTCGTCGACGCCGCCTCAGCCTGTTATCGCCCAGCCGACGTCAAGTGCATTCTCGCTGCGCTCAAGAAACTGCAGCGCGCGCTCGGAGACTTCAACGATGCGCACGTGCAGGAGACGCTGCTCGTTGAGTGCGGCCGCGCCGTCTGCGCAGCCGGCAGCCCTTCCAGCGCGCTGCTCACCCTTGGCCGGCTGGCGGAACGATGTCGTCAGCGCCGCGAAAACTCGAGAGAAGACGTGGCCGAGACACTCTCACAGTTCCGTGACCGAGAGGTACAGAAGGCTTGCAAGCGCGCTTTCACCCTGCCGGAGCCCGCGACACGCAGGTGATGAGAAGCATCGCGATCTACAACTTGAAGGGTGGCGTCGGGAAGACGACGACTGCTGTCAATCTGTCGTATCTTGCGGCTGAACCGCGTCGGCGGGTTCTGCTGTGGGACCTCGACCCCCAGGCGGCGGCCACTTTCGCGTTCCGCATACGGCCGCACGTCCCGGAGTTCACGAAACGGAGTCTCGAGAACGGTGAGGCGCTCTACGCTGCCATCAAGCAGACCGATTACGACAACCTGTATCTGCTGCCGGCAGACTTCGCCTACCACAAGCTCGATCGCCTGCTCGGCGCCCTGGGCAACCCGGGACGTGTCTTGACCTCGCTGCTCGCAACGATCGGTGAGGATTTCGACTTCGTCTTCCTCGACTGCCCGGCAGGTTTCTCGCGGCTGGCCGAGGCCATCCTCGCGGCCGCCGACGCCATCGTCGTTCCCGCGATTCCGACGGTGCTATCGCTCAGGATGGTGGCGGAACTGGTCAGGCAGGCGGAATGGTCAGGATCGCGATCGTCGCTGGCGGCGGTGTTCAACATGGTGGACCGCCGCAGATCGTCGCATCGGCTGGCCTGTGAGCTGGCCGCGGAGCATCGCGAGCTCTTCCTCTCCGCCGAGATTCCGTATGCCAGCGTCGTCGAACAGATTGCCGCGCGCCGCATGCCGATCGCGGTCGACGCCGCGCACTCGACCGCGGCCAGAGCATTCGCCGAGATCTGGCGCGAACTCCACACGCGTCTGAGTCGCATCGAGGACGACCGGGAAGCGCGGCGATGGCCGTCGGTGCTGAGCGGGATCGAGTCGTTGATCGCGCAGCTCGACTCGACCGAGCGCCCGCTCACCGTGCCGGCCTCCACTTCGGCGGCACGAGACGACGCAGTTTTCGACGTCGTGCATCGCTTCGACACTGAGAACGGGGACCTCGAGCGCCGCGGGCACCGGGTCGAAGTCCGCGAATGCGCTGGCGTCGAGTTCATCGTCGTCGCGCGATCGGACGCATGCGGACGCGCGGAAGCGCGCATCGATCGGTCGTCGACCGTCAGGATTCTCGCGGGTGAACTGTCGCCGCTGGACGCGCTTGAACGCGGGATCGGATCGCCAGCGCCGCGCGCGGTCGAGCACGTTCGTGACGCCGCGAACGGGCAGCAGCTTCGCCGCGTGGACACGTGCCGGAGCGGAGGCGCTGCCGCTTCAGAGACCTCGACCGATCGCGCGACCGGGCCGCCTTCGCCGCATTTCCGGATAATCGACGAATACCGTCGAAATCACTGACTCGCTGGCGCCTGCCCGATCGGGTAGTCCAGCGTCGCGCGCGCGTGGCGTGTCGGTGAGCACGACGGGTACTTCTATAACAACGCCGCACGGTTCCTTCGCCTGCCTCGTTCGTAGACGGGCACGGCCGCTGCGCTGATGAGCCAGCTGCGGACATCGTCCAGTGCGGCGAGCCAGGCCGAGCGGGTTACGCCCGGGCCGGTAAACGCCGCAGTACCTTGGCTCGTCCAACGCCTTGATGCGCAATCTCACTTTCGCCTTCCGCACGCTTTTCAGAACTCCCTTCGTCACCGCCGTCGCCATCGTCTCGCTCGCGCTCGGCATTGGCGCGACCGCAGGAATCTTTTCAGTGTTCCATCGAGTGCTGCTGCAGTCGGTCGCGGTTCCCGATCCGTCGGAACTCGTGAACTTGAGCGCGCCCGGCCCGAAGCCCGGCTTCGGGAGCTGCGGCCGCGCGGGCGGCTGCGAGGTCGTCTTCAGCTATGCCATGTTCCGCGACCTGCAGAAGACCCAAACCGTCTTCACGGACATCGCGGCGCACGTCGGCTTCGGCGCAAACTTCGCTTACGAGGCGCAGACTTCGAGCGGCGAGGGCCTGCTCGTGTCTGGCAGTTATTTTCCGGTGCTGGAACTGCAGCCGGCGCTTGGCCGACTGCTCAATTCGAATGACGACAACATCGTCGGCGAGTCGCGGGTTGTCGTGCTCAGCTACAACTACTGGTCGTCGCGATTTGGGCTCGATCCAACGATCCTCAACAAACAGGTCATCGTCAACGGCCAGAGCCTCACGATCGTCGGGGTCGCGCCGAAGGGCTTCGATGGCACGACGATCGGGATGCGTCCTGTGGTGTTCGTCCCGATCACGCTGCGCTCGGTGCTGGACACCGACACTGGTTGGTCGCTGCGGACCGACTATTGGGCGTACCTCTTCGCGCGCCTGCGGCCGGGGGTCACAATCGAAGCCGCGCGCGCGTCACTCGGCACGCAGTATCACGCCATCATCAATGATGTCGAAGCGCCGCTGCAGAAGGACATCAGCGCGCAGACGATGGCGCGCTTTCGCGCGAAGCCCATCCTCCTCGCGCCGGGCGGTCGCGGCCAGAGCTCGGTTCCCGACGAGGCGAAGACGCCGCTCCGCCTGCTGCTTGGTGTCACGGCGTTCGTGCTGATCATCGCCTGCGCCAACATCGCAAACCTGCTGCTGGTGCGATCGGCCGCGCGCGCCGGAGAGATCGCCATCCGGCTCTCGATCGGCGCGAGCCGGGCGCGCGTAATCGGACAGCTCCTCACCGAATCGCTACTGCTCGCGGTCCTCGGCGGAATTGCCGGCATGGTCGTCGCACGCTGGACGCTCGTGCTCGTCATCTCGCTGCTGCCGCCCGAAGTGCAGCACACGATCACATTCAGCATGAGCGGCACCGTCATCCTGTTCGGACTCGGCCTGACGTTCGCCACGGGCCTGCTCTTCGGGCTCTTCCCCGCGCTCCACAGCACGCGGCCGGACCTCGTCTCGACGCTCAAGAACCAGGCTGGCCAGCCGTCCGGCGGGAAAGGCGCCGCGCGCGTCCGGCTGCTGCTCGCCACGTCGCAGATCGGGCTCGCCATGATGCTGCTCGCCTCGTCGGGTTTCTTTGTGAAGAGCCTGCTGAACGTCAGCCGGGTGGATCTCGGATTCAAGGTCGATCACGTTGCCACGTTCGGCCTGTCGCCCGACCTGAACGGCTACTCGTTCGACCGTACCCGTCTGTTCTTCCAGCGCCTCGAAGACGAGCTTCGGGCAGCGCCGGGCGTGACCGCCGTGACCGTGTCGAACGTGGCGATTCTGGCTGGCCACAACCGGCAAAGAGATGTCGCCGTACAAGGGTTCAAGGCCGGACCAGACACGGACAGCAACTCCCACTACAACAAAGTTGGTCCGGGCTACTTCTCCGCGCTCGGCATCCCGCTCATCGCCGGACGCGAGTTCACGGATGCCGACACCGTGAACTCCGCGAAAGTCGCCCTCGTCAACCAGACGTTCGCAAAGAAGTTCGGGCTGGGCAACGACGCCGTCGGCAAGTTCATGGGATGGGCGCCGGGAGACGGCTACCGGAGCAAACTCGACACGGCGATCGTCGGAGTCGTCGAGGATGCGAAGTACAGCGAAGTGAAGCAGAAGGTGCCGCCGCAATTCTTCGTGCCGTATCGGCAGGACAGGGAGCCAGGCGGGATGCACGTCTACGTGCGGACATCCAGTGATTTCGCGCAGACGGCGTCGGCGATCACAGCCGTCGTGAAGCGGCTGGATCCGAATCTACCCATCGAGGAGCTCGAGACCCTTCCCGAGCAGGTGCGCAACAACACGTTTCTCGATCGCATGATGACTACGCTTTCGGCGGCATTCGCGCTTCTGGCGACGCTACTCGCGGCGATCGGTCTCTACGGCGTCCTCGCCTATACCGTCGCACAGCGCACGCGCGAAATCGGCCTCCGCATGGCGCTTGGAGCCGCGCCCGGCCATGTTCGCGGCATGGTGCTGCGTCAGGTGGCGATCATGACGCTCGTGGGCGCGCTCGTGGGCCTCGCCGGCGCACTCGCCGTCGGGATGGGGGCGCAGTCGATTCTGTTCCAGATGACCGGTGCCGATCCGGCGGTGCTGGCGCTCTCGGCCGTTGCGCTCGCGCTGGTCGCGTTATGCGCCGGTTTCATCCCGGCGCACCATGCGTCACGAGTGGACCCGATGAGGGCGTTGAAATACGAATAGCCTTGGACCTCGCGCAGAGGCGGCATATCGCAACCTGGCCGGCGCCTACATCCGCTCGGATCGCGTCGGCGAAGCAAACGATGTTCTTGACGGCGGCACAGCAACAGCGCCCTGACGGCGCGCGTCTTCGTTACCGGCGTCGTTGCGTATCCGCGGTCACTGGCACCTCAATCGACACCGACGTGCCCTTGCCGGGCTCGGAGGTCACCGTCAGCTTCGCGCGGAGGATGCGCGCGCGCTCCGCGATACCCAACAGACCGAAGCCGCGCCCGGAATGTCCAGGCCGTTCGAGCGTAGCCGCGCTGAACCCTTTGCCATTGTCGGTTACCTCGACACGGATCCAGTCCCGCTCAGCGCGAAGCGCGATGCGTGCGCTCGTGGCCGCCGAGTGTTTCACGATGTTGCTGAGGCACTCCTGCACGATCCGGTAGACGAGAATCTGCGCGTCGTAGGGAAGCGCGCCATCCACGGAATCGATCGAGGCGGTCATCTCGACATTGCTCGACTGGGCCACCGTCGTCATCATGGTCTCGACGGCTCCGGTCAGCCCCAGCCGATCGATCTGCAGCGGTCGCAGGTCGTAGGCGATCGCGCGCACCTCCCCGATCGCACCGAGCGCGCCCTTCGCGATTTCCGCCAACTGCTCCAGCGCGCGTGAGTGGTTCTCGGGCGACTTCAGGCCGACCAGCGCCTGGTTGCGCAACACGGCGAGCGTCTGCCCGAGGCCATCGTGCAGTTCCGCGGCGATCCGGCTGCGCTCCTTCTCCTGCGTCTCGATCAGCTGACGCGAGAACGCGTCCTGCTCCGCCTGACGCCGGCGGAGCCGCGCGATCCGGTGCTCGACGGCGAGGACGGCAAGTCCCGTGACGATCGACAGCGTCATCAGGGTGAACCACCACGTGCGCCAGAACGGGGCCGCGACGACAATCGCGAGCGCGGTCACCTGCTCGCTCCAGACGCCGTCGCTGTTGGCGGCTTGTACCCGAAACGTGTAGCTGCCGGGCCCAAGCTGCGGGTAGTAGGCCACGCGGCGCGTCCCGACGTCATGCCAGTCGGGATCGAGACCATCCAGCCGGACGCGGAAGCGCACGTACTCGGGCCGCACGAAGCTGAGACCGGTGTACTGGATCTGCAGGTCGTGGCGATCAGGTGGAAGATGCACGGCGTCGACGCGGCCGAGCGCCTCGCCGTCGCGCAGGACCGATTCGATGACGACCGGCGGCGCGAGGCGGTTGAAGCTGATCGCTCGCGGATCGATCACCGCGACTCCCTGCTGGGTTGGAATCCAGAGCTGGCCGCTGCGCGTTCGAATGCCGCTCGGCCAGGCGCCGCCGTTGCACTCGAGCGTCAGCAGCCCGTCGCCTTTGCCGTAGGCGAGCGCTGCGACCGCGCGGCGGTGTCCGCGCGCGAATTCGTTGAGCTCACGACGGCTCACGCGGGAGATGCCGAGGTTGCTACCCATCCAGAAGTACCCATTGTCGTCTTCGAGTATCTGGAACACGCCGTTGTTCGAAAGACCATCGCGTGTGGTGATGCGGGAGAGCCGTCCGTTCTCGAACCGGATCAATCCACCGTCGTACGTGCCAACCCAGATCACGCCGTCGGCATCCTCATGGATCGTCCGCACGTGATCGCCAGCGAACCCGGTCGCGTCGGTCAGCGTCCTGAACACGCCGTTTGAGAATCGCGCCAGGCCGCCGAGCGTCCCGATCCACAGCACGCCGTCGCGCGACTCGTAGAGCACGCGGACTTTGTTGTGCGGCAGCCCGTCACGGGTGGTGAACGCGGTGAACACGCCGTCGCGGTAGTTGGTGAGGCCTTCGCGCGTTCCGAACCAGAGGCTGCCTGCGCGATCTTCGAGGATGCAGATCGCGGCGTTGTCGCCCAGCCCGTCCGCTTTCCCGAACCTCGTGAGCCGGCCGTTCCGCAGCCGGAAGACGCCCGAGCCGTTGGTACCCACCCACAGGTTTCCATCTCGATCTTCGAGAAGCGCGGTGACGGAGGCATTCGAGAGGAGCGGCCCCTGGCCGGCAGCGGCGGTGAAGCGGCCGTCCGCGTAGCGAAAGAGTCCTCGACCCCAGGTTCCAACCCAGATGACGCCGCCGCGATCCTGCAGGAGGGGGTAGACGTTCGGCTCCGACAGTCCGGCCGTCTGACCAAGAACGGTGATCGCCTGCCGCGACATCCGGAAGAGCCCTTCGTTGATCGTGCCCAGCCACAACCCGCCTTCACGGTCCTCGAGCATGCTCACAATGCGGCTGCCGCTCGTGCCCCGCCCGGCACGAACGGTGGCGAGTTTGCCGTCTTTGAGCAGCGACAGGCCGCCGAGCGATGTGCCGATCCAGATCCCGCCGCTCCTGTCCTGCAGCACCGCGCTCACCGGCGGATCGGGCAGGCCTCGCAGGCTGTACTCCGTCACCCCGTCCGCGGTGTAGCGGAGCAGCCGCGTGCTCCCGGCCACGACCCAGACCGTGCGGTGCTGATCCTCATAGAACTGCGTCACGTCGTTCGCCGACAGGTCCTCGGGGAGAGGCCGCAGCACGAAATGGCCGCGATCGAAGACGCGCACGCCAGCGTTGTCGACGAACGACAGGCCGCCGCGTGGTTGGGGGCGCCAGCCCGGAGCCGCGAGCTCGGATGCCACCGGCGCGAATCTGCCGCCCTCGAGGCGCATGATCGTCCGTTCGGTCACGACGAGGAGCCGGCCTTCATCATCCTCGCGCATCGCCCAGACCCACTGATCCGGAAGTCCTGTCTCCCTGCCCAGCGTGGTGAACTCGCCGCCGTCGTACCGCACGACGCCGCGATCATCGGTCCCGATCCAGAGGACGCCGCGGCTGTCTTCGAACAGCGTGTAGAAGCGGCTGGTGGTGAGCCCCTTCGCGGTGTTCTTGGTGAAGGCCGTGAAGCGCACGCCGTCGTAGCGCACGAGCCCGTCGCGCGTCGTCAACCAGAGGTACCCGTCGCGAGTCTGAACCATCGACTCGACGGAGTTCTGCGGCAGGCCGTTATCGGTGTTCCAGTTGTCGAAGCGATACTGCGCGTGAGCCGTCTGATGGAAGACGGCGATGCCGAGGATGCACGCCGCCGCCGAGAGCGCTGGCTTCCGCATGTGCCTGCGTGCCGCTCACCTGCCGGGAGGGCTGGCTTTTCCGCTGCGAACTTCGCTCATGCGCCTCCACACTCACCCGGTGTGTTTCCACATAGGACGGAACGCCATACGAGCCACCGACTGATTCAGCGCGCGCGCGTGCGCACCGGGCGCCGCCCTAGGTCGTCGCGATGCTGCAACGCATATCTCAGGAGAGCGTTGCTGCCGTGGATGCCCAGCTTCGCGCAGATGGTCGTCCGATGATTCTCGACTGTCCGGTAGTGGATGCACAGCTGGTCGGCGATGTCTTTGCTGGATTTGTCCTCGGCAATCATGCTCAGGATTCGCTGTTCGACCGGCGTCAGGTCTCCGGGGCCCGGCGTTCTGCACCGGAGCGATGCGGTCCGGACACCGCGATTCACGAGATAAGACGATAGAGACGGGCTGACGTAGTGGCGGCCCGCCGCCACCGTCCTGATGCCGTCGACGATCTCGTCGACGAGGCTGTCCTTGAGCACGTAACCCTTGACGCCCAGGTCCATCGCGTCGTTGAACAGATCCTCGCGGTCGTGCATCGTGAGGAAGACGGTCGGCACCTGAACACCGCGCCGCGCCAGCTCTCGCACCACTTCCAACCCGTCGGTCCCGGGCATGTCGATGTCGACGACGGCGACGTCCGGCCGCTTGGCGGCGATCTGAAGGATCGCGCTGGCGCCGCCATCGGCCTCGGCTACGACCAGCAGGTATGGATCCAGTTCCACCGCTTGCCTCAGGCCGCGAAGCAAGATTGGGTGGTCGTCGGCGATCACCACTCTGATCGCCGACGGCGTCGGCCCGCCAGACGAACGTCCGGCCGCGGGCGTGCGCGGCTCCTCGCCCTGGTCGCTCGCAATCGTCACCGCCGCGACGAAGCGATACCCCTGTCCCGGCACCGTCACGATGTAGCGATGCTCGGCTGGATTCTCGCCCAGGATTTTTCTCAGCGCCGAGATGTTGACGGCGAGGTTTTTTTCTTCGACGACCGCGTCGGGCCAGACCGTCTGCAGCAACTCGTCTTTCCCGAGCGTGAGCCCGCGGCTCTCGACGAGCGCGAGCAGCATGTCGAACATTTTCGACGTAACCGGCAACGCCTCGGCTCCGCGTTCGAGAGTCCGGCGCAAGCTGTCGAGTCGGAACGGACCGAACTCGTACACCGGTGCGGATGGCCTCGTCTTGCCTGCGTCCACCGAAGGCCCCTTGCAAAGCGGGCTGTAACTCTTTGCTGTCCGAGAACGACATTTTACGCCGCTGGCGCGCACAGTGGGCGACATGCCGTGAAGCGCCGAACCGGCAGTCGACGACTCGAAAAACAGCTGAAAACCCGCACGGAGGCCAATATGACGTCCACCGAGCTCGAACAGTTTGCACGACAATACGCGCCCCTGATCAATCTGTTTCCCTACGCGGCGAACGGTGACCCGGTGTACGACCCGTGCGCCGTCGATTGGTATCTCGACAACGTGGACTTCGCGTCGAACGGCACGACCGATCAGCCGCCGATCAGCGAAGACCAATTGAACAAACAGTCGGGCTACCTGCAGATCCCGGATCCCACCGCGAGTTCACCCGTCCGCAGCGGCAATCTGCCAGGCGCCGTCGCCTACGTTCACGTGATGCCAACGCCCGGCCAGAGCGGGTCGAACGCGACCTACGATCTTCAGTACTGGTTCTATTACGCGGTGCGCGGCCGTTCCACGCTGCGGTTGAAGGGACCGACCGTCCCCTTCGGTGAGGGCCCACTGTTCGATCTGCACGGGGACTGGATCGTTCCCGTGAGCACGGAGCCGCGGTCGCAGCCGACGTATCAGGGCGTCGGCGAGCACCAGGGCGACTGGAAGACGCTCACCATTCGCATCAGCCCGACGGGCAGGATCGTCGGTGTCTTCTACGGTCAGCATAACAGCGGGATCTGGTGCATGCCGGGTGAGTTCAACACCACGACGAACGGAGTCCCGATCGTCTACTCGGCGCGCAACACCCATTCGTGCTTTCCAGACGCCGGGCAGTTCGACCAGATGGAGAGCCTGTACGGGATCGGCGAGATGGGGGTTTCACTGCTCGAGTGGACGCTGGATGGAGGAGAGCAGTGGGATACGAGCCAGGGCCTCGTGATCATCGCGGATGACACGATCAAGGATTTCGATAGCCCGGCCTGGAACGGCTTCCTCGGTCAGTGGGGACCGACATATCAGCAGAATGTCGCCTCCGGGTTGACGAACGCCGTTGCAGCAGCCGGGTTGCCGGCCGGCTGGGCAACATTCGTGACTGATAATATGAGCAGCCTCACGGGCTTCTTCGGCCAGCTGCTGCCGAGAACCGAGACCGGCGCCGACACGCCGTTGCAACAAAAGATGTGGGCGGCCGGGCCCGGCACGCTGCCACAGACCGTCGTGCCGGGACAGACCACCAAGCTCGGCCCGGCGCTGGCGGCATCCGATGACTGGCTCTTCGTCGGCTGGACCGGCGAAAACCAGGAGCTGAACGTGTGGCCCACCAGTAGCGGCGCGTTTGGCGGAATCAAGAACAACAATCCGTCGGAGACCACCAACAACAGCCTGGCGCTGACGGTCTTCTCGCCGCCGGGATCCGGGGAGGACCTGGTGTACGTCGCATGGACCGGAACGGGATCGAGCGGGCCGAAGATCAATCTTCTTCCGATGCAGATGGTCGACAACGCGCTGAAGAACGGCATCACGCACAAGCTCGCCATCGCCAGCAAGTTCAGTCCCGCGCTCGCGACCTTCACGCAGCCGAGTCAGCTCGACGCCTACCTCTACGTCGCGTGGGCCGACCAGAGCAATAACAATTACATCGCGATCTCGTGGTCGCCGTCGGGTCAGTTCGACGATGGCGGTTCGCAGACGGTTGCCGGAATGAGCAACACTGGTCCTGCCCTGGTCGCGTTCAACAATGCACTTTTTCTGGTGTGGACCGACGCCACCAACGGGAATACGCTCAATGTCGCGTACTCGGCGTCGGGGACGTTCAATCCAGGCACGGTGTCGAATCACGCGCTCAATCAATCGACCAGTGCGACACCCGCAGCGGTCGTGTTCCAGGGCTCTCTCTACCTCGCGTGGCTGGACGGCGGCGCCGTTCAAATCTGGTCATCCGTGGACGGCACCTTCAGCACCGGTCAACCAGTCTCTATCGGTAGCGCTTCGGGAGCACCGGCCCTCGCCGTCTGGGACAACCTGCTCTACGTCGCGTGGACGTACGATCAGAAGATCAACATTGTGACCTCGGACGACGGCGTGCATTTCTATTGAATGAACGCCAGGGCGGCGAAGACAGCGCAGGATCGATCTCAAACAGGAGGAAGCAGCGGGCGTTGTACGTGGCGCGCCAGGTGAAGCACGTCGTGCCGATGATGCGACTCGGATCTTACTCGTCGCACTGTCGCGGCTGATCGAGTGGCGCGCGCGTATAGCGCTCGGCCGGGCGGTCAGCCGCGGCTTCGCCCACCCGCGCGCCATTCTCGTGAAATCGCCTTATCGGATGTCGTGACCGCCGAGCCGTTCCCGTATTCTGGAATGTTTCGCTGGTAAACGCGCCACCAGTGCGTCACCTGTGTGACGTGTTCTTTCCCGTCGGCACCAATCTCTTTCGTGACGGGGTCTCTTCCTCTTTGCAATTGTGCAACCTCGGCACGGTCGTGGATCAATACGAGCGTCATTTCATAGATCTTTCCGCCGATCTTCATGCGCACGCGCGGATCGCGCTCGACGTTGGCCCACCACGCCTTGGAATGCGGGAAGGTCTTCTGCAATCTGAAATCTCGTTCGCTTCCCTGCACGTAGAGTTTGTCGCCACGTCCGATGATGTTGATCGTCACTGAGTGGGGGATGCCGTACAAGGTACGAGTCTCGAGCATGATCGTGTTCTTGCGGATTGGGTCATTGACCTTGTTCACCCAGTCCCAATTTGTCACGGGCTCATGGACGACCTCCCCGGTCAGCCACAATCCCGGTCTGGTAGTCCGGCCGCTTTTGGCGAACTCTTCACTAGTGGGATCGACGTATGCGGGCTCCAGTCCGGTCACGCGCAGCGTCAAGAGTGTCCCGACCACGATGGCGCCGACCACCAGCAAGCCAATCTTCAATGCTCTCATCATCCTCGTGCTCCCGGCGTTTCGGTGACCTGCTGCAGAATCCGCTAGAGACGGCGCTGCTGCTGTAGGTCCGTCCACCAGGGACAGCCCCACAGCGAATGCGGCTAAATTGGTCCGGCCGCGCCGATCCGGCCGCGAGCGGCCCAGCCGGATGGTAGCGTACTGCCTGTGGTGCGGAACGAGGTTCACGCCATTCGGGCTCTTGATGCTATTCACGTCGCTTCAGCGCAACTGTTCGCTGTTCGCGTATCGCTACCGGGCCTGACCATTCGTGAGTGCCGACAAACGACAGACAGAGGGGGCGGTTGCCGTCGGCCTGGTCGCAAGGCACATCGAATGAAGTCCAGGAATGCTTCCCTCAGACGACGAAATCGAGTGCTAGTGACGGCCCCCCGGTGAAGCGTCGCTCGGCCTCGCCTCGCAGTGGGCCGCGATTCACATCCAGGAGCCGTTCAAGGCGGTCATCGACGTGCTGGCGGTCCTCACGTCCACACGATCATCCCGGTCGGCTACCCGAAGCAGCCGCTCAGCGGCAGCCATCGGCGCAAGCTGTACGAGTTCGTGCACGAGGATCGCTACGATCGATCGAAGCTGATGTCGTACGCAATCGACGAGGGCGCACGGATCGCCGTCGGTCGGAAACCGGCTGTTGCACCGCGTCCGCAGCATCGTTCGGCAAGTCCAGCGAAATCGGTTAGGATGGCGCGGCTCGTTCACATCGACAGCACGGAGGCCGCATATGCGCCGGAATCCTGTCCCTGGACTCGGCGTCCTCGGCACGGTCGTCCTCATCGCATCGGTCCACGCGGCTCAGAATCGATCGGGCGCTCCGACCACACGGCCGGCATTGTTCACCGACGCGCAGGTGAAGAGCGGCGAGCAAGCGTACCTGCGCACGTGTGCGAGCTGCCACGGACGCGCGTTGACCGGCGGCACGGCGCCGCCGCTCACCGGTCCCGCGTTCGCGCGCAGCTGGCGTGACCCGCGCGTCACCCTGGACGATCTCTTCTTCGTCATGCGCACGACGATGCCGCCGCGGCAATCGAACGCGTTGACCGCGGACGAGCGCCTCGACGTGTTCGCGTACATCCTCAGCGCGAACGGCTATCCGTCCGGCGCGTCGCCGCTGACGATGTCGACCGCGGCATTGCGCGAACTGCATCTCGAGCTCGCGCCGGCCGCGACATCGGCGCGCGTCGATGCGCCGGAGTTCATCCCGGGCGCGGCGTCTGCTGCGCCGGCCCCGGGCGGACCCGATCAGACGGCGCTCAACGCCGCGGCGGCCTCGTCGGATTGGCTCGTGCACAACCACGACTACAGCGGTTCGCGATTCTCGCCGCTCGATCAAATCACAGTGGCCAACGCGTCGCGGCTCGTGCCCGCGTGCATCTTCCAGGTCGGCGAGCTCGACAACTTCCAGACCAATCCGATCGTGCACAACGGCACGATGTTTCTCACGACCCGCACGTCGACGATCGCGATCGACGCCGCGTCGTGCCGCGAGCGCTGGCGCTACGCCTGGCAGGTGAAGGGCGGTGAAGGATGGCAGCGCAATCGCGGTGTCGCGATCAAAGACGGACGAGTCGTCCGCACGACGCCCGACGGGTACCTGCTCGCGGTCAGCGCGGACAAAGGTCAGCTGCTCTGGGCGCGCCACGTCTCGAAGCTCGAGGACGGCGAAACGTTCACGATGTCGCCGACGATCTTCGGAGATCTCGTGCTCGTCGGCCCCGCCGGCAGCGAGAACAACGTGCAGGGATGGGTCGGCGCGTTCCGCGCGAGCGACGGCTCGCCGGTATGGCGCTTCAATACCGTGCCGAAACCGGGAGAGGCGGGATACGACACCTGGAAGAGCCCGGCACAGATTCCGGTCGGCGGCGGCGCGGTCTGGGCCGCCTTCTCACTCGACGCCGAACGCGGCGAGCTGCACGTCGGCGTCACGAATCCGGCGCCGGATCTGCCGGTGCACCTGCGGCAGGGAGACAACCTCTACACGAACTCGGTGATCGCGCTCGACGTCAGGAGCGGCAGGCTGCTGTGGCATCGCCAGCTCGTGCCCAACGACTCGCACGACTGGGACGTGACCCACGCGACGCCGATTTACACGGTGACGATCAACGGCGCGCAGAAGCGGCTGCTCGCGACCGCGGGCAAGGACGGCATGCTGCGCGCGATCGATCGCGACACCCGCAGCATCGTGTTCGCGACGGCGGTGACGACGCGCGAGAACGCCGATGTGCCGGTCGGGCTGTCGCCGATTCGCGCGTGTCCGGGCGTCCTCGGCGGCGTAGAGTGGAACGGGCCGGCGTTCAATCCGCGCACCAACCTCCTCTACGTGCCGGCAGTCGACTGGTGCGCGACCTTCGCGTCGTTCGAACAGGTGCGCAACATTCCCGGCAAGCTGTACATGGGCGGGACGGTCGATCTCGATCCGCCGTCGAAAGCCCAGGGGTGGATCACGGCAGTCGATGCGTCGACAGGCGCAGTGCGCTGGAAGTACCGATCGACGCGGCCGATGGTCGCTGCGGTGACGACGACCGCCGGTGACGTGCTGTTCACCGGCGAGCTGACCGGAGATTTCCTCGCGCTCGACGCGAAGAGCGGCGACGTGTTGTACCGCTTCAACACCGGCGGTCCGATGGGCGGCGGCGTCGTCACCTACGCCGTCGGTGGACGACAGTACGTCGCCGCGGCGTCAGGCAGTCCGTCGAACTTCTGGATCGAGACACCGCGGCTCGATCTCGACGCCGGCAGCGGCAAAGGCGTCGGCGCGCCGACAGTCGTGGTCTTCACCCTGGCGCGATGAGCCGGCGCTCCACTATTTCGACGAGGACTCTTTCGTCCACTCGGCTTTCCACTTCGCGCGCATCGCGGCGCGATTGACTGCCTGGCCCCGCAGATAGACAGCCGAGATCTCGCGGATATTCGCCATGTTGTCGAGCGGGTTCGCGTCGAGAACGATGAAGTCGGCGCTCTTGCCGGTGGCGACCGTGCCGAGCCGATCGAGGCGGAGGATTTCGGCCGCGGTCTTGGTCGACATCGTGATCACCTCCAGCGGCGGGATGCCGGCCGCCGCGAGGCTCTCCACCTCCCAGATGGCGTGCCAGCCGAGCGTCCGCGATGGATCTCCCGCTGAGTCGCTGCCAAGTGCCAGCGTCACGCCGTTCGCGCGCAGCTTCGCGATGTTGCGCTTCGCGCGCTCCCAGTCTTCCCGCGTGCGGGCGAGCACATCGGGCTTCCGGTTGGTGAACGCCTGCTCGAGTTTCTGGATCTGCGCCGGAGGAATGGTCTCGTGCAGCAATGGCGCGTCGAGCCATTCCGGCCGGCCGGCTTCGAGACCGCGCGACGTGATCCCGATGTTCGGGCCGAAGAACACGCCGGGATGCTGCTTCAGGAGCGCGATCATCTCATCGTCGATGTCCTGGTCGCGCACCAGGTGCATGAAGCCGACGACTCCCGCTCGGATCAGACCTTTCGCGTCCTCGAGATCGAACACGTGCGCGATCGGGCGCAGGTTCAGCTTGTGCGCCTCGTCGGCCGCGGCCGTGAACAACGGCGGCGTCAGCTTCTTCTGCCGTCCATTCCGATCGTCGACCCAGATCTTGACGAAGTCCGGGTGATGCGGCGCGAGATCCCGCACCGCGGCCCTCGCCTCCGCCTCTGTTGTCACCGAATACGGCACGTCGTTCCTGGCCGGATCGAACGGTCCCGATCCCGGCCACGCCAATCCCCGGCCGACGGTCCGGAACAACGACGCGTCGGGGTGCACCTCCTCGCGCAGCTGGTACGGCAGCTCACCCATGTCGGTGCCGGAGCTGATGACCGCGGCGAATCCGTGATACGCGTAGCGATTCAGGTGATCGAGGATGTTCTCGCGGTTGAAGTTCGCCTTCGCCATCGAGCCGTCGCTCTGCTTGAGGAAGCCGAGGTGGCTGTGGATGTCGACCATCGCCGGCATGACGGTCTTTCCCGTCAGATCGACA
>DATFXR010000015.1:0-21772 GCA_035315685.1 Vicinamibacterales bacterium | reverse complement strand
AACGTTCGCGGCTCCGTGCGCGCCGGCGCTGACCCGCTGCCCGCCGACAACACGTTCAACTTCGTGCTCACGCCGAGCGCACCGGTCTCCCTCGTCGTCGTCGACAACGGCGATCGCGCGAGCTCGAGCCTTTTCCTGGGGAAGGCCCTCGCGATCGGCACCACGCCGCTCTTCCAGGTGGACACGATCAGTGCCGCGCGGATGACGCCCGCGATGTTCGACAAGCGGTCGGTCGTCGTTCTGAACAACACGACGTTCCCGCCCGCAGGCGGCGGCAGCAACCTGAAACGGTTCGTCGAGCGCGGCGGCGGAGTGCTCGTGATCGCCGGCGACAACACGAGCTGGTCGCCGAGCGAGCTCGATCTCCTGCCCGGACGTCTCGGCGGAATTGTCGATCGCATGGAGGGCCGCAGCGGCTCGCTCGGCTATCTCGATTACAGCCATCCGGTCTTCGAGGTGTTCAAGGCGCCGCGCAGCGGCGACTTCTCGGCCGCTCACGTCTTCCGCTACCGGTCGCTGCAGACGACGCCCACCGATCGAGTGGTCGCGCGCTTCGACGATGGCGCGGTCGCGGCGGCGGAAAAGAAGATCGGGGCCGGGCGCGTGATCATCTGGACGTCGACGCTCGACGATTCGTGGACCGATATCGGCGTCAAACCGGTCTTCCTGCCGCTCGTCCATCAGCTCGTCCGCTACCTCGCGCAGTACGAGCAGCCGGCGTCGTGGTTCACGGTCGGGCAGGTGCTCGATCTCACACAGCGTGCGAAAGCGCGCACCGATCGGATCATCGTGACGCCATCCGGTGAGCGCATCTCGCAGTCGAGCATGGGCGAGGGCAACGAGGGCCTGCTCGAGCTGACCGAGCAGGGCATTTACGAGATCCGGAGCGCAGCAGCCACAACCGGGCGGCCGGAGGCCATCGCCGTGAACCTCGATCCGGCCGAGTCCGATTTGAGTCCAATGGACCCGCGTGAGCTGGTCGCCGCCGTGACCGGCCACGCGTCACCGGTTGACGTCCAACCCGAGCAGGCACAGGAAATGACGCGCGAAGAAGCGGAGAAGCGCCAGAGCCTCTGGTGGTATCTGCTGCTGACTGGCGTCGGGCTGCTCGCGGTCGAGACCGCGATCGCCAATCACCTCTCCCGCAAGGAGAAATTCCTGTAGATAGTCGTGGCGCGAAGACTGCGGGCGAGCGTAACCTTAGTGTCGTAGCGCGAAGGCTTTAGCCGAGCGACCCCGCCTCGGGCTGCAGCCGAGCGTCAGGAGCTGACCCATGGATCACCGCAGCAGCGAGCTTCTCGATGTCATTCGCCGGGTGCGTAATCGCTGGCGCCTGAAGCTCGCGCTGCGCGGTGCGGTCGTGGTGGTCGCGGGCACGGTCCTCGCGCTGCTGCTTTTTGCGTCGGGACTGGAGTCGCTGCGCTTCAGCGCGCCGGCCATCATCGGCTTTCGCATCGTCACCGTCATCGTATTCGTCGGACTGCTGCTCTACGGCCTGGTGTGGCCGCTGCGCCGCCGCGTGACGGACGCTCAGGTCGCGATGTACCTGGAGGAGCGCGATCCGACGCTGGAGGCGGCGATCATCAGCGCCGTCGAAGCCACGGCGGGATCGCCGGCGCACTCGCCGCGCCTCGTCGAGAAGCTCGTCGAGCAGGCGATCGACCGGTGCAACGCGCTCGAGGAGAACCGCAGCGTCGAACGATCGGCGCTGCAGCGGCACGCCGGAGCGCTCGCCGCGATCGCGGCTGCGGTCGCACTGCTCATCACCTTCGGGCCCGCGTATCTGCGCCACGGCCTGTCCGCGCTGCTCATCATCTCGCGCAGCGCCGAAGCGTCCACGCCGTACAAGATCGACGTGCAGCCCGGCAACGCGAAGGTCCCGCGTGGCGCTGATCAGGCGATCCGTGCGCGGCTCCTGGGGTTTTCCTCCAGCGACGTGGCCGTGATGATGCGCAACGCCCCCAACGCCGCGTTCGAGCGCGTCCCGCTGATTCCCGTCAAGGATCCCGGCCAGTTCGAGGGCATGCTCTTCCATCTCGAAAAGCAGACGGAGTACTACGTCGAGTCGAACGGCGTCCGCTCCGAGAAGTTCTCGCTCGCGGTCGTCGATCTCCCGACCGTCCAGCAGCTCGAGATGGAGTATCGCTTCCCCGCCTACACCGGGCTCGAGCCACGCAAGGCCGACGGCGGCGACGTCGCGGCGATCCGCGGGACCGAAGTCGTGCTCCACGTCACGCCGACGATGGCGACGCCGGATGGAAAGATTCTCCTGAGCGACGGCCCGGCGATGCCGCTCACGCGTCAGGCGGACGGCACTCTCACCGGCAGCTTCACGATCGCGAAACAGGGCTTCTATCGCATCGAGCTCACCGGTCCGCACGGCGAGAAGGTCGACGCGTCGCCGCAATACACCATCGACGTGATCGACGATCAGCCGCCGGCGGTCCACTTCACGAAGCCGGGCCGCGACTCGCAGGCGAGCCCGGTCGAAGAGCTTTTCCTCGAGGCACGCGCGGACGACGACTACGGCGTGAAGTCGCTGCAGCTGTTCTACTCGGTGAACGGCTCGACGCCGAAGACGATCAACCTGTTCGGCGGCTCGAGGCCGCTCCAGGAAGTGAGTGCCGGCCATACCATCTACCTCGAGGAGCTCGGGCTGAAGCCTGGCGACTTCGTCTCGTACTACGCAAAAGCGTCGGACACCGACACCGTTTCGGGCTCCAAGACGACGACGAGCGACATCTACTTCGTACAGATCCGGCCGTTCAAGAAGGACTACAAGCCTGCGCAATCGCAGGCGATGGGCGGCGGGGGCGGCGGCGGCGGGCAGCAGGTCGGCCAGCTGTCGCAACAGCAGCGGGAGATCGTCGCTGCGACGTTCAACATCGTCCGCGACAAGGCGAAGACCAAGCCGGACAAGTACCGCGAGAACGTCGTCTTTCTGAATCTTGCCCAGGCGAAGCTGCGCGAACAGGTCGAAGAGCTGGTCACCAAGCTGAAGTCGCGGCTCGGCTCGGTCGATCCGTCGTTCAACACGCTCGCCGAGGTCCTGCCGAAGGCGGCCGACGAGATGAAGGCTGCGGAAGCGGAGCTCAAAGGCCTGAAGGCCGACAGCGCACTCTCGCCCGAGCAGCGTGCGCTGAAGCTGCTGCAGGAAGCCGAGCAGCAGTACGAGCTGCAGGTGGCGCAGCAGCAGGGCGGCGGCGGCGGTGGCGGTGGCAACAATGCGCTCGCCGAAGATCTCGCCGATCTCTTCGAGCTCGAGCTCGACAAGCTGGCGAACCAGTACGAGATGCAGCAGCGCGCCGAGCAACAGCAGAGCGATCAGCAGATCGATCAGCTCGTCGAGAAGCTCAAGGAGCTCGCCCGCCGGCAGCAACAGGAGATGGAGCGGCAGCGCCGGATGGCGCAGGCGGGCCAGAGCGGATCGGGCAACTCGACCGATGCGCAGCGCCAGCTCGCCGAGCAGGTCGAGCAGATGAGGCGGCAGCTGCAGCAGCTCACGCGCAACGAGCAGCAGCGCCAGCAGCTGAACGACGCGATGCAGAAGCTTCAGGATGCAGCGAATGCGATGCGTCAGGCAGCCGCGAACGGATCGAAGGATGGCGGCGCGCAGGCGAACCAGGCGCTCGACCGGCTCCGTGAAGCGCAACAGCGGCTGGAGCGCAGTCAGGGCGGCAGGAACGATCGCGATTTGCAGCAGGTTCAGCGACAAGCTCAGGATCTCGCGAACGAGCAGAAGGAAGTGTCGTCCGACGTCAACACCCTCGATCAGGCGCAGCCTGGCCCCGGCCGCGACGCGAAGTCGAAGGCGCTCGGCGAGCGCAAGGAGGCGATGGACGCGAAAGTCGCCGACCTGCAGTCGCAGCTCGAGAAGCTGGCGAACCAGATGCGCGCGAACGAGAAGGACGCCTCGCGCAAGCTCGACGAGGCGGCTGGCAGCATTCGCGATAAGCGCATTCGCGAGAAGATCCGCTATACGCAGCGCGTGATCCAGCAGGGCGGCGGATCGCAGCAGCAGTATGCGCGCGGGATGGAAGACGACATCGGCGCCAACCTCGACGCCCTCCAGAAGAAGGTGGAAGAGGCTGCGGCGGCAGTCGGCAAGCAGTCGAAGCAGGACTCGCTGGCGCGCGCCGCCGACAAGACGCGTGATCTCGTGCGCGGCATGGAGTCGCTCGATCAGCGGATGCGCGACCGCGCGCAGCAGGGCAAGAACGGGCAGCAGGCGCAGAACGGTCAGAATCAGCGCGGCCAGCAGAACCAGAACGGCCAGCAGGGCCAGAACGGTCAGCAGGGTCAGAACGGCCAGCAAGGTCAGAGTGGCCAGCAGGCGCAGGCCGGACAGCAGGGCGGCGGCGCTGCGAACAATGGCGCCAACGCCGGATCGCCGACACGCGACGGCGCCTGGGGCGGCGATGCGCGCAACTGGGGCGGCTACGGCGGCGGCTGGTACGGCTGGCGCTGGAATCCTGATGACATCCGCCAGTTCCGCAATCAGTGGCGCGAGTGGGCCAACGACGCGGAGGCGCTCCGCCGTCAGCTTCAGCAGGCGGGGATGAACCCCCGCGACCTCGACGAGATCCTGAAGGACCTGCGGCAGTTCGATTTCGATCGCGTCTACGCAGATCCGCAGGGCCTCGAGAAGCTGCAGGCCGCCGCAATCGACAAGATGAAGAAGTTCGAGTTCTCGCTGCGGCGGAAGGCGGAGAACGGCAACGACTCGCTATCGCTGTCAGGATCAGATCAGGTGCCGGAAGGATTCAGGCAGGCGATCGAGGAGTACTACCGCTCGCTCGCGAAGAAGTCCAGTCCGGGCGCTTCGACGCCGCCGCCGCAGCAGCCGCAGCGGTGAACGTGACGGGCCTGGGGCTAGCTGCACACAAACCGCTAGCCCCGGCCGAGCTCGTCGTCCTTCGCACGTAGTCCGCTTTTGAGACTTGTCGTTTTATTTCGTAGTGTCCGGCTTCAGCCGGACGTCTCTGAACAGCGAGCCCGAGCCCCCAGCCCTAGCCCCTGGCCCCCACTGAGAGCGCCCCGACGTCCACGCGGCAGTGCCGCGGCAGGTAACGTAAGACGGAAGCAGGCGCCGCGGGCGGAGGGCACGAGCTGCAGCGATCCGCCATGCGCTTCCGCAATCCCCAGGCTGACGGACAGTCCGAGGCCGGTGCCCTCCCCCACCGGTTTGGTCGTGAAGAAGGGTTCGAACACCTTGCCTGCGGTGCCAGCCGGGACGCCCGGGCCACTGTCGGCAATGTCGACGAATGCGGCGCCATTCAGGCGTCCGGTGCAGACCGTTACCGTACCCGGCTGATTGGACGCGCGGACCGCCTGTTCCGCGTTCAACAACAGATTGACCAGCACCTGTTGAATCTGCGCGCGATTCGCGACGATCAGCGGTACCTCCGAGGACAGCTCCTGCTGGAGCGCGAGCTGTCGCGTGCGGTAGTCGAAGGCGCGGAGCGCCACGGTCGATCTGACGATCTCGTTCAGGTCGGCGACGGATCGCTCGAGCGTCTCGCGCCGCGCGAACAGCAGCAGGTTGTGGACAATCTTCGCCGCGCGGCCGGCGTCAGTGCGAATCTGCAACAGATCCTCGCGGACCTCGGGGCGCCGCTCCTTGTCGATCAGCAGTTCGGTGAATCCCATCACCGCCTGCAGCGGGTTGTTGATCTCGTGCGCGACGCCGGCGACGAGCTGCCCGACGGCCGAGAGCCGCTCGCTGTGAATCAACTGCTCCTTCAGTCGCCGCTCTTCGGAGATGTCCTGCTCCACCGAGACGATGTGCGTCGCCCTGCCGTCCGGACCGATCACCGGCGCAATCGATGCCGTCACCGGGAAGGTCGTCCCGTCCTTCCGCGTGCGCATCACCATCCCATGCCACGCGCCGCCGTCGCGCGCCGTGGCCTGGATGTCGCGGGCGGTCAGCGTCTCGTGCGCCAGCAGCTCGCGCGCGTTCATCGATCCGAGCTCTTCACGCGAGCGGCCGACAGCACGGCAGAACGCGGCATTGGCGTGACGGCAGCGGCCATCCGGCGTCAGCACCAGAATCAGGTCGCGCGCCTGCTCGAGCACCTCCGCGAGCAGCTTCGTGGTGCTGCTTGCCTGCTGCAGTTCCGCGCGCTCGGCGGCAATCCGCGCGACCAGCAGCGGCAGCACCGAGATCAGCGTGACCGCGGTGGAGAGATCGCGGAAGCTCCGGGATGCTTCATCCGGCATCACGTGCCGCAGGCCGAAGTCGAGGAACGGCAGCAGCGCGACGGCGGTGAAAATCACCCACGGACGCGGACGCGCGAGTTCCTCGTCTTCGGCGGCGATCGAATCGACCGGCTCGCTGGCTGGCGCCGATGCCGCCGCCCAGGGGAAAAAGGCGAACGGCAGGATCCAGGTGAAGTCGTAGACGAAGCCGCTGCGGTAGAAACCCTCGACGATCTCGATGTTGCTCATCGTCAGCGTCGCGAACGAGACCAGCGCGCCGAGCGCGAGTCGTCGATACGCACTGTGCCAGGCCGTGCGCCGTGCGACGATCGTCGCCGCGAACATCGCGACCACCACGACCAGTTGCTGCAGTTCCGAGACGAGCTTCAGCTGGGACGACATCGCGCCGGCGTTGCCGGCGTCTGGCACAGTGACGAAGAACGAGTAGAGAAAGCCGGTGACGACGACCAGGCCGGCGATGTCGATGGCAGTGGTCGCGGCGAGTGGCTCGCGCGCGCCGCGATGCGGCTGTGCGAGCAGGGCGAACAGCGGGGCAACGGCGCCGAACAGCGCGAATACCGCCGGCCACGCCAGCCAGCGGTCGCGCTCGAACACCAGTTCGTCGGCCGCCCAGCCGGTGAGGCCGATGGCCGACATCGCGAGGCCGAGCGCAATCGTCGCCCAGAACAGCCACTGGCAGCCGCTCCACGATTGCCGCCGCCGGACGATTACGATCGTGCCGGCCATCGGCGGGACGAGCAGCGCCCCGGCACGGAACCACCCGAGCACGGTTGGCTGGTCGCGCAGCAACCATCCGAGGGTCACGTAGGCGAACGAGTAGAGGATGCCGAGCAGCAGCCAGAGCATGGACCGTGCTCCATGTGTCGGCCTCAGCTGCTCATCCCTGCAGTGCGGCGCACGAGCGATCGCGCGCACCAGCGTGCAGCCGGTTGAAAGAAGTTGCGCACGATCGTTCGCGCGGCGGACGAGCACGCGCGCAGCCATTTCCGTTTCGTGATTCTCGTGCCGCTTTCGTTGCTTTCGTGCTGCCCGATTTCGTTTTCGTGATTGGCGCGGCGCGCTGCGATGGTTGCGCAATCGGGAACCGCGGAGCACGCGGAGAGCGGAGAGACACGTTTGCTCCCCGTGAGAGAGACTCTTCGTGCATTTCGTGTCTTCATGGCGGCCCACAGACGCCAATCGCGCCGGCGCACAAAATGCTCGTCGCGAAAGGATTGCTTCGTGTCTTCGTGCCTTTGTGGCGGCTCCGAATGCCGCCGATGCAGGTGCGTCGGAGTCTGGCTGCCTCAGTCGCGCAGCACTTCCTTCAACGCGCGCTGCGCGGCGAAGTAGCCGCACATCCCGTGCACACCGACACCGGGTGGTGTCGATGCGGAGCAGATGTAGAGACCCCGCACCGGCGTCGAGTAGGTGAGGCGCGTCGGGCGCAGGAACAGCTGACCAAGATCGTTGACGCCGCTGCCGATGTCCCCGCCGACCAGGTTGGCGTTACGGCGTTCGATGTCTGCCGGCCGCAGGACGGATCGCGCGAGCACGCGATCGCGGAAACCCGGCGCGAACCGTTCGATCTGCCGTTCTATCCGCGGGAGCATGTCCTCGGTCGACCCGTGTGGCACATGGCAGTAGGCCCACGCGGTCTGTCGATCCGCGGGCGCGCGCGTCGAGTCGAACAGCGACGGCTGTGCGAGCAGCACGAACGGACGTTCGGGCGCGCGGCCGCTCCACACGTCGCGCTCGCAGCGCGCGATTTCCTCGAGGGTCCCGCCGACGTGGACCGTGCCGGCGCGCGCGCACCCCTCCGCCCGCCATGGGATTGGCGCGTCCAGCGCCCAATCCACCTTGAAGATGCCGCAGCCGTAGCGGTAGCGCTCGAGCTTCTGACGATACCACTCCGGAAACCTGTGACCGGCGATGCCGAGCAGCGGCCGCGGCGACAGATCGCACAACACGGCGCGCGTGGGCGGCAGGTCATCGATCGAGGTCACGCGTCGGCCGGAGACGATTTCGCCACCGAGCGATCGCAGATAGCCGGCGAGCGCGTCGGCGAGCGACTGCGCACCGCCCCGCGGGATCACCCAGCCGGCGACGTGCGCCATCGCGCCGAGGACCAGTCCGAACGCGGCCGTCGGACGCACGTCCAGCGGCAGCATGCCGTGCGCCGCGATGCCCGCGAACAGCGCGCGAGCCGACGGCGTCGCGAACCTGCGCCGCGTGAGGCCCTCTGCGGATTGCAGCGCCTGCAGCCCGAATCGCGCGAGCGCGATTGGGTGCGACGGCAGGCGCAGCGGCCCGAGTACCGACGCCTCGAGCTTCGGCCATGCGTCGACGATCGCGCCGAACAACCTTTGATACGCGTCGCCGTCCGGTCCCAGTTGCGCGGCGGTCTGCTCCACCGACTTCCGGACGAGAGCCGCCGGCCCCTCATCCAGCGGGTGCGCGAGCATCAGCGGCGGCGTGATCCAGCGCAGGCCGTGCGCGTCGAGCGGCAGTGTGCGGAACAGCGGTGAAGCGAGCGCCAGCGGATGAACGGCTGAGCAGATGTCGTGCACGAAGCCCGGCAGCGTCAGCTCGGCCGAGCGGACACCGCCGCCGATCGTCGGCTCGGCTTCGAGCACCAGCACCCTGCGTCCGGCGCGTGCGATCACGATCGCCGCAGCGAGACCATTCGGCCCCGAACCGATCACGATCGCGTCCGGCTGGTTCATCATGTGAGAGTCTGATCGTACCGTGTTGGAGATCCCGTAGTGTCCGGCTTTAGCCGGACTGCGGGTGCCCGGCTTTAGCCGGACTGCGAGTGTCCAGCTTTAGCCGGACTGTGGGTGTCCGGCTTCACCAGACTTCGAGCATGCGTTGAGAGCGCGATGGGCCGTGAGCGTCGCGAACTTGCGGCCACGGTCGTGTCCACCTTCTCCACCGCGGCCTCTGGCGGAGGCGCCTGGCCCGACGGTGACCCGGCGAACCGATCCGTTGCGCTGGCTTGGGTGCGTGCGCGAGCGGCGCGACGATAGTTTTCGATTGCCCGCGGCCTGATCCGATCGGCCCGTGTCCGGCTTCCCAAGAGCGAGGCGGAGGGCCCGACAGTCGCGTGGGCACGTAGCGTTGTCCACCGAGTTGTGCGACGAGTGAGGCGGGAAGGCAGAAGGCTTCGAGCCGAGCGACTGCGATGAACGGGTACTGGTACTCACGCCTTCTCTTCGAGCGCGCGCTCGCGCTGATCTATATCGTCGGCTTTCTCGTCGCCGCGAATCAATTCGTCCCGCTTCTCGGCGAGCACGGACTGGAGCCGGTGTCGCGATTCGTCAGGCTCATACCGTTTCGAGCGTCCCCGAGTCTTTTCTTCTTTGCGCCCACTGACACGGCGTTTCGAGTCGGCGCGTGGGCCGGCGTCGCGCTGTCGCTGGTGGCGTTGGCCGGGCTGACCGATCGCGCGCACCTGCTTGTTGCGGCCATGCTCTGGGCCGCCATGTGGCTGCTCTATCTCTCGTTCGTCAATGTCGGGCAGACGTTCTACGGGTTCGGTTGGGAAACGCTGCTCCTCGAGAGCGGCTTCCTCGCCATCTTTCTCGGCAGCGGCGCGACCGCCCCGGGTCCGTGGTTGAACTGGGCCTATCGGTGGCTGCTCTTCCGCGTGATGTTCGGCGCCGGGCTGATCAAGCTGCGCGGCGACCCGTGCTGGCGCGATCTCACCTGCTTGAACTACTACTTCGAAACACAACCGATGCCGAACCCCGTCAGCTGGTACTTCCACTGGCTGCCGCCGTCGGTTCACCGCGCCGGAGTCGTTTTCAATCATGTCGCGGAGCTTGGTGTCCCGTTTGCCTACTTCGCGCCGCAGCCGATTGCGTCGATCGCCGGACTCGTGACCATCATTTTTCAGCTCGTGCTGATCGTGAGCGGCAATCTGTCGTGGCTGAACTGGTTGACGATCGTGCTCTGTATCCCGACGCTCGACGACCGGTTTCTCTCCTGGCTGCCGGTCAGCATGCCGGCGCTGCACGAGCCGCAGCTCGCGCAGCGGCTGGTCGCCTACGCCGTCGTCAGCCTTGTCGCGATCCTCAGTATCGCGCCGCTGCGGAACATGCTGTCGCCGGCGCAGATCATGAACACCTCGTTCGACCCGCTCCACATCGTCAACACGTACGGTGCGTTCGGCAGCATCACGCGCGAGAGAAACGAGGTCGTGATCGAAGGAACGGACGCGGACTCGATCACGCCGTCGACCGCATGGCGCGAGTACGAGTTCAAAGGGAAGCCCGGAGATGTGGCGCGGGTCCCGCGCCAGTTTGCGCCCTACCATCTGCGCCTCGACTGGTTGATGTGGTTTGCGGCGTTCTCGACGCCGGACGAACATCGATGGTTCCCGGCGCTGCTCGTCAGGCTGCTCGAGGGCAATCGCGACGTGCTGTCGCTGTTGCGGACGAACCCCTTCCCGGATCGTCCGCCGCGCTACGTCCGCGCGCAGTATTACCGGTATCGGTTCACGTCACCGGACGAACGGCGTCAGACCGGCCGCATCTGGAATCGAGAGTTGATCGGCGCCTACTTCGCGCCGGCGTCGCTGAAGCCGCAAGTGACCGGTGCCCGATGACAGCTGGGCGGAATCTTCGTGGCGCGAAGCGTTCGGGAGTCCTCGTGGACGCAATACGAGCGGGCGAGGCTCAGCGAGGCGGCGAGGGTGCCCAAGGTGGCAGCCGAGCGGCGGTGAAGACTTCAACCGCGCGTCAGCATTTGGCGTCCGAAGTTGCGCGGCAAGGGAGCCGGCGACCGAGCGTTCCGAGAGCTTCAGCCGAACGCCAGCATTCCGCCGCCCGACGTTGCGAGCAAGGGGGCCGGACACGCACCGTGAGCGCTCGGAGATCGATTGTGGCGCGAAAGCTTCAGTCGAGCGTCAGCATTCGGCCGCCCCGAAGTTGCGCGGCAAGGGAGTCAGAGCAGGATCATCCCGGCGGCGAGATGGTGCTCGAGCGCCGTGAACGAGTCGAATGTGAGCCCGGCCAGCGCGTTGCGCTTGACGTATTTGACGCCGGATTCGGTTTTGCCGTTCGTGCGTGCCCGGTACGGGCGGCAGGCCCGCGGCTGCACGCCCCAGTCGCGGCAGAAAGGTGAAGTACGTACGTAGTTCTGGACCCCTTGGACAGAAGGCGAAGCGTGTGGAGCCTGTGGGCGGCGCGTTCTGTGCGCCGTCCAAGATGGTATGAAGCGCCCGGACCGCCTCAGGGCAGGATGATGCCGCGCGCTGCATGGCGCGGAGAGGAGCCGGTCATGAATTGGATTGGGGTGGACGTCGGAAAGGTGCATTGCCAGATCTGCGAGATCTCGTCGACCGGCGAGATCTGGGAGGCGCGCGTCCCGACGCAGGCGGAGCGGCTGAAGGCGACGTTCCAGGCGCGCCCGCAGGCGCGCGTGCTGGTCGAGTCCTCGACCGAGAGCGAATGGGTCGCGCGCATCCTCGAAGGGCTTGGCCATGACGTCGTCGTTGCCGACCCAAATTATGCGCCGATGTACAGCCACAGGAGTCGTCGGATCAAGACGGATCGACGCGATGCCCGGGCTCTTGCGGAAGCCTGCCGGGTTGGCGCATATCGAGCAGCGCACCGTACCAGCGATCCGCGTCGCCACGTCCGTGCGCTGATCGCGGTCCGCGAAAATCTCGTGCGCACCAGGACGCGATGGATTCTCCTGACCCGCGCGCTTCTCCGACGAGAAGGATTCCGCACGCGCTCTGGCCACGCCGAAAGCTTTGTCGAACGCGTACTGGAATTGCAGCTATCGGCTGACCTGAAGGACGAAGTCGAATCGCTGCTGGAATTGCTCGGGCCGCTGAACGATCAGATCGACGACGTCGACGCCCAGCTCGCGCGCCTCGCAACCGCGGATCCCGCCGCTTGCCGTCTGATGACGATGCCTGGCGTCGGGCCCATTGTCGCGCTGGCCTTCGTCGCGACGGTGGATCGCGTCGACCGGTTTACCAGCGCACATCAATTGGAGAGTTACCTGGGACTCGTCCCGCGTGAGTGGAGCTCCAGCGAAACGCAACGACGAGGTCCGATCACGAAAACAGGCAATAAACGAACGCGCTGGCTACTCGTCCAAACGGCCCGCGCCGTCATGCGTACGCCGAGTCGACGAACGACGCGGCCACTCTGGGAGTGGGGCGACCGAATTGGCCGGCGACGTAGCGGTCGCGTGGCCGTCGTTGCTGTCGCGCGACGCGTCGCCGGCATTTTGTACGCGATGTGGCGAGACGGCACTGAATACAACGCAACCAAGGTGAAGGGATCGACGGCACTGTTGCGAACGGCGTAATGTTCGGGTCTTTTGGGTGTTGTGAATCATTCACGCGAACCGGTAAGCGCGACACAGCGGATGGCTGCTCGTGAGAGCCGTGTCCAAGAAGGCGCCGCCGGTGATACTCGCATACCCATCATGCGCCGGGACCTGCTGCGTCCTATTCAAGAGCGCGAAGAGAAGGGTGACGCACCTCGCGTGAATCGCATCACCGCATCGAGCAGGGGCGCAGACATCTGAGTGGGAATTACCTTGCGGCTGGAGGACGACTCGCCCGACAAAACCTCTTGATTCAACCGGTCGCTTCAGAGAAGGAGCTGTGGGCGCGTGCTCTTCGCGTCCACAGCTCCGGCAGCTTCCACAGGCTCTTCGTCGCCACAGCATCACCACGACCTCACGATTTCGGTTTGCCGTCGCGACGCGTCGTCGGGTCACGCATCGTCGGACCTTTCAAGGTGAGCTTGTGCGCGCGATGGACCAGCCGATCGCAGATGGCGTCCGCGACCGAGGGATCGCCGATCGCCGCGTGCCACGCGGTCGGCGGCAGTTGTGTTGCAATCAGCGTCGACCTGCGTTCGGTGCGGTCCTCGATCACTTCGAGCAGATCGCGCCGTTCGACGTCGCTGAGCGGCGCCAGCAGCCAATCATCGATCGCGAGCAGATCGAGTTTCGCGAAACGAGCGAGGAGCCGGGCGTACGTGCCATCGCCGCGGCTGACGGCGAGCTCGTGCACGAGGCGTGGCGTGCGGACGTACTGGGCCGTGAAGCCATGACGGCAGGCACTCTGGACGAAGGCGCACGCCAACCACGACTTCCCAATGCCGGTCGGCCCGGTGATCACCAGGTTGTAGTGGTCGCGAATCCACGCGCCCGTGCCGAGCGTGGCGACGACGTCGCGCGATAAGCCGCGCGGGGTGCTGAAATCGACGTCCTCGAGCGAGGCGGGGTACCGCAGTTTCGCGTGCCGCAGCCGCTGGATCAGCCGCCGTTGCTCGCGCGCGCTCCATTCGGCCTCGACTAGGAAGCCAAAACGATCGTCAAACGGCAGGTCGGCGTGCGCAGGGGCACTGCGTTGCTGTTCAAACGCCGTAGCCATGGCCGCCAGGCGCAACGCCTGGAGCTTCTCAATGGTGGGGTGCGTCAGCATAGTCCTCCTCGTAAAACGCGGCGCCGCGCAGATTGTCGTGCGTGATCGCCGGGCGCGCCGGCGGCGGTTCGTCGAGCGGCAGCCGATCCTGCTGATGAAGCAGAATGTGTTCGACGGTGCGATAGCAGTACGACCGCAGATGTTCCGCTCGTAGACAGGCGGCTTCGAGTCGGTCGGCACCGTGGAGCCGACCCAACCGCATCAAGCCGAGGCACGCGCGGTAGCCCTGTTCCGGATGGGGCCGGCGCTCCAGCAATCCGGCGACGAGCCGGCCCGTCGCGGGACCGCTTTGTTCCGCCCACGCGATCAACCGCGACGGGGTCCATTCGGCGTGTGCGCGATGCGCGCGCGGCATATGCGCGACGTCGGTGACGAAACGGCCGCGACCGGTCGCGCGCGCGTGCGTGGCAATCCGTCGCCCGGCGAGAAAGATTTCGACCGTCGATGCGGTGAAGCGCGCCTCCACGCGCTGGTGCACCAGCTGCGACGGCACGCTATAGAAGTTTCGATCGACCTCGACGTGATAGTCGATGTTGACGCGACACGGCCTCCATTCCGCCATTTCGTAGCGTGTCGTGGGCAACGGCTTCAGCGCCGGGCGATCGATCTGGTTCCACTGGGTGCGGCGGCTGACGCCGACGACTTTCATCAGCCGATCGTTGATGGCGTTGACGCGCTCGCCGATCGCCGTGTTCAGGTCGGCGAGTGTGAAGAAAGTGCGGTGCCGTAAGGCGGCGAGCACCCACCGTTGCGCGATCTGCACGCTGACTTCGACTTTCGGCTTGTCGGTTGGCGTCGCGACGCGGGCGGGGATCACGACCGCCCCGTAATGCTGCGCGAGCTCCGCATACGTGCGATTGATCTCTGGTTCGTAGCGACTGGCGATCGTGACGCCGCTTTTCAGATTGTCCGGCACCCAGATCGCGGGACTGCCCTGGAAGTACTCGAGCATGCGGACGTGCGCGCTGATCCACGACGGCAGATCCTGTGCGGGCGTGGCTTCCGCATAGATCAGACCGCTCGCCCCGAGCACGCCCACGAACAATTCCACGGCGATCGACTCGCCTGTACGCGCATCGACAAGGTGGGGCCGCGTACCCGAGAAGTCGACAAACAGTTTCTCGCCAGCGCGATGGACCTGGCGCATCGACGGCTTCAGCCGCCGCGCCCATTGACGATAGCGCTCGCAGAATTGACTGTAGGCGTACCCGCTCGGATGCGCCGCACGATACTCCTGCCACAGGAGCATTAAGGTGACGCCCGGCTTCGTGAGCTCCTGGCGCAGCTGCGCCCAGTCGGGAAGCTGGCGGTGGTGACCGGAGTCCGCGGCGGGCCGCGCAAACAACCGCGCTTCCAAGGCCACATCGTCAAGTTCCGCGGGGATGGGCCATGTGACGCCGGCGGCCGCCGCGCGGTGCAGGTAGGCGGTGACCGTCCCCAGGCCGATCGCACACGCTTGCGCAATCGCCCGGTGCCCGACACCGGCCTCATAGTGAAGTCGAAGAACGTCGCGAAGCTTGCGCATCGGTAGCCTCGAGGCTGCCATCCCGGGGTCCTTCCTCAAATGGGGAAAACCTCAGGATCCCTCAGCTACCGACGAGCGTTCAGAATGCCCGGAACCGCCGTTCACGGTCACCGGAATCCGTGTTCATCATGGCCGGAATCGGCGTTCACGATGGCCGGAATCGGTGTTCAGCATCGGTCGGAATCCGCGTTCACGTTCGTCCGGAATCGGCGTTCACGATCATCCGGAACGCGCACCGGCACGGTGCTGGCCAGCTTGAAGGCGCGGATCGGTGGTCGCGGTGCCGCCGTCGCGGCGGTCATTGACTGCGGCTGGGACCGCTTGGGGCGCTCGCTGTCCTGGCCGAGCTCGTCGGCCCCAGCGGGCGTGTCGTCGGCGTGGACTTCGCTGAGGCCACTGTGCAACGCGCCCGCAGCGTAGTAAGCGCACTTGGTCTCGACACGGTCGACGTCGTTGTCGGTGACGTGCAGGACATTGCCCCCGCGTTGGGCACCGGCTTCGACCTAGCGTTTACGCGCTTCTTTCTGGTGCATCAGCCCGACCCGGTCCACACGATGCAGAAGATCGGTGGTCTGCTGCGCCCTGGTGGCTGGCTTGTTGTACACGAGGGGCTACGGAACCCGCCGCCGCGGTCGCAGCCGCCGCTGGACGCCTTGACCCGCGCTGCAGACATCCCACTGGAGGTCGTCGAGCGACTCGGCGCACACAAGGGGACGGTCGACGAACTGCCAGCAGCCGCCTGTGCCGCTGGGTTCGACGTCATCGACGTCGGCGGGTTCTTCCGGGTTCACCGCCCTCCACAGCTAGGCTTCGATCTGTGGGCCGCAACTCTCGAAGCGGTCAAGCGTCGCGCGGTCGAGACTCAGGTCGCCAGCGAGCAGGAAGTCGACGAGCTAGTGGCCACCTTGCACGCCGCCGCGCAACAAGGCTATGACTGGGTCACCAGCCCGTTCATTCTCGATCTCACTCTCCGAAAGCGAATCGGCGCCTAATGGCGCTACGAGGACAGCCAGTTTGGGGGCGGCTTAACAACGACCAACCGTACCCAAGAGAACGTTGGGGATTCGAACCCGTTTTGGCTTGAAGGTTGACCGACGCACGTTGAGTCAGTCGCCGGCGATCGTCTCCACCGCGTCGTGACTCGGCAGCATGTGACCGTTCTCGCCCAACCCACGCAGCCGCCCTCGATCGAGCCGTTCGAGCAACTGCCCGTCGCTGCTCATCTCCAGGCGCTCAGTCATGAGCGCAAAGTGCTTCGCCAACATCTCTAAACTCTTTGTTTTGTCCGCCAGTTGGATCCGAACGACGGTGTCCACCGACGCATTGCCGGCGACACCACGGCGCGTGATCACGTCGATCGAGGTGATAGCGGCGCTTTCGTCATCGGTGAGTGCGGAGATCGGTCGCAAATTGCCGCGTTCGTTGAAGAGCGTTCGCACATCCGCGATCTCATCCTCGCAGCGTACGCCGAGTTCGAAGCTGGCCCGGAGGCGGTCGCGTCCTGACCGGTCTTCGTGTCGCGGTAAGCCGCAACACCTCCATCCGGCCGTCGCCCGCGCGGCGGCGGCCGGAGCCGCTCTACACCAGACCTCCAGATAGGTGTCGTCATGCTGAATGACCTTCGCGAATTGCCACTGTTGCTGACGGCGGATGAAGCGGCGGCGTTGCTGCGGACGACGAGAAAAGCGATCTACGTCATGGCCGGTCGGCGACGGTTGCCGGGCGTGACGCATGTCGGTCGACGCGTGCTCGTGCGGCGGGACGACCTGCTACACTGGCTCGACCAAAATCGTCGCGCGCCATCGCTGAAGGAGCCACAGCGATGAGCGTACTCGTCAGACCGTACCGTCGGGGCGGCTGGGAAGTGGACATTCGGCTGGTCCTCCCGGACGACTCCGAACACCGCGAGCGCCGGAAGGCGCCCGTGTCCACGAAGACCGCGGCCCAACGATGGGGCGAAGCACGGGAGCGTGAGTGGTACCACGCGCTCACGCACCCGCAGCCGCAGACACCACCGAAGGAGGTGCCGACACTCGAAGCATTCTGGCCGCGGTTCATCGACGGCTACGCTCGGGCGAATCGGCAGAAACCGAGCGGCGTCGCGGCCAAGGAAACGATCGGCCGCGTTCACTTGATTCCAATCCTCGGCGGGACGCGGCTCGATGCGATCACGACCGAAGACGTCCAGCGACTCAAGATCGGACTGGCGTCGAAAGCGGTGAAGACCGTCAACAATGTGCTGACGGTTCTCAGCGTTCTTCTGAAGAAGGCGGTGGAGTGGAAGGTGATCGGCTACATGCCGTGTACGATCACGCTCTTGCGTGTGTCCAGAGGCTCGACGCGCTTCTACGATTTCGACGAGTTCGAACGACTCGTCGACGCTGCCCGATCGACCGACGCGCGAGCTCATCTACTGGTTTTGTTGGCGGGCGAGGCGGGCCTGAGACTGGGCGAGATGGCGGCGCTCGAATGGACCGACATCGACTTCGTCAAGCGTCAGGTCTGCGTGCAGCGGTCGGCGTGGAAGGGACAGATCGCGTCGCCGAAAGGTGGACGGCTGCGGTACATCCCGCTCACGACGCGACTCGCGCGAGCGCTTCGCGATCACCGTCACCTCCGCGGTCCACTCGTGTTGTACCAAGACGATGGGTCGTCGCTGACCGAAGGCATCGTGCAGGGATTGGTCCGACGTGCTGCACAGAAGGCGGGACTCTTCAACAATGGACCACACATGCTGCGCCACACCTTCTGCTCGCATCTCGCGATGCGCGGCGCGCCCGCGCGTGCCATTCAGGAGCTCGCCGGACATCAGAACCTGACGACGACGCAGCGGTACATGCACCTCAGTCCCGCGGCGCTCGACGGCGCGATTCGTTTGCTCGAGGACTCTGGAGAGCCCCGCCGTTTTGGAGACATGCTGGAGACGGCGGATCGTGAAAATGCGAAGTCGAATGTTTAGAACAGGTTAGGTGGCGGAGAGAGAGGGATTCGAACCCTCGGTAGAGTTTCCCCTACACACGCTTTCCAAGCGTGCTCCTTAAACCACTCGGACATCTCTCCGCTTTAGATTCAACGAGTTGCGAGCGGTCCGCAAAGATTATCGCACACGCCGACGCCTCTCGTGCGCTCTCTCTGATCGCGTTTGGATTCAGCGAGTTCGACGCGCGCGAGAATCCCCGCGCGTGGAAATTGTGTCAGACCTCTCAATGAGCCGCGATCACTTACGGGAATTTGCTTCAGCTGGATTGTTGGGAAAAGGCGCATTCGGATCTGAAAACGATCGCGACGCTCGACCATTGCCGCAAATGGTCACCGTAAAGCGGCGTGAACGCAGCGGTTTGCCAACCATCGATCACCTCTGTCCATTGTCGCGTTTCGTCGCAATCTTATTCTCCATCAGCTCGGCGTCGAGCGACGTGGCTCTCGGTGGCTCGAATCACGGGTCTTCGGCGCGACACAGGCACAATCCTGGGGACACTCGGCGTGTCTCGGCGAGCACGGCTGCGTTCTTCTCGCTTATCGCGAAGGCTGACTCAAGACGTCGCCGACCGGGCGGTGTTCCGCTCCAACGGCGAGGTCGTCAGAACCCTCGGTGACGCAGGCAGCGTGCGGGAAGTGTCATCGGAGTCAGCCGAGAACGCGCCATCGATTAAATTGCGCCACAGTCCAGTGGCCGGCGTCGCCGTAGATTGCGGAAGTCACGGGACGGACTCGCGTCGGCTGCGCTGCTCTTCATGGGCGCGTCGCGCGCGAAGAGGGACGCGCGCACTTGACGTTGACGGCGGAAGAAGCGGTCGTGGCCGGCGCGCGATCGGTGACGCGACGGTCGCGCCACTGCAGTGCGAGGACTCGGCTCACTTCTCAGAAGGTCGCGTCGAGATCAGGCGAGCGCTCGAGCAGGCAGGGGATCGCCGAGGATCTCCGATGGATGGAGCCAGGAACGCGACGGAAGGGTGAGGAGGGAACGACTGCTTCCGTGAAGAGCTTCTCGTGTCGGTCTTCAAAACCTATGGACCCCTTCGTGACGAGTTTTTCAAAACCTTTCCCCCTCTGAGCTGAAAGTTTTTCAAAACCTTTCCCCCCTCGTCTGACCGCGCGGTAAACGTCTCCCGCCCGGGCCGCGGCCCGTGGCAGGAGGCCTTGGATGTATCGCGAGGTCACGATGGTCGAAATCACCGAAGTCTTGCGCCTGTGGCGCGACGGCGTGCCGAAGAAACGCATCGCTGCGCGACTCGGGCTCGATCCGAAAACGGTTCGTCGATACGTCACGACGGCTGAAGCGATCGGTCTGCCGCGCGACGGCGGCCCACTCAGCGACGCGCAGGTCCGCGACGTGTTGCTGGCGCTCCATCCGGCCGGGGGGCGGCCACGTGGTGATGGCTGGGCGCGATGTGGCGAGCATCGAACGCCGATCGCGCATTGGTTACAGCAGGGCATTCGGCTCACGAAAATTCGCAAGCTGCTCGCGCGACAAGGCGTGGTGATTACGTACGCCACGCTCCATCGCTTCGCCGTCGTCGAGCTCAATTTTGGACGCGCCGCGACGACGATCCCCGTTGTCGACGGCGCACCGGGTGAGGAGCTGCAGGTCGACACCGGTTGGGTCGGCTGGCTCACGCTCACCGGCCAGAGACGCCGATTTCGTGCGTGGCTCTTTACCGCCGTGCGGTCGCGATATCGGTTTGTCTATCCGACCTTCGAGGAGACGACGGCGCGCGCCATCGAAGCGTGCGAGGCGGCATGGACGTTCTTCGGCGGCGTCTTCAAAGTCCTGATTCCGGATAACACGTCGGCGATCGTCGCCACCGCGGATCCGTTGACGCCGCGGATTACGCCCGCCTTCCTCGAGTATGCCCAGGCGTGTGGCTTTCACATCGATCCCGCGCGCGTGCGCCGGCCGCGCGACAAAGGCCGCGTCGAGCGCGCCGTGGCAACGGTCCGCGACGACTGCTTCGCCGGCGAGGTGCTGACGACCCTCGACGACGCGCGTGCCCACGCGCGGCGCTGGTGCCGCGACGAGTACGGCGGTCGTCGACACACCCGCACGCAACGCTTCCCGCGCGAGCACTTCGAGACCGAGGAGCAACCGGTGTTGCGGCCGCGCCCGGCGACGCCATACGACATGCCGCTGTGGAGTGAGCCGAAGATCGCCCGCGATCAGCACGCGCAGGTGGCCAAAGCGCTCTACTCGTTGCCGCGGCACTACGTCGGCCGCACCCTGCGCGCGCGGGCCGATCAGCACCTCGTGCGCTTCTACGACGGTGCCGTGCTGGTGAAGACGCATCCGCGCAAACCCGCCGGCGGCCGATCGACCGATGCGATCGATTTCCCGGCCGAGCGCACCTGGTATGCGCTGCGCGATGTCCACGCCCTCGAGCGCCACGCGCGCAGTTACGGCGATGCCGTCGGCCGCTTCGCCGCGGCCCTTCTCGACAATCCGCTGCCCTGGACGCGCATGCGGCGCGTCTACGCCTTGCTCGGTCTCGTGCGGCGGTACGGCGCCGCGCGCGTCGACGAGGCCTGCGCGACCGCGCTCGCCGCAGACATGCTCGACGTGCAGCGGTTGAAACGGATGCTCGCGCAACCCGTGCCGAATGCGCCACCGTCGCCCGCGCGCGTGCTGCCGCTCGCGCGCTTTCTCCGGCCTGCCACGCAGTACGCGTTGCCGCTTGCATCAGCTCGCCGCTCAGAAGGAGATGTCGAATGACCACCGACGCAATTAGTGCCGATCTGAAAACCGTGCTCCGTCGCCTGAAGCTGGGGCGCATGCTCGACACGCTGCCCGAGCGGCTCGTCCTCGCCCGGCAGCAGAAGATGCCGCATCAGGACTTCCTCACGCTCGTCCTGGGCGATGAAGCCTCGCGACGCGATAGCCTCGCCGTCGTGCTCCGCGTGCAACGCGGCCATCTGGATCCGGCGCTGCAGCTCGAAGCGTGGGATGCCACGGCCAAAGTCACGTTCGACCGCGCGCTCCTCAATGAGCTGACGACGCTGCGCTTCCTCGACGCCCATGCCCACGTGGCGGTCGTCGGCCCCGTCGGCGTCGGCAAGACCTTTCTCGCTCACGCCCTCGGCCACATCGCCTGTCGCCGCGGCCGCACCGTGCTCGCGATTCGCACCGATCACATGCTGAAAACGCTGAAGCACGCGCGGCTCGATAACAGCTACGACGCCGAGGTCCGCAAGCTGCTCGCCGTCGACCTCCTGATCCTCGATGACTTCGCGCTCGACACGCTCGACCCGACGGAGAGCCGCGACTTGTACGAAATCCTGACCGAACGCCATCGCGCCGGCTCGATCATCGTGACTGCCCCGACGAATGGCTGATCACGTTCGCCGATCCGCTTCGCGCGCAGAGCGCGATCGGTCGCTTCACCAGCAACGCCTACGATCTCGTCATCGAGGGCGAGTCGTACCGGCAGCGACTGAAACCGACGCTCAAGAGCGCCGCGCGGTGAGCGGCCGTGGAAATGCCGCCGCCGTGGAAACCACAGAACGGTTTCCACCGCGGCTTCTCTGAAGCGACCGGTTGAATCAAGAGGTTTTGTCGGGCGAGTCGTCCTCCAGCCGCAAGGTAATTCCCACTCAGATGT
>DATFXR010000014.1:0-22413 GCA_035315685.1 Vicinamibacterales bacterium | reverse complement strand
CCGCGGCATGTCGCGGCTGCCCGACGCGGTGTTCGTCGTCGACACGAAGAAGGAGAAGATCGCAGTCGACGAGGCGCGCAAGCTCAAGATTCCGGTGATCGGCATCGTCGACACCAACTGCGATCCGGACGAAGTCGATCTGGTGATTCCCGGCAACGACGACGCATTGCGGTCGATCCGGCTGTTCGCGTCGCGGATCGCCGACGCGGTGATCGCCGGCCGCGACATGAAGCAGTCGATCGACGCGGAAAACGCCCGCGAGGCCGCCGAAGAGGCCGCCGCGCAGGAAACCGATCCGCGGCGAGCCACGCGTCCGCAGCGTCCGCGCCGCGAGCCGGCTCCGGCCTCTGCATAAGACACGACACAGGCCCCAAGCACAGGCGCCGGCCTCGACATGGGGCCGGCGTTTTTTTTGGTCTCTGGAGAGAACAGCAATGGCGACGATGGCGATTACGGCGGAGATGGTGAAGAAGCTGCGCGACCAGACCGGTGCCGGCATGATGGAGTGCAAGAACGCGCTCACCGAAGCGAACGGCGACTTCGACGAGGCGACCACGATCCTGCGCAAGCGCGGCCTCGCCAGCGCGGCGAAGAAGGCCGGACGCACGGCGAGCGAAGGTCTCATTGCGAACACCGTCGCTTCGGATCACTCGTCCGGCATCCTGGCCGAAGTGAACTGCGAATCGGACTTCGTCGCGCGCACGCCCGACTTCCAGCAGCTGATGCAGAGCGTGCTCGATGAGATTGCCGAGGCCGGCGACGCCGCCAACGACGCCTGGCTGAAAGATCCGAATGGTCCGATTGCCAGACATCTCACGCCGCTCATCGCGACGCTGGGCGAGAACATGACCGTGTCGCGCCTCGTGCGCTACGCCGGCAACGGCTACGTCGGTCAGTACATTCATCAGGGCGGCAAGATCGGCGTGATGGTCGAGTTCGGCGGCGTGACCGCCGGAATCGAGCAGCGCGAGGAATTCCAGACGCTCGTCCGCGAGATCGCGATGCAGATCGCGGCCGGCAACCCGGCGTACGCGAGGCGGGAAGACGTGCCCGCGAACGTCCTCGAGAAGGAAAAGGCGATCTACCGCGCGCAGATGGAAAACTCCGGCAAGCCTGCGAACGTGCTCGAGAAGATCATCGAGGGCAAGCTCGGCGCGTTCTACAAGCAGATGCCCGGCGGTGTGCTGCCGGATCAGGAATCGATCCGCGACCCCAAGATGTCGGTGAAGCAGGTCATCGATGCTGCTGGCAAAGCGCTCGGTGCGCCGGTCGCGGTCACGCGCTTCGCGCGTCTGAAGGTGGGCGAGACGGGCGCCTGACAGTGGCAAGGCACAACCGGCAACAAAGGACGCAGTGAGCGCGGCCTGCCGGCAGCGCCTGGACAAGGGCACGAGGGCAACCAAGGACGCAGCGAGCGCGGCCTAGCGGCCGCCTGAGACGGGTTCAAAGGGCAACGAAGGACGCAGAAGGCGTCCAGCGCTGCGCGGTCACGGCTGACGCGGCGACGCAGCGCGAGGCTTCAGCCGAGCGAGTGCGTTTTCCGTTGCGTCCTCTGTTGTCCTCTGCGTCCTCTGTTGTTCTCTGCGTCCTTGTTATAATTCAGCTCCGTGACCGCCGACGACTCCCCCCGGCCCGCCTACAAACGCATCCTCCTCAAACTCTCCGGCGAAGCCCTGATGGGCGATCAGACCTACGGCATCGATCCCGCCGTGGCGACACAGATCGCGCGCGACGTGGCGGAGATTCAGGGGATGGGCGTCGAGACCGCGATCGTGATCGGCGGCGGCAACATCTTCCGCGGCGTCGCGGCGAGCGCGCGCGGGATGGACCGCGCCACTGCCGACTACATGGGCATGCTCGCCACCGTCATCAACGCCCTCGCCCTGCAGGACGCGCTCGAGCAGCAGGGCGTGGTGACGCGGGTCGTCACCGCGATCGAGATGCGCGCCGTGGCCGAGCCGTTCATCCGCCGCCGTGCCATCCGGCACCTCGAAAAGGGACGGGTCGTCGTCTTCGGCGCCGGAACCGGCAATCCGTACTTCAGCACTGACACCGCGGCCGCGCTCCGCGCGATGGAGATCAAGGCGGACGTGATCCTCAAGGCGACCAAGGTCGATGGCATCTACGACGCCGATCCGATGGTGAAGGCCAACGCGACGCGCTTCGACCGCATCTCGTACCTGCAGGTGCTCGAGCAGGGACTGAAGGTGATGGACGCCACGGCGATTTCGCTGTGCATGGACAACCGGCTGCCGATCGTCGTCTTCAACCTCCGCACGCCGGGCAATATCAAGCGCGCGATCACCGGCGAGCCGATTGGCTCGCTCGTCACGGCGTAGCTGAATCGTGGCTGCCCTGCATCGGCCTTTTCTGCCTTCAACCGTCTGCCTTGTAGCGGAGTCTCCACATGGACGTGAATGACCTGAAAGGGTTGTACGCGGAAGTAACCAAGCGGATGAAAGCGGCGATCGACCATCTCCAGCACGAGTTCGGCGGCGTTCGGACCGGTCGCGCGTCGGTGACCATCCTCGACGGCGTCCAAGTCGAGGCGTATGGATCGAAGATGCCGCTGAACCAGGTCGCCGGGTTGTCGATACCGGAACCGCAGCTGATCGTCGCGCAGCCGTTCGACCCGTCGCAGCTCGGCGCGATCGAAAAGGCGATTCGCAGCGCCGGCCTCGGCCTCAACCCGGCGAACGACGGCAAGATCGTCCGCATCCCGCTGCCCTCGCTCACCGACGAGCGCCGCAAGGAACTCTCGAAGCACGTGCACAAGCTGAGCGAAGAAGGGCGCAACGCGGTTCGCCAGGTCCGCCGCGATGCGAACGACCGCTTGAAGAAGCTGCTCAAGGATCACCAGATTTCGGAGGACGACGAGAAGAAAGCGCTCGACGAGATCCAGAAGCTGACCGACTCGCACGTCAAGCTGATCGACGACCTGCAGAAGAAGAAGGACGGCGAGCTGCTGGGGAGCAAATAAGTCGTCGGTGCCTGCTGCCGTGTCTCACTCTTTTTTCTCTCACCTGGAGTGCTCCGTCCCGTGCGGGGCTCCTGCGCTCGACGCGCACCAGCGTCACCATCTGTGCGTGTGCGGCGCTCCCCTGGTCGCGCGCTACGACCTCGATCGCGCGCGCTCCTGGTCGCGCGAGTCGTTGCAGGGTCGCGAGCCGAACATGTGGCGCTACCGCGAGCTGCTGCCGCTGTTCGACGGCGAGTCGCCGGTCACGCTCGGCGAAGGCTTCACACCGCTCTTTCACGCGCGCGCGCTCGGTGCGACCATCGGCCTCGGGCAGCTCTACATCAAGGACGAGTCGCTCAATCCGACCAACTCGTTCAAGGCGCGCGGACAGTCGGCGGCGATCACCCGCGCGAAGTATCTGGGCGCGAAGACGATCGCGCTGCCGACCGCCGGCAATGCCGGGAACGCCGCCGCCGCCTACTCCGCCGCCGCCGGCCTTGCCTGCGAGGTGTTCATTCCGAAAGATGCGAAGCAGCCGTTCGTGGACGAGTGCCGCTTGTACGGCGCGAACGTCACGCTGGTCGACGGACTGATCACGGACGCCGGACGGATGGCCGCCGAGACGGGCGGGCCGCTCGGCTGGTACGACGTCTCGACGCTCAAGGAGCCGTACCGCATCGAAGGCAAGAAGACGATGGCCTACGAGCTCGCGGAACAGCTCGACTGGGAATGGCCGGATTGGATCGTCTATCCGACCGGCGGCGGGACCGGAATGGTCGGCATGTGGAAGGCGTTCGACGAGATCGAGCACCTCGGCTGGGTGAAGCGCGGTCGCCGCCCCCGGATGGTGTCGGTGCAGGCTGAAAACTGCGCGCCGATCGTTCGGGCCTTCGCGCAGGGCACGGCGCGGGCGGAACCCTGGGAAAACGCGTCGACGCTCGCCGACGGGCTGCGGGTTCCGCGCGCGATTGGAGACTTTCTGATTCTGCGCGCCGTTCGCGAGAGCGGCGGCTCCGCGCTGGCGGTCGCGGATCGCGAGATGGTGACCGGCATGCTGGCGATCGGCCGACACGCCGGCGTCAGCGCCGCTCCCGAAGGCGGCGCGGCCTTCGTCGCGATCCAGCGTCTCGCGGCAAGCGGTCAAATCAAGCCGAACGACCGTGTGGTGCTGTTCAATACCGGCGGCGCGCTCAAGTATCTCGACGTCTTGAACTCATGACGCGCGACACCGCCTTGAGACGACGCAGAGCGATCGCCGTTCTTTCGACCTGCTTGCGCGCCCTACGGCGCTATGATACGGGCACGACGCGAGCGTTTCCCCTGTCACATGTTTTGCAAGGCGGCCACCTGAGGAGAATCGGCCATGCTTGAAGCACTCCGCTGGATGATCTTCGGTCTGATCGTCGGAGCCATCGCAAAGCTGCTCATGCCGGGCAAGGATCCCGGCGGCATCATCGTGACGATGGCCCTTGGCATTGCCGGCTCGTTGATCGGCGGGTTCATCGGCCGCACGCTCGGCTGGTACGGCCCGAATGCCTCGGCCGGATATATCGTGTCGACGCTCGGCGCCGTCCTCTTGCTGTGGATCTACCGGATGGTCGTCGCACGACGGGCCGTATAGGACCGATCGGCCCATGGGGTTGCTGGGGCAGGGCGGCGCTCACGCCGATCGGTCCTTCCCCACCGAGCCCGTGGGCTCATCGGTCCTAATCACCAAACGAGATGCCGAGCGCGCGCGCTGTCAGCAGCAGATCCAGGTCGAGCGGCACGGTCTTCGTTCTCCCGACCACGTCCTCGAGCCGACGCGAGACGATGTCGGGCGGATCGTAGGCGACCATCATGCCGAACTCGCCGCGCTTGACCAGTTCGACCGCCTTGCCGCCGAACCTCGTGGCCAGCACGCGATCGAAACTGGTCGGCGCGCCGCCGCGCTGCAGGTGTCCCAGCACGACCGACCGCGTCTCCTTGTTCGTCTCGCCCGCCAGCGCCTGACAGACCTGTGCGCCGATGCCGCCGAGGCGCTCGGCGAAGCCTTCGCGCGCGGCCTCGATCAGCGACAGCGACCCACCGTTCGGATACGCGCCTTCGGCGACGACGACGATGCTGAACTGCGCCCCCCACCGATCGCGCGCGCGCAGGCGATCGCCGACAATCGCGATGTCGAAGGGGATCTCGGGGATGAGGATCGCGTCGGCGCCGCCAGCGACGCCCGCGTACAGCGCAATCCATCCAGCGTAGCGCCCCATCACTTCGACGACCATGACGCGGTGATGGGCTTCGGCGGTCGTATGCAGCCGATCGATCGCGTCGGTCGCGAAGTCGACCGCGGTGTCGAAGCCGAAGCAATTCGTCGTGCCGACGATGTCGTTGTCGATCGTCTTCGGCACGCCGACGACCGGCAGGCCGCGGGCGCAGAACTGGTGCGCGATGGCGAGTGTGCCGTCGCCGCCAATCACGACGAGCGCGTCGAGACCCATTTTGTGGAACATCTCGACCACGCGATCGGAGTAGTCGTGCACGCCCTGGGAGGTCGTGACCGGATAGGCGAACGGGTTGCCGCGGTTGGTCGTACCGAGGATGGTGCCGCCGAGCCGGAGGATGCCGGTCACGTCGCGCGGCGTGAGCACGCGTGAACGGTTCGGTTCGATCAGCCCGTCGAAGCTGTCTTCGAGCCCGACGACCTCGATGCCGCTGTTCGAGCCCGCCTTGACGACCGCCCGGATGACGGCATTCAGGCCGGGCGCATCGCCGCCGCCTGTGAGCACACCGAGTTTGCGCACCGCGGACATTTCGAGGAGTGTAGCAGGAAGCCTGCACCGGTCGCGTTGCGGCGGTACAAACTCGCATGGTACAATTTGCGTTCTTCAGTGGGCGGCTAGCTCAGTTGGGAGAGCGCCGCGTTCGCAACGCGGAGGTCGGGAGTTCGAGCCTCCTGCCGTCCACCATCCTTGCCACGCCGGTGCTGCGCCAGGCGCGAACGCGAGCCCGAACGCCGTTACGACACAGAACATCAAAACACTGCCGCGACCGCGGGCATTTCGGTTTGCTCCGCGCCGGTAGAGTTCCGGACGCGTGACGACCACACAGGACTTACCGGCCTGATGTCGCTGGCGTCTGCAGAGATCTACAATGCGGGCCACACGAACATCCCGACACTGACGTTATGAATCTGGGCGTTCTCGCTTCGCATGAGGGCACGACACTCCAAAGCGTCATCGATGCGTGTGCGAGCGGCCGGATTCCCGCACGCGTTGTCGTGGTCATCAGCAACAACAGTACGTCACCGGCGCTGGCCAGGGCTCGTCAGGCCGGCATTCGTGTCGAGCATCTCTCATCAACCACCCACGACAGCCCCGAGGCCCTCGACGTCGCGATTCGAAATGCCCTACTCGAGGCCGGTGCCGATCTGGTGTTCCTGGCCGGCTACATGAAGCGGGTTGGGCCGTTGGTGCTCGATGCGTTCAGGGGCCGGATCCTCAACACGCATCCCGCCCTGCTGCCCAGATTCGGAGGCAAGGGAATGTACGGCGACCGCGTATTCGAGGCAGTACTCGAGGCACAGGAAACGGAGTCTGGCGTGTCCCTTCACCTGGTCGATCCCGAGTACGACACGGGACCTGTCGTTCGGCAGTGCAAGGTCGACATCCTTCCGGGTGATTCAGTCGAAACTTTGAAGGCTCGGGTCCGAGCTCGCGAGAAAGAGTTCGTGGTGGAAACCCTCGCGCAAATCGCAAAGGGTCAACTCACACTCAGTCCAACGGTTGGCTGAACATCGCCTTGGAGCCGTCGCGCCCGGGTTCTGGCGCTTCCCGATCGAACACGCCAGAACGGCCGGCGAACAGCCGGCCGGGTTGTCGAGCCACCTAGCTTGACACTGTAAAGTGCTTCACGCATAGTGTGGCCAACGTGGCGCGAATGAAGGTCGCACTGAAGGTGGCGGGGGCGCTCCTCATCGGCGTGCTCGGTGGCGTCGCGATACTGATCGGGATGGTTCGCTGGGAGCATGGCGCCGAGTTGACGCTGCCCAGACCGACGGGCCGGTTCGCCATTGGACGAGCGACTTTCGTCTGGACGAACGACGCGCTGACCGATGATCTGGCGCCGGCGCCCGGCACGAAACGTACGGTCTTTGTGTGGATGTGGTATCCGGCCGCCAGTGCAGGTCGTGCAGCGGCCGCGCCGTACCTGCCGGCAGCCTGGCGTCAGGCTCAGACGGACTCACTGGGAACGCTCATGCGCGAGTATCTCAATCGCGACCCGACGCGCATCCTAACCAATAGTGTCATCGATCCACCGGTCTCGCCCGAGCAGCCTTCGTATCCGGTCGTCATCATGAGATCCGGCGGCGGCGCCTTGACCGTCGACTTCACCACGCTGGCCGAGGACCTGGCCAGCCACGGTTACTTCGTCGTCGGATTCGATGCCCCGTATCGATCCGGGTTCGTTGTCTTTCCGGACGGCCGCGTCGTCAAACGAGCATCCGCGAACAATCCCGAAACGATGAGCTATGACAGCGCGCGGCAACTTGCCCACCGACTGCTGCCCATGTGGATCACCGACACGGCCTTCGTTGTCGATCAATTGGAGCGGCTCAATGCTTCGGATCCATCGGGACGGTTTACGGGCAGGCTGGCGATCGCCAGGCTGGGCATGTTCGGACACTCGTTTGGCGGCGCGACCGCCTTGCAGTTCTGTCACGACGACCGCCGCTGCATCGCAGGCGCGGACATCGACGGGATGCCATTTGGAAGCGTCATCCGCGAAGGCGCGGCGCAACCGTTTCTGTTTCTGCTGAGCGATCACAGGAGAGAAGCGGCGACGGTCGAGGGCCGTGAGGTGATCAGCGACATCCACTCCGTCTACGACCACCTGGGGAGCTCACGGCATGTCGTCATGATCCGCGGGGCCAATCACTTCACGTTCAGCGATCAAATGGTGGTGAAGAACAGCCTTTTTATCCGCGCGTTCCTGCTGGTGACCGGCGGCCCCAGCGCACTGCGGGGCCTTGCGATCGCCAGAGCCTATCTGCACACATTCTTCGACGTGTATCTGAACGCTCGGCCCCCTACCGACCTGGCCAAGCTGCGCCAGTCGTACGCTGAAGTTCTGCCGTTCGACACTTTCCCGCTGGACGCAACGTCGACGAGATGAACCCATCACGTGGCGGGGCTTGACACTGTGCATCTCTCTAAGTGCCATGTCCGTCGCGAAACTGGTTGTTCCCGCCAATAGCACATCCGGGCAAAATTATTGACGCTTGACGTCCTCGCTGGCCATGATCAGGTGATGCGTCATGTCGTCGCGACGGTCACCGCGACTCATTCGGGTTGGCTGCACGCCGAGATGTGCTGGTCGAGTTGGCGACGCGGCACCAGCAGGTTTCCGTGCGCCTTCTAGAAACCCCGCAGGCATTGAGGCCGTGAGCTTATCTGTGGCGAGCGCTCGCTAGGAGACTGCAAATGAAACGATTCGTGATGATCGGTGCCGTCGCCGGACTGGCGATGCTGCCCGCATTGGTGACGGCCCAGACGCCGCCGGCCGGTCGCGGCAACGCGGGCGCGACACGGCGGTCTTTCGAGAAGTTCACGGTCGAAGGCCAGCCCATCGACAAGCGCCCCCCGGAACTGGATACCGATCATCCGGTCTTTCCGGGGCAGACACATGCTCCCTATCACAAGACGACGGACGTCGCGGTCGCAACCATCGCCAGCGGCCTGGATTACCCCTGGGCAGTCGCGCTGCTACCCAGCGGACGCTTTCTCATCACGGAGAAGCCGGGCCACCTCCGCATCCTCAACAAGGATGGTTCGGCGTTCCACACCATCACCGCCAATCTGCCGCCGGTATATTTCCGCGGACAGGCGGGTCTCCTCGATGTCGCACTGGATCGGAACTTCGCGAGCAACCACAGAATCTTCTTCGTCTACATGCGCATTATTGATGACGACACCTGCGTTCAAGCTGTCGACAGCGCCACGTTGGATGAGGACGCGGGCGCGCTGTCGAACGTGCACACCATCTTTCAGGGCACCCCGTTCACCAACAGAGCAGTGAGCCAGACCGGTTCTCGCATCGCCATCGATCCGAAAGACGGAAGCCTGTTCGTCGCTCTTGGGGACCGTTCGACCGGCGATCCGATTCCGATGCAGGCGCAGCAGACTGACAAATACCTGGGCAAGGTGATCCACATCACGCCAGAAGGCAAGCCGGCGCCCGGGAATCCGGCGCTTGGCCTGCCGGAAGTCTGGTCAATGGGTCATCGAACGCCACAGGGGTTGACCTTCGCGCCCGACGGACGGCTTTGGGAAATTGAACATGGTCCGCGCGGTGGCGATGAGCTGAATATCATCGAGAAGGGCAAGAATTACGGTTGGCCGGTTATCGTGCACGGCATCAACTATCCCGGCACGAAGATCGGCGACGCGATCGTCGAGAAGCCGGGACTCGAGCAGCCGCGGTATTACTGGGATCCGGTCATCGCTCCGTCCGGCCTGGTCTTCTATCGGGGCGACCTCTTCCCGCAGTGGAAGACCAGCGTGCTCGTCGGTGGCCTGGCCGGTCAGGCGATTTTTCGCCTGGAGTTGGACAAGAACGATAAGGTCGTCAACGAGGAACCGCTGCTGACGGATCTCAACGAGCGGATCAGAGACGTGCGCGTCTTTCAAGACGGTGCTGTCTACGTCCTGACCGACGGGGCCGGCGGCAAGCTGCTGAAGCTGACGCCGAATAACGCGCAAACGCGCCAATGAGAAAGGTCGTCATTTTCATTTTGGCAGAGACGACTGCCGCCGTGACGGCGTAGCGCGGGAGGATGTCAGTCAGCCGCATTTCGCGTGACGATCCGGATTCGAGCTGCTTCTGCACGTGCTTCACCTCGTTGTAGATGTCGCGCGCCGTCTGCACCCGGTCGTCCGCGCATTTCTCCAGGGAGCGATGGATGTCTGCCTGCTGCCGTCCCACAAGAGTCGGGAGACGCGGAAGCGGCAAGGCTTGCTATTGAATGAACATCGATTCCTGGATCTTCGATGCACGGCTGGCAACGCGGACGCTTCGACGCGACCGCGCGTACACCGTGCCAACTGTCGCGATGCTGGTACTCGCGCTCGCGCTCAACGTCGCCGTATTCGCGGTGGTCAGGGCAATGTTGTTTGGCGGCTACCCGGTCGTCAAACGCAACGACCAACTGGTGTACGTCCAGGAAATCGCGCCCTCGGGGCTGCGAGGGGTTTTGTATCCGGATTTCGAAGCGTGGAATTCCCAATCGCAGGCATTCGACGGCATGGGGCTGCTTTTATCTGGCCCGCGCGTATCGGTGAAGGCTGGAGACGGACAGTCGACAGACGTCATCGCCTTCACGGTCACGGCGAACTCGTTCGCGCTGCTCGGCGTTGCGCCGGCCCTGGGCCGGGGCTTCTCGCCGGAGGACGCACTGCCCGGGGCGCCGCCCGTCGCAATCCTGAACCACCGGTTTTGGAAAGGCCGGTTTGCGAGACGACCCGACATCGTCGGTGCCGCGGTCTGGATCAACGGCACGCCAGCGACGGTCGTCGGCGTGATGCCGGAGCACTTCGATTTCCCCGATCAGCTCGTCGACGTCTGGATGCCGGTGACGGTCACGGCGCAGTTGCGCGCCGGCGGACCCGAAAGCCGAGGGTATCTGGCGTTCGGCCGATTGCGGCGCGGCGCGACGGTGGCGCAAGCGCGGGTCGAGCTTGAGACCGTCAATCGACGCTTGCAGGCGTCCTCTCCGACGACGCATCGGGGCTTCGTGCTGAGCGTGGTCGACAACGCACATTTCCATGCCGGCCCGAACGGTCCGATCATCTACGGCTTGCTGTGGGCAGGCGCGTGGTTCGTGGTGTTCATCGCCTGCGCCAACGTCTCCAACCTCACGGTGGTGCGAACGCTGGGACGGTGGCGTGACCTCTCGACGCGCGTCGCGCTCGGCGCGGGAGCATCGCAACTGATCCGGCAGATGCTCGTTGAAGGACTATGCGTGACGCTCGCTGCCGGAGCCGCTGCGTGGTGGATCGCCGTGTGGGCCGTGAGGGGCTGGGCTGTCGCGACCGCGTCGCCATACCAGATCCTGGATTACAGCGTGGACGCGGGGGTGTTCGCGTACCTGGCCGCGACTTCCGCGGTGGCGGGCGCGCTGTTCGCGCTTGTCCCAGTCGCGCGGGTTCTGCGGTTTCATCGAGCCGGCGACCTGACGAATACCGAGCGCGGCACCACGCAGTCGGTGATGACAAGACGGCTGTCGAGAGTCCTCGTCGGCGGGCAAATGGCGCTCGCGATGGTGCTGCTGTCCGGCGCCGGCGTCCTCGTGCGGAGTCTGATCAACATCGTCAACGCCGACACCGGCGTGCGGGAGCCGAAAAACGTTCTGGTCGGCTCCCTTCGATTGCCGTCGGAAGAGTACTCGACTGCGCAGCTGCGACTCGCTTACGTCGATCAGCTGCACGCGCACCTCAGCGGCATTCCAGGCATTCAGGACGCGGCGATCTCGAATGCACTTCCGGTCAAAGGCGGTCAGCTTCAGTCGATCGAACTCGACGGAATGCCGAATCCGGCGGACAGCGAGCTCACGGTCCCGTTTATCTCGGTCGGACCGAATTACTTCAGAGCCGTCGGCGATCCGCTGGTCGCCGGTCGCGACTTCGACGGCGGTGACCGCATCGGGTCACCGCGCGTCGCGATTGTGAATCAGAGCTTCGTCGACAGGTTCTGGCGGGATCGCGATCCGATCGGCCGACGATTCCGTCTGCTCGCGCAGCACGGGCCAGGCGAGTGGCGAACGGTTGTGGGAGTGGCTCGGAATATCATGCAAGGTGACGCGCTGCGCCAGCAGTTCAAGCCGGTTGTGTACGTGGCATTCCGGCAGGAACCGTTGCTGCACGTATATTTCTTTGCTCGCAGTCGGGCGCCTCAACGAGTCGCGCGTGAGATTCGATCGCAGGTCGAACAGATCGATTCCGGCGTGAACCTGGAAGACTTCACGACGCTGAACACGGTCTTTGCTTTCGACGGCGACTACATGGATGTCGAACACATGGAGCTCGGCAAGAGTGCGACCGTGGCCCCGATCTTCGCCGCCATTGCCTTGCTCCTGGCCGCAATTGGTTTGTCTGCGGTCATCGCACACTCGGTTACCCAACGCACGAAGGAGATCGGCGTCCGCATCGCCCTCGGCGCCGCAGCGTCAGACGTGCGCCGGATGGTCGTCGGCGAAGGCATGGCGCCAGCCGCTGTGGGGCTGTTTGTCGGCGTGGCAGGCGCTCTTGCGGTAAACCGGCTTCTCCAATCGCAGCTGGTTGGTGTGACACCCTACGATCGATTCACCATGGCTGCCGCGCCGATCGTGCTGCTGGCAGTCGCGTTGTGTGCCTGCCAGGTTCCGGCGCGACGCGCGGTGAGTATCGATCCTGCTGTCGCGTTGCGGCACGACTGAGCGCGGCGGCGAACATCGCACTTCGCCCGATCGCGCGTACCAGGTGTTCGATCCTGGGAAGCATGTTCCACGAACAACCAGTGTTTGCCGACATCGAACACTGACCGCTGCCTGAATTGGATCCGCTGCACGAAGCAGCCGGATGACGATGATGTTTTGAACGACGGGGTCTTCTGGCGCTTCTACGATGGAGCCGCGAACACGGATTCGACGGTTCATGGAGCGCATATGAGACGAATCGCGGCGATGGCGGCGTTACTGGTACTCGCCTTCAGTGGCTCGGGGTTCGGCCAGGGAGTCCAGACTGGTTCGATCCGGGGCGTAGTGAAGGACGCGCAGGGCCTCATGGTCCCCGGTGTGACCGTCACGGCAACCTCGCCGGCACTGCAGGGGCCTCGCGTCGCGGTGACCGACACCACTGGCGCGTTCAGCATGGCAGCGCTGCCGGCTGGCGACTACACGGTGACCTACGAGTTGTCCGGCTTTACCACCGCGACGCGCAAAATCGTCGTTCCAGTCGGATCGACGGTGAGCGAGAGCGTCACGCTGGCCGCCGCCGGCATCGCCGAGTCGATCAATGTCGTCGGGCAGACGCCGGCCGCCATCACCTCACCGGTAGTCGGCGCCGATTTCAAGCACGAGGAAATCGAGTCGCTGGCCACGCCACGGACGATTCAGGGCATCGCGCAGCTCGCGCCGGCGGTCAACGAGAACGGGCCGAACGCGCAAACCGTCGTGATCAACGGCGCCTTCTCGTTCGACAACGTTTTCATGGTCAATGGCGTCGACATCAACGACAACCTGTTCGCGCAGCCGCAGAACCTGTTCATCGAAGACGCCATCGAGGAAACGCAGGTCCTGACGTCGGGAATCTCCGCTGAATACGGACGCTTCAGCGGCGGCGTCGTCAACGCGATCACCAAGAGCGGCGGTAACAAGTTCTCCGGCAGCGGCCGCGTGAACTTCCTGAACCCGAGCTGGACGACTGAGACGCCGTTCGAGGTCTCGCGCGGGACGCAGCACCTCGACGTGCTGTCGCGGACCTACGAGGGCACCTTCGGCGGGCCGATCGTGCCGGATCGTCTGTGGTTCTTCACCTCGGGACGGTACGCGAACACGAACAACCAGGTGACGCTGCAGCTGACCGGCATCGGGCTGAGCTCGATCGACACCAACAAGCGCGGCGAAGTGAAGCTGACCGGCACCGTGGCGCCGAATCACACAATCCAGGGCGGCTACCTAGCCGATCCGCGGACGCGAACCAACAACTCGGGCCTGCAGACGTTCATCATCGAGCCGCACAGCGAAGTCGATCGCAGCAACCCCAACTGGTACTACTACACGAACTACCGCGGCGTCGCCCGGAGCAACCTGCTCATCGAGGCTCAGTATTCCGAGCGACGGTTCCAGTTCGAAGGCGACGGCGGCACCAGCCGGAACATCATCGATTCACCGTTCCTGTCGGTGACGCAGTGCTCGTGCCTCTACAACGCGCCGTATTTCGACGCGACCGATCCCGAGCACCGCAACAACCGGCAACTGACCGGCAGCGTCACCGACTACTGGGCGTTCCACGGCCGGCACGAGACGAAAGCCGGCGGCGAGTGGTTCCGCAGCCAGCGGACCGGCGGCAACTCGCAGTCGTCGACGTCGTATGTCTTCAACGCCGACTTCGCCGCGGACGCCAACGGCACCCCGCTGCTCGACGCGAGCGGCCGCGCGATTCCGGTGTTCGTCTCCGGCCTGTCGTCGGTGGACTTCTTCCCGGCGACCCGCGGCGGAACGATGAACATCGACAACAGCTCGGCGTTCGTCCAGGACCACTGGGCGATCAACGATCACTGGTCGGCAGATCTGGGGGCGCGGTTCGAGCACGTCAAGGCGCTGTCGAATCCGGGCGACATCGTGAGCATCAACAGCAATCGGATCGTGCCGCGGCTCGCTGCGGCGTACGACGTGCGCGGCAACGGCGCTCACGTCGTGCACGTCACCTACGGCCAATATTCCGGCCGCTACAACGAGGCGCAGATCGGCGCCAACAGCGTGGTCGGCAACCCGCCGGACATCAACTTCACCTACACCGGTCCGCCCGGCCGGGGGCGCGAGTTCGCGCCAGGGTTCGACCTCGCCAACTATCCACTGGATTCGGCGTTCGTCTTCAACGCGCCGCTGGCGAATACCTTCATGGACCCGGATCTCAAGTCGCCGCTCACCCATGAAGTCAGCGCCTCCTACGGCGTGAACATCCGCAACGGACGCGGCTACGCCGAAGGCAGCTTCGTGTATCGAAAGACGCGCGACTTCGTCGAGGACTTTCAGACGACGGCGCAGGGCGTCAGCCACGTGTTCGTCTCGATCACCGACCCGGCCGCCGGCGGACCGACGAACGACCCGAACGCACCCAGCTTCACCAACCGGCTGTACACGAACACCAATCTCGCGCACCGCGAGTACGACGCACTCGTCTTCCAGTCCCGCTACCAGATCAGCGGCAACTGGTCGGTGAACGGCCACTACACGCTGCAACTGAAGAACGACGGCAACTACCAGGGAGAAGGCAGCAACACACCCGGCTCGACCGTGTTCAGCAACAGCCCGTCGATCATCGGCAACTTCCCGGAGGCGTTCTCGGCCGACCGCAACTATCCCGACGGACGGCTACCGACCTTCGAGCGCAATCGCCTGCGGCTGTGGAGTGTGTACCTGTGGAACATGGGTCGATTCGGCGATCTGTCGGTCTCGGGACTGTGGCGAGTCGATTCGGCGCTCAGCTACAGCCTGGCGGCGCGGAATCAGCGGCTCACGTCGACGCAGGTCGCGATCATGACCGCGGCGGGTTATCCGGATGCGGCGAACCTCGCCGCGCTGGGACCGATCTCGGGCAACGCGGTGTTTTTCGAGCCGCTCGGTTCGCAGCAATTCGCCGGCTACGGAGTCGCCGACGCCTCCGTCAACTACAACGTCCCGGTGTTCCGCACGCTGCGGCCGTGGGTCAAGTTCGACGTCTACAACCTGTTCGACAACCAGAAGCTGATCGCGTGGAACACGACGGTCCTGCAGGACCCGCGCTCCGCGGCCGATGCGCTCGGGCTGCGAACGGGGTACGTGCCGAGCAATGCCGCGAGCTTCGGGACGGCAACGGGCAATACCGTGAGCAACCTGTTCTCGAGTGCGATCAACGCGTTTCCGCTCGCATTCACCAGCGCACCGGCCGGCGGACGAACCTTCCGCGTGGCCGTCGGGCTCAGGTTCTAGTGCGCTGTCGACGCTGAAGAAGCACCGGTCGCCGCGAAGGCACGAAGACACGAAGAACAATCTTCTTCTTGGTGATTTCGTACCCTTCGTCGCGAATCGCGCGATTAGACAGCGCGTGCCACTGGGGCACTGCCTTCACGACGTCGTGGAGGCGTCCTTCCGATCCTTCGCTACGATCAGTTTCCGCCACGTGGCACGGCAGGCGGCGCACGCGATTTGAAAGCATCGGCACGCCCGCCTCGTCACCGACGTGCCAATCGCCTCGATCGCGCACGCGAACGATCTCGTCAACGTAAGGATTTCGTTCGATTCAAAGGGCTGCGCCTGGTGACTGGTCGAAGACTGTAGCCGCTGAAGTCGCAGGGCACGACTGCTTGACGGGCCGATCTGCTTAGAATAAGCGGCGTCCGGTTACCGCGACGCCCTGGATGGATCTGATCGCAGGCGTTCGATTCGGTTCGTACGAAATCGTCGCGCCCATTGGCCGCGGCGGTATGGGCGAGGTCTATCGAGCGCGGGACCGGAAGCTCGATCGCGATGTCGCGATCAAGATCCTGCCCGGTACCGTTGCGGCCGATCCGGATCGGATCGCACGGTTCGAGCGCGAAGCCAGACTGCTGGCGGCGCTGAATCACCCGAACATCGCGCAGATCCACGGATTCGAGGAGGCCGACGGCATCCGTGCGCTCGTCATGGAACTGGTCGAGGGACCGACGCTCGCCGATCGTCTCGCCAGCGGGCCGATTCCCCTCGATGAAGCGCTGGCAGTGGCACGGCAGATTGCCGAAGCCCTGGAGACAGCGCACGAGCAGGGGATCGTCCATCGCGACCTGAAGCCGGCCAACGTCAAGGTGCGGCCGGACGGCACCGTCAAAGTGCTCGACTTCGGGCTCGCGAAGGCCATCGAGCCAGCTGGCGTGGCGACGGGAAGCTTCTCGACGTCCCCGACGATCACCTCGCCAGCGATGACACAGGCGGGCATCATTCTCGGTACGGCGGCGTACATGAGTCCGGAACAGGCGCGCGGAAAGCCGATCGACAAGCGCGCGGACATCTGGGCCTTTGGGTGCCTGCTGTTCGAAATGCTCACGGGCAGGCGGGCGTTCGACGCCGAGGACGTGTCGCTGACGCTGGCCGAGGTGATGAAGTCGGAGCCGAGTTGGGCGCTTCTGCCCGTGCTGTCCCCGGGAGTCCGGATGTGTCTTCGCCGTTGCCTGAGAAAGGATCCCCGGCAACGATTGCGTGATATCGGCGAGGCGCGGCTCGCACTGGAAGGTGCGGTCGAACTCGAGACCACCGTCGAACCGTCGGTTGGTGCGCCACCTGCCCCGCGCCGCCTGTGGCCATGGGTCCTGCCATTTGCGGCAGGGTCCGCGCTCGCAGCCGCGGCGGTCTCGTTGTGGCTGGAGCGCGCGCTCGCGCCGCTGCCCAACGTCGTGCGCTTCGAGATTCATGCGCCCGCAGGCAGCAAGATCCCGCCCGGCACGCCGGCCATCTCACCCGATGGTCGCACGCTGGCGTACACCATGACCGCTCCGGATGGGACCACACGGCTTCATCTCCGCGACCTGGGCTCCACCGAAACGCGACCGCTGGCCGGTACTGAGGGCGCACTGCACCCGTTCTGGTCGACCGATGGTCGATTCCTGGCGTTCTCGAGTGGATTCGTCCTCAAGCGGCTCGACATCGCTGACGGCTCCGTGCGTGAGTTGGCCCGAGTCGTCGGACCCTGGCACGGGTCGTTGAACCAGTTCGGTGATCTCCTGTTCACGGGCGACGGTTTGTCACGCATGCCGGCTGAAGGCGGCGCTCCCACACCGGCGGTTCGTCTTGACGCGAACGCGGGTGAACGCGGTGCGGCATTTCCCGCCTTCCTGACGGACGGCAAGCGGTTCGTCTTTCGCATTGGCGGCAACAATGCAGCGGGCGCCCTGCACCTGGCGTCGCTCGACTCACCGGCCCGGAGACTGATTCTCGACGATGTCTTCAGCGGAGCGCTCGTCGCGCCTACGCCCCGGGGTGCTACGTACTTGTTCTATGTGACCGATGGACAGCTCGTAGCCCGTGAGTTCGACGAGAACGCGGGTCAGGTCCGCGGTGCACCTCGCCTGATCGTCAACGGCATCGGCACAGTCGCGAGCCCGATAGTCATTCCCACAGCTGGTGTGTCTGCCGCGGGGATCCTCGCGTACCAGACCGGCGGAGACTTCGCGTCTGGAGTCTTGTACTGGGTCGGCCGCTCGGGGGAGCGGTTCGGCTCGATCGAGCTTGCCGGCTCCAATCCGCGGCTGTCTCCCGATGGACGGTCGATAGCTGCGGGCGAACGGACGCGCGGGGAAATGGACGTGTGGCTGACCGATATCGACCGAGGCATCGCGTCACGACTGACGCGCGGCGGCGCCGCAGGCGCCGTGTGGTCTCCGGACAGCCGCCGGCTTGCCTTCGCTCAGTCCGGGAGGATCTACGTGAAGAATGCGGACGGGAGTGCGGACGAGACGGTACTCGGTGATGTCTTCGGGCTGCCGACGTCGTGGTCGTCCGACGGGAAAAATCTGCTATTTCAGACCCCGTCTGGAAAAATATTTCTGTGGCCGCTCCCAAGTGTCAGCGCGCCGATCCCGGTTGGATCTCGAAACGGCCGATCCCGCGACGGACAACTGTCTCCAGATAGTCGCCACATCGCATACGTTGCGGACGAAACCGGCAGGGACGAGATCTACGTTCAACCGCTGCCGCCTGCGACGGGAAGAATTCAGGTGTCCGGCGGCGGCGGAACGACGCCGCGCTGGAGTCATTCGGGTCACGAGTTGTTCTTTGTGTCGCGAGATTTGGCGATGATGGCGATCGACGTGAGGTTCGAGCCGACGCTGTCGGCGAGTGTACCGAAAAAACTCTTCCAGTTCGGTCCGACGTCCGGCGCCTTTGGCTACGACGTCGGCCTCGATGATCAGCGGTTCCTGGTCGAGCGGCGTCGCGTGGAGGCTACGGATGCGCCGATTACCGTCGTCCTGAACTGGTGGGTGCCGTTGGCACAGCGACCGCATTAACAATCGAGCCGACGCGACACTCTCCCGCTGTCTGCGGGGACTCGTTGACCGATCCGCCTCCGTGTGATAACAAGCCGCCGTGCTCGCACCCGCGACGACTCTCTGCGCCAGCTGCTCGCAGCCGCTGACTGGTCGTTTCTGCGCGGCGACGAGGCCGTCATGATCGGCGGCGCGCTCGCGATCGGGTCGTTGTAACTGCAGCATTGCCCGTGGCCGACACCACACCGGACACGACGTCGCTTCGCGTGGGGCTTTGCGCGTCGTGCCGGCACGTCGAGGTGATCAAATCCTCGCGCGAATCGACCTTCTATCGGTGTCGTCGCTCGGACGACGACCCGACCTTCCGCAAGTATCCGGTGCTGCCGGTGGTAGCGTGCCCTGGATACGAGCACGAGCCCTCGTCATGAGTGTCGCCAGGCATCTCGGCATCCAGCTCTCGGAGTACGACGCGCGCATCCGGACGTTCATCCCCGACTACGAGGAAATGATCGCGGTGGCTGGCGAGGCGATGCCAGCAGACGCGCACACGATCCTGGATCTCGGTGTCGGGACGGGCGCCCTGTCAGCAGCCTGCCTGGCACACGCCCGGCGGGCGCACGCAATTGGCATCGACGCCGACGCCGAGATCCTGGCGCTCGCCGCCAGACGCCTCGGCTCGCGCGCCACGCTGGTCGCCGGTTCGTTTACCATCAAGGCGCTGCCGCGCTGCGACGTCGCGGTCGCCTCTTTTTCACTGCATCACATCCGCACGCGGCCAGCGAAACGATCGTTGTATCGCCGGCTCCACGCCGCGCTCCGGCGCGGCGGCATGATGATCACCGTCGACTGTCAGCCGGCGGCCGATTCGCGCGTGCGCCGCACGCAGTTCGACCGCTGGCTCGCGCACCTGCGCCGCGCGTACTCGCCCGCGGTGGCCCGCGGTCTTCTGCGTGCGTGGTCGCACGAGGATGTGTATGTCCCTCTCGATGCGGAGATCGGACTGCTGCGCGAGAGCCGCTTCCGCGTAGAGGTGTTGTGGCGGCGCGGCGCCTTCGCCGTGCTGCGGGCGACGCGATAACTCACAAGTCACGAAGTCGCGAAGGCACGAAGTCACGAAGTCAGGAAGAGGAAAAGTGATGTTCATGCCTTCCTGGCGATCCACGGCGGTACGCGTTCACGAGATCGTTCTACTTGTGCGCCTGCAGCAACTGCCGAAGCTTCCGCTCGGCGGCGTCGTCTGCAGCGGTGCGCGTGTCGGCCGTCGCCTCGATCCCGACGTCCTCGTGCGCCTGATCGGCCTTGATCTCGATCACGGTGGCCTTCCAGCCGACGCCGTGCGGCTCCGACATGATCCAGAAACGGCGACCCCTCAAATCGACTTGCCTGGCCATGTGCTGTTTGCTGCCGGCATCTTACAGAAGTGTCCGCTGCCCGACGAGACATGTGCTGCACTTTGAACACCGCCACCCACGTCTGATCGCGCGGTGATCTCGGATTTTCAACAGAAAATCGAATGTTTTCAGACTGCACGCCGATGCAACCGCTGGCCGGACACATGACGGCATTGTCTTTGCCATTTGGGAGAGCGCCCGAGTGGCTCGAGGATCATCTCATGTGGAATCTGTTCAATTGCTACGTTTCTGGCCGTCACGACTACGGCATGTGGTGTGAACCGGGTCAGATCTTTCTGCGCTGCATCCACTGCGGGAAGCGCTCGTCGGGATGGTCGGTCGGCGCGCAAGACGCGCCGGCGCGCGACACGCAAACGATTGCCGCGGCGCGGACGCCGGCTCGTGTCGTGCCGTTCCCGCGCGCGGCCACGAACTGAGCGCGGCGGCGACAGCCGGCAAGTTGACACTGCCCGGACGGCGCGATCACAATACTGCGTCGTGCCGGTCCCGCGGATTTCCAGAGAAGAGCTCAAGCAGCGCCTCGACACCGGGGCTCCTATCGTCGTCGTCGACGCTCGACTCAAATATCCATACGAGCACAGCACGGTGAAATTGCCTGGCGCAGTGCGCGTCCTGGCCGACGCGCCACTGCCGTCGCTGCCGCGCGACCGCGAGATCGTCGTCTACGACTCGGATCCAAACGAGCTGGCGAGTACGAACGTGGCCGCCGAGCTGATCCGTCAGGGCTACCGTGCTGCTGCCCTCAAAGGCGGCATCAGCGAGTGGCTGGCAGCGAACCTTCCCACCGAGACGAAAGAAGCGCCGAAGCAGGCGCCGCCCGAACCGGGCGCACTGAAAGGCTAACTCCTCGATTCCCGGAGAACTTCGTTCCGCGATCGGGTCGTCGCTGTCTCGTATCCTCGGGCAACTTGCGGCGCTCGCATCGATTCGCGGCGATGCGGCGGAAGAATCGCTGCTGCTGCGCGCCGCTGCCGTCGCGCGGGCGCATCACATCGAGTCGGACAACGACCTCGAACCGCTGTTCAGCGATCCGCCTGCCGGCATCGATGCTGCGGCGCTGGCACGGCTGCGCCAGATGTACGAGGCCGGTGGCTGGGTGCTCGTCGAATCGACGGTCGCCGACTTGCCAGCCGACTTGCGATGGTTGTACGAGTCGGACGCGGTCACGCTGGAACAGCTCGCGGCGATTCATCGCGCCCTCGGTGTGACGTCGGCGGCAGATCTTGCGGAGGCCGTCCGCGAACACCACATTCGGAGCATCGACGGACTCGATGCGGAGGTCGAGCGGCGCGTGAGCGAGGCACTGCCGTCGCTGCGCGCGCACGTCCCGCGGGTGCCGCTCGGGCGTGCGACCACGCTCGCCGCGCCGATGCTGGAAACGCTGCGCGCCGTACCGGGTGTCGTCTGGGCCGAGGCGACGGGATCGCTTCGACGCGGACAAGACTTCGTGGGTGACATCGAACTGATCGGGCCCGCGGCCGATCCGGCGCCCGTCATCGACGCAGCGCTGCAGTCCCCGCAAATCTCGCAAGTTCTGCATCGCAGCGCCCGCCGCGCGACGGTGCTCGTCGCGCGCTCCCAGGTGAGCGTGCGCGTTCCAGCACCGGCGATCGCCGGCACCGTTCAGCTGTCTCTCACCGGTTCGCCCGTGCACTATGCCGCGCTGCGTGCGCTCGCCCGGGCTCGTGGGTGGACGCTCACCGCCGCAGGACTCACGGGACCTGACGGCGCCTCGCAGCCGATGTCAACCGAGGCGCACGTCTACCGCGCGCTGGGCCTTCCGTTCATTCCCCCGGAAATCAGGCACGGTGAGGACGAAGTCGAGGCCGCCCTGCACGGCAGCCTGCCTCGGCTGATCGCGGCTTCCGACATCCGCGGCGATCTTCACATGCACTCGACGTGGAGCGACGGGCGCGACGCAATCGAGGCGATGGTCGAAGCGTGTCGTGCGCTCGGCTACGAGTACATGGCGATCACGGATCACTCGGAGCATTCCGCGGCCGTCCGCAACCTCACCGCAGACGGCGTGCAGCGGCAGGCCGATGAAATCGCCGCGCTGCGCGAGAAACATGCCGACATCGCGATTCTCCATGGGTGCGAAGTGGACATCCTGCCCGATGGCCGGCTCGACTTTCCGGACCACATCCTCGCGCGATTCGATATCGTGCTCGCGTCGCTCCACGAGCGCGCCGGCCATGCTCCCGAGCAGCTGATGACGCGGTACATCGCAGCGATGAAGCATCCCCTGGTGTCGATCCTCACGCACCCGACGAACCGCCTGGTGCCGGGTCGGCGCGGATACGATCTCGACTA
>DATFXR010000013.1:0-4099 GCA_035315685.1 Vicinamibacterales bacterium | reverse complement strand
CGTCGCGATCGCCGGCCACCGTCTGTTTGTCGGCACGCTCGACGCCGCGCTGGTGGCGCTCGACGCGCGGACCGGAGTGCCGCTGTGGGAGACGCAGGTCGCCGACACGATGCTCGGCTACAGCCTCACGAGCGCGCCGCTGGTCGTGAAGGACAAAGTGCTCGTCGGCATCACCGGTGGCGAGTTCGGCGCACGCGGGTTCCTCGATGCCTACGACGCCGCAACCGGCAAGCGCCTCTGGCGCTGGTTTTCGGTGCCCGCACCCGGCGAATTCGGCAACGACACGTGGAAGGGCGACAGCTGGAAGTCCGGCGGCAGCCCGATGTGGCTCACCGGCTCGTACGATCCGGGCCTGAACTTGGTCTACTGGACCGTCGGGAATCCGGGGCCGCAGATCGATCGATCCGCGCGCGGTGATCTCGACAACCTGTTCAGCGACTCGGTCGTCGCGATCGATCCCGATACCGGCCAGCGCAAATGGCACTACCAGTTCACGCCGAACGATGGCCACGACTGGGACTCGTGCCAGGCGGTGATTCTCGTCGATCGCGTGTGGCGCGGCCGTGCGCGCAAGCTGTTGCTGCACGCCGATCGCAACGGCATGTTCTACGTGCTCGATCGGACGAATGGCCAGTTCCTGGCGGCGACGCCGTTCGTCTACCAGAACTGGAACAGCGGCTTCGATGCGGCCGGGCGGCCGTTCGTCGTGCCTGGCTCGAATTCGAGCCGCGAAGGCAGCTTCTTCGTGTATCCGACGCTCGGCGGCGGCACCAACTTCCAGGCGCCGTCGTACGACGCGGCCAGTGGACTGCTGTACCTCGAATACAGCGAGAACGGTCAGACGTATGTCAGCGCGCCGGTGCCGTTCGAGGAAGGCCGTCAGTACATCGGCCGAGACACGGCAGCCGGCGCGCGCGGGTCGGCGAAGCCGCACGAGCCGCCACCGTCGGCGGGGATCAAGGCGATCGATCCCGAGACCGGAAAGACGGTATGGGATTTCAAGATCTTCCGCGGATCGCTGACCAACGGCGTTCTCGCGACTGCCGGCGGTGTGCTCTTTGCCTCGCTCCGAGACGGCAACATCGTCGCGCTCGATTCGCGATCGGGCCGGCATCTCTGGCACGTTCAGACCGGCGGCAACAACGCCGCGTCGCCGATGAGTTACGCCGTCGGTGGACGGCAGTTCGTCGCGCTCGCCGCCGGAAACACGCTCTACGCGTTCGCGCTCCCGGAGCCGCGATGAGTCGGACGGTTCGACTGTTCGGCGCGGTCTCGCTCGCGATCGCGCTTCTGGTGTGTTCGCGCGCACTCGCGGCGCAGTACACCGCGCGTCAGAGCGGTGAAGTCGTCGTCCTCGAGGACAGCGCGGCGGCGACGACGGTTTCGATCCTGCCGTCGGTCGGCAACATCGCCTTCGAGTTGAAAGTGAAAGGCCGGAATGTCCTGCGCTGGCCGTTCGCGTCGATCGACGAGTTCAAGGCGAAGCCGTCGATGAGCGGCATCCCGTTTCTCGGTCCCTGGGCGAACCGGCTGGACGAGCAGGCGTTCTACGCAAACGGCAGGCGCTACGCGTTCGACATGGAGCTCGGCAATGTCCGCGGCGCGATTCCCATCCACGGCTTCCTCACCACGAACACCCACTGGCGCGTCACCGAGGTGAAGGCTGACGGCGAATCCGCGTCGGCGACGAGCCGGCTGGAGTTCTTCAAAGAGCCGGCATGGATCAGGCAGTGGCCATTCGCTCACACGATCGACATGACCTATCGCCTGCGCCGCGGCGCGCTCGAAGTGCAGACGACGATCGCCAACGTCAGCGCCGAGCCGATGCCGGTGGCGATCGGTTTTCATCCGTACTACCAGCTGACCGATTCGCGGCGTGACGACTGGACGATCTCGGTCGCCGCGCGCACGCACTGGCTGCTCGCGCCGAACAAGGTCCCGACCGGCGAGACGGAACCGATCGAGCGGCTGTTTCCACAACCGGCGGCGACAACGCTGCGCGGTCACGACCTCGACGACGTGTTCAGCGATCTCGTCCGCGACGCGCAGGGGCGCGCGACGATGACGATTGCAGGACAGTCGCAGCGGCTCGATATCGCACTCGGCCGGAACTTCCGCTCGGTTGTGATCTGGTCGCCGAAGGAGAGCGCGTTCATCTGCATCGAGCCGATGGCCGGCATCACCGACGCGTTGAACCTCGCGCACAAGGGGATCTACAAGGAACTCCAGACAATCGAACCCGGCGGCACGTGGCAGGAGAGCTTCTGGATTACGCCCCGGGGGTTCTGAGATTGGGCTGGGGCTCGCTGACGCTCGGCTGACGCCTTCGCGCTACGAAGACCGCTCGCCCTGGCCCCGAGCTTCGCGTCCGGCGCGAGCCGGACAGCGCGATCACCGCGCGGGCACTCCGGCCGCCACGAAGACGGGAAGACACGAAGACACGATGACACGAAGACACAACATACAATCGTCGCCATGGCCGACTGCCTGTTCTGCAAGATTATCAACCGCGAGATTCCGGCGTCGATCGTCTACGAAGACGATTTCGTGCTGGCGTTCAACGACATCAACCCGCAGGCGCCGCTGCACGTGCTGGTGGTGCCGAAGCGGCACATACGGTCGCTCAGCGATCTGACGGAAGGTGACGATCAGATCGTCGGCGAGGTGGTGCGTCGCGCGACGGCGATCGCGCATGACCGCGGGGTCGCCGCTGGCGGCTTCCGCACGGTGTTCAACACGAATCGCGACGCCGGGCAGACGGTGTTTCACATCCATCTGCATCTTCTCGGCGGCCGAGCGATGACCTGGCCGCCGGGGTGAGTGCCGTCCAGAAGAAAAGAATCTTCGTGCCTTCGTGTCTTGGTGGCGGATCCAGACGTGCGTTCGTCGCGGATCTAGACTCGCCGCGCGACGGCGGTGCGGGCGATTCCCTCGAGATCGCGGCGAACATCCACGAGCTGCAGCTCGGCCGAGCTGTCGATCAGATTCTCGATGTCGACGTCCTGACCGAGGCCGAACTCGAAGATCAGCACGCCGCCGGCGCGAAGGCGGTCAGGCGCAGCGGCGACGAGCCGGGCCACGAGGTCGAGGCCATCGGCGCCGCCGAACAATGCGAGCGCCGGCTCATGATCGCGGACTTCGGGTTGCAGTGCGGGACGCGCATCGTCGACGACGTACGGCGGGTTGGCGACAATCGCGTCGAAGAAACCCTCGACCCCGTCGAGCAGATCGGTGTGGCGCCAGATGATGCGATCGGCGACGCGGTGCTGCGCCGCGTTGCGCCGCGCGACCGCCAGCGCCTCATACGAGATGTCGGTCGCGACGATCGACGCCGCCGGTCGCTCGTGTGCGAGCGCGACCGCCACGCAGCCGCAGCCCGTGCAGACGTCGGCGATCCGCAGCGGCGTCCATCGATCCGGGAACAGGTCGAGCACCGCTTCGACGATGAGCTCGGTGGACGGCCGCGGGATCAGCACTGCCGGCGACACGTCGAAGTCGAGACCCCAGAACTCGCGGGTGCCGACGATGTAGGCGAGCGGTTCACGGGTCGCACGGCGCGCGACCAGCGAATCGTAGTGATGCGCGAACCCGTCGGGCTCGCCCGACTGTCCATCGCTCAGGAACCGTTCCGTGGTCCAGCCGAGGACGTGCTGCGCGAGCAGCCGCGCGTCGAGGTCCGATTCCGCGTGCGAGATGCCGGCCTCGCGCAGCCTGTCGCGCGCGGCGGCCACTCGTCGGTGGATGCTCACGAGACCGCCGTCGCGTCCTTCAGCTTCTCGGACTGGTAGACGGTGATCACGTTGTCCAGCACCTCGGCGAGATCGCCGTTCAGCACGTCGGCGAGGCGATGGCTGGTGAAGTTGACGCGGTGATCGGTGACGCGGTTCTCCTTGAAGTTGTAGGTCCGGATCTTCTCCGCGCGCTCTCCCGTGCCGACCTGGCTGCGGCGATCCTTGGCGATCGCTTCCTGCTGCTTGCGCAGCTCCATCTCGTAGAGGCGCGCGCGCAGCACCTTCATCGCCTTCGATCTGTTCTTGATCTGCGACTTCTCGTCCTGCTGCGAGACCACGACGCCGGTCGGGATGTGAGTAATGCGGAC
>DATFXR010000012.1:0-32246 GCA_035315685.1 Vicinamibacterales bacterium | reverse complement strand
TGACGCTGCAGACTCTCCTGTTCGTCGGCGGTCAAGCCGGCGAAGTCCTTGCCTTTCGACACATACACCGCGAGGCAGTCGGCGCGGAGATAGTCCGCGACGCGGCGTCCTCGCCTGATCAGCGCCGCGCTGGACGGATCGGGAGTGATCACCAGCAACAGGTGTTCGGGAGTCTGCGGGCGCGGGCCGGCCACGGAGGCCGTCGCGATCTCCTCATCGTCCGGCCGCCGCGTTTCGACGGAGTAAGCCGCCTGGCGCATCGCGAACTCGCGCAGCGCCACCAGCGTCGATTCCTTGAAGAAGTTCTCGAGCGCCTGGCGGGCGCGTTCCGGCGGATAGACGACGCCGCGCTCGAGCCGATTCAACAGCGCCCGCGGCGTGAGGTCGATCATGACGACCTCGTCGGCCTGTTTCAGCACCCAGTCGGGGATCGTCTCTCTGACGCGCACGCCGGTGCTGTGCCAGATCTGATCGTTCAGGCTCTCGAGGTGCTGCACGTTCATCGTCGTCAGGACGTCGATGCCCGCGTCGAGCAGCAGGTCGACGTCTTCCCACCGTTTCAGCCGCGGCGAGCCGGGCACGTTGGTGTGCGGAAACTCGTCCACGACCGCGACCTCCGGACGCCGGCGCAGGATCGCCTCGGTGTCCATCTCCTCGAACGAGGCGCCACGGTACTCGATCGTCCGGCGCGGCACGGTCTCGAGCCCTTCGGTCAGCGCGATCGTTTCCTTGCGGCCGTGCGGCTCGAAATAGCCGATGACGACGTCGATCCCGCCCCGCTTCAAATCGCGGGCTTCGTTGAGCATCTGATAGGTCTTGCCGACGCCGGCGGCGTAACCGAGAAACACCTTGAGCCGGCCGCGTCCCGGCGCATCGCCGGTCATTGCGGAAACACGCGGACGTCGATCCCTTCGGCGTCGCGAATCAGGCGGTCGAGCGGCGTGCCGCCGAGCCGGCTGCGCCAGCTGCGGCGAAGATTGTGGCCGACGAAGATCTGCGTGACGCCATGCGCGCGCGCGTACTCGAGAATCGTCCTGACCGGATCCTTCCCTTCCAGCGTCTCGACGAGCGCCTGCTGGGCGCGCGCGAGCGTGACGTTCCGCTCCAGCGCCATGCGGTCGTCATCGGTCAGGTTCTCCTGCATCACGTAAATGGCGAGCAGCTCGCCGTGAAACCGGTCGGCGTTTCGCCGGCCGCTCGCCAGCATCCGGGCGGCGTTCGCGCGCGGCGTCATGCAGACGAGGATGCGCTCCTGCGTACCCCAGGTGGACTGGATGTTGTTCAGCCGCAAGTACGCCTCGAGCTGACGATCGACGACGTCGGCGGTCAACAGCAGCGCGCGCTGCCGCAGCTGCGAGAGCTGCTGATCCTCGATGCCGGTCTCGCCGTCGGTTGGCGCGTCGACGATCACCACCTCTTCGGCGCGATCGATGAACGCCTGCGGAACCGTTTCCGCCTTCGTCGTCCCGAGCACGCCGCGCACGAACTCCTGCTGCTCGGCGATGTACTCGAGATTGATCGAGGTGAGCACTGAGATGCCCGATTCGAGCAGTTCCTCGACGTCCTCGTACCGATTGCGGTGACGACTGCCAGGCGGATTGGCGTACGCGAGCCCGTCGACGAGGCACACCTGCGGATGGCGGGCGATGACTGCGGGCACGTCGATGACCGGCACGCCGCCGTTGTTCCTGGTGGGGATGACCGGCAGCGCCCGGATAATCCCGGCCAGCCCGGTCTCTTCGCCCGCCTGCATCGCCGCGATCGCGACGTCTTCGCCGCGTTCGCGGCGCCGGCGCCCCTCGTCGAACAGCTTGAACGACTTGCCCACACCGGAGGCGTAGCCGAGAAAAATCTTCAGCTGCCCGCGATGCTCGGCGCGCTCGGCCGCCTCAATCTGCCGAAGGAGCGCCTCCGGGTCGCGATGGTCGTGGGGCGTCATGCTGCTAGGATTTCGTCCCGGCCGCCGGCCGATTCCAATTGATCGACGGCGGGTTGTCTTCATAATGCCTGAAAGCCATCTATGAAAGCTGGCGCAGTCGCTCGGGTTGCACTCGTGACGGCCGGCGCGCTGCTGCTCGGCGCGGGCATGCTGCTGTCGCGAGCGCCGTCGACCCATATCGACGAGCTGGGATGGCTGACGCTGGGCCTCGCCATCCTGGTGACCGCAGCGTTGATCGGCGGTCACACCGCTGCACGCCTCGGGCAGGCCGCCGTGCTCGGCGAACTGCTGGCCGGTGTGACGCTCGGCGCCCTGGCCGGACCGTTACGGCTTCAGTTCATCGCGACCGATCCATTCCTGGACATCCTGGCGCGCATCGGCATGCTGCTGCTGATGTTCGAGGTCGGTCTCGATCTCTCCGTGCGCGATCTCTTCGCGGTCGGCCCGTCCGCGCTGCTGGTCGCGGTCATCGGCACGGCGGCGAGCCTCGCCATCGGCACGGGGGCGGCCACGCTCCTGACGCCGGCAGCGCCGCAAGCCACCCATATTTTCATCGGCGCCGCGCTCACCGCGACGAGCGTGGGAATCACCGCACGCGTGCTCAAGGACCTCGGTGCATCGCGACGCACGGAAGCGCGCGTCGTGCTCGGCGCCGCCGTGGTAGACGATGTGCTCGGGCTCGTCGTCCTCGGCATCGTCGCGGCATGGTTTGCACCTCGACCGGGCGCCGCCGGACCGGGAGACGTCTCCATTGCGGCGCTGATCATGAAGACCGTCGGGTTCCTCGTGCTGGCAATCGTGCTCGGCAGCCGGCTGACGCCGTCGTGGTTCCGCCAGGCGGCCAGGCTACGCACGAAAGGTGCGCTTCTCGGCGTGGGCCTCTGCTTCTGCTTCTTCCTGTCATGGGCCGCGAACAGCATCGGTCTGGCGGCCCTGGTCGGCGCGTTTGCCGCAGGGCTGGTGCTCGAAGACACGCACTCGGAGATGTTCGTTCGCCGCGGCGAACGGCCCCTCGGTGAACTCCTCGAGCCGATGACTTCGTTTCTGGTACCGGTTTTCTTCGTGCTGGTCGGCTTCCGCGTCGATCTCCGGGCGCTGACGCAACCGGCGACGCTGGCCGCTCCGCTGGCGTTGACGGTCGCCGCCATCGCCGGCAAGCTCTGTTGCAGCGCGGGAGTGCTGGCGCCCGGGGCGAGCAGGCTGACCGTGGCGATCGGGATGATCCCGCGCGGTGAGGTCGCGCTGGTGTTCGCCGCGCTGGGCGGCACCTTCAGGGTGCAGGGCGCCCCGCTCCTGGATCAGCACGGCTACGCGGCGATCGTCGCCGTCGTCATTCTGACCACGCTCCTCACGCCGCCAGCCCTCAAGTGGAGCCTGCGTTCACGCGCCGGCGATCAGGTCATCCCGCGGCCGGCAGCGTGAGGCGAACCCGCGTGCCGCACGACTGGCGGTCGGTCTCGCTGTCGATGCTGAACGAGCCGCCGTGGGCGGTGACAACGTCGCGAACCATCGTCAGGCCGAGCGCCGTCGGCAGCGACCCTTCCGCCGCGCCGGCGGACAACAGCGCGAGCATGTCACGCGACATTCCCGGGCCGTCGTCCTGAATGTCGATGGAGATGTCGCGTCTGACCCCATCGTAGCCGGCATGCACGACAATCGACCCGCCGGGCATCGTCGTCGATCCGTGCCGGACGTAGCGGAGCGCATTGCCGACCACGGCCGTGATCGCCCACGCGATCTTCACCCGATCCATCGGCACGGCCGCGGGCACGTTGTCATCGACGCGAACCGTCAGCGAGATGTCGAACGCATCTGCCTGCCGGCGCAACAACTCGAGGCTGGCGCGGAGCAGATCGCGGATGTCGGTGTCGACGCGACGCAGCGGCATCGCATCGAGGGCATGCGCGCGCCCGTCATCCGGCGACGCCACGGTACTCAAAGAATTCGGCCGCCACGGGCATCGCTCATTTTCGCGGGAATCGCTCATCGAGGGCCAGGTTCAGCTCGAGCACGTTGACGGCAGGCTCGCCAACAAATCCGAGCGTGCGATCGTCCGTATACCTGGAGATGAGTGCCTGGACCTGGTCGAGCGGCACGCCGCGGGCCCTCGCGACCCGCGCCGCCTGGATCTCCGCGTTTCGCGGGCTGATGTGCGGATCGAGACCCGACGCCGAAGCGGTGACGGCATCGGCCGGAAGCGGCGTCTTCGGCGTGAACACCAGCGGCGATTGCGCGTCGTTGAACGCCTTGATCAACCTGACGTCGTCGAGGACACCTTGCGCGTCCTCGAACGCATCCAGCGGTCTGGACGACTCGAACGGGATGTCGTTGTCGACGCAGTAGTGGACGATTCGATCCTTGATGCCATCGAAGTCGACGACTTCGTGCTTCTGGTCGTCGAGTTTGATCGTCCCGTTGAACAACTTCGCGCTGGTCGGCCCGAGGTTCGTGCCCCCGCTCGCCGTGGGATCGTATCCGCTTGCGCCGGCGGCGGATGGTCGCGGGTGGAAGTAGTCCGGCTTCGTGAAGTTCTGCCCGAGCAGCCGCGAACCGACGACTTGACCGTTGACGGAGACGAGGCTGCCGTTCGCCTGCTCCGGAAACACGACCTGCGCGATGGCCGTGATCAATCCCGGATACGCGAGCCCGGTGATCACGGTCATCACCGCCATCATCAGAAAGCCTGTCTTGAGCTCTTTCAGCATGATCGTTAACGGTCCGGCTGAAGCCGGACACTACAGCGACCCGAGCGGTCCGCGCCCGATGGACCGCGGTAGTGTCCGGCTTTAGCCGGACCCCTCTACGCCAGGTGCAACACCCCCAGTAACCGATCGATCGCCCAGATGCACGGGAACGGCGCCACCAGTCCGCCGATGCCGTAAATCAGCAGGTTGCGGCGCAGCATCTGCGCCGCACTCTGCGGCCGGTATCGCACACCGCGGAGCGCGAGCGGCACCAGCGCGACGATGATCAAGGCGTTGAAGATCACCGCCGCGAGCACGGCGCTGGCGGGCGTGCGCAAGTACATGATGTTCAGCTTCGCCAGCGCCGGATAGGTCGTCATGAACATCGCCGGGATGATCGCGAAGTACTTCGACACGTCGTTCATGATCGAGAACGTCGTCAGCGCACCGCGGGTAATCAGCAGCTGCTTGCCGATGGCGACGACCTCGATCAGCTTCGTCGGGTTGCTGTCGAGATCGACCATGTTCCCCGCCTCACGCGCCGCAGTCGTGCCGGTGTTCATCGCCAGACCGACGTCGGCCTGCGCCAGCGCCGGCGCGTCGTTGGTGCCGTCGCCGGTCATCGCGATCATGCGGCCCCCCGCCTGCTCCTTCCGGATGTATTCCAGCTTGTCCTTCGGGGTCGCCTGCGCCAGAAAATCGTCGACCCCCGCCTCCGACGCGATCGCCGCCGCGGTGAGCGGGTTGTCGCCCGTGACCATCACCGATCGGATGCCCATCGCGCGCAGCTGAGCGATGCGCTCCTTCATGCCGATCTTGACGATGTCCTTCAGATGGATGACGCCGAGCAGCTGCGGTCCGTCGGCCACGGCGAGCGGCGTGCCGCCCATCCGCGAGATCCGGTCGGATAGTTCGGTGATCTCCGCCGGAATGCGCCCGCCCTGCTCCCTGACGAACGTGACCACCGCGTCGGTGGCGCCCTTTCGCAACTGGCGGCCCTCGAAGTCGACACCGCTCATCTTCGTGTAGGCCGAGAAGGGAATGAACTTCGCATGGTGCGAGGCGATCTCGCGTCCGCGCAGCCGGTACTTCTCTTTCGCGAGCACGACGATGGACCGCCCTTCGGGTGTCTCGTCGGCGAGGCTCGACAGCTGTGCGGCGTCGGCGAGCTCCGCTTCGCTCACACCCGGCGCGGCCAGGAACTCGACCGCCTGACGGCTGCCCAGCGTGATCGTGCCGGTCTTGTCGAGCAGCAGCGTGTTGACGTCGCCGGCGGCTTCGACCGCCTTGCCGCTCATCGCCAGCACGTTGTGCTGCATCACGCGGTCCATGCCGGCAATGCCGATCGCCGACAGCAGCCCGCCGATCGTCGTCGGGATCAGACAGACCAGCAGCGCGGTGTAGACCGCGATCGACGGCGCGGCACCCGCGCCCGCCGCTCTCACGCTGTAGATCGCGTACGGCACGAGCGCCACGACCGCCAGCAGGAAGATGATCGTCAGGCCCGCGATCAGGATGTTGAGCGCGATTTCGTTCGGCGTCTTCTGCCGTTCGGCGCCCTCGACCAGCGCAATCATCCGATCGAGGAACGTCTCGCCGGGATTGGACGTGATCTTGACCTTGATGCGATCCGAGAGCACGCGTGTGCCCCCGGTCACCGCACTCCGGTCGCCGCCCGATTCGCGGATCACCGGCGCGCTCTCGCCGGTGATCACCGACTCGTCGACCGTCGCGACGCCCTCGATCACTTCCCCGTCCCCGGGTATCGTCTCGCCGGCCTCGCAGATCACCACGTCCCCGGCGCGCAGCCTCGACGAGGGCACCGGCTCGACGCGCCCATTGTCGGCGACCCGATTCGCGGTCGTCTCCGTCTTGGTCTTGCGCAGCGATTCCGCCTGTGCCTTGCCGCGCGCCTCCGCCATCGCTTCGGCGAAGGTGGCGAACAGGACGGTGAACCAGAGCCACAGATCGATCTGCAGTTCGAACCCGATCGCGCCGGTGCCGGCGGCGATATCGCGCACCAGGAACAGCAGGACCAGCGCCGCGCCGACCTCCACGACGAAGATCACCGGGTTCTTCATCAGCGTGACCGGATTCAGCTTGAGCACCGAATCCTTCACGGCGCGCCGCAGGATCTCCGGATCGAACAGCGGCCGCGCCCGGACGAGCTTCTTCGGGATGAGCGATCCGTCGGCCGGCGCCGGTGAAACCGGTGCCGGGACAGGCGGAGCCGAGGCAACGACTCTGGCGGGCATGACCTAGCTCCAGGACGGCAGCGATCCGGCCAGCGCCGCGAACAGCCTGCCCTCGTGCATCAGAAAGTGTTCGACGATCGGTCCGAGCGACAGCGCCGGGAAGAACGTCAGCGCGCCGACCACGATGACCGTCGCGACGAGGAGGCCGACGAACAGCGGCCCGTGCGTCGGCAACGTCCCGGCCGACGTCGGGACCGCTTTCTTGCTGGCCAGGCTGCCGGCGATCGCGAGCGCCGGGATGATGAACAGAAACCGGCCGAACAGCATGCAGAGCCCGCCGGTGAGGTCGTACCACGGGGTGTTCACGGTGATGCCGGCGAATGCACTGCCGTTGTTCTCGGTCTGGCTCGTGTAGGCGTAGAGAATTTCGCTCAGGCCGTGCGCGCCCGAGTTGTTGAGGTTAGCGATCGCCGGCCCCTGCGGATTCCAGTAGCCGCCTTTCGCGAACGGGATCACGGTAGCCGCGCCGGAGAAGACGAGGATGAACAAGGCGGTCGCGAGGATCGCGAACAGCGCCATCTTCACTTCCTTCTGCTGGATTTTCTTGCCGACGTATTCGGGCGTCCGTCCGACCATCAGCCCGGCGATGAAGACGCCGACGATCGCGTAGAGCAGCATGCCATAGAGCCCCGAGCCGACGCCCCCGAAGATCACTTCGTCGGTCTGCATGTTGAAGAGCGGCACCAGTCCGCCGAGCGGCGTGAAGCTGTCGTGCCAGCTGTTGATCGCGCCACAGCTGGCGTCGGTGGTCACCGTCGCGAACAGCGCCGACGCCGGGATGCCGAGCCGCGTCTCCTTCCCTTCCATGTTGCCGCCGGACTGCATCTCGCTCGGTGCGCTCTGGACCCCCAGCGACGCCAGCGTCGGGTTGCCAGCCTGCTCGGCCGCGTAGGCGATGAACACGCCGACCAGGAACATCGCCGCCATCGCCCAGAACAACGCCCAGCCCTGGCGCGTGTCCTTCACCATGTGGCCGAACGTATAGGTGAGGCCCGCGCCGATCATGAAAATCAGCACCAGCTGAAAGAGGTTGGTGAACGGCGTCGGGCTCTCGAACGGGTGGGCGGAGTTGGCGTTGAAGAAGCCACCGCCGTTGGTGCCGAGCATCTTGATCGCGACCTGGGAGGCGACCGGTCCCTGCGCGATGGTTTGCGTGGCCCCTTCGACCGTCTTCACGATCGTGTAGGGCCTGAAGTTCTGAATCGATCCGCGCGACACGAGGACCAGCGCGGCCACGATCGAGATTGGAATCAGGACATACAGGGTCGCGCGCGTGAGGTCCACCCAGAAATTGCCGATGCGGTCGGTCTCGTGCCGCGCGAATCCGCGCACCAGCGCAATCGCGACGGCAATCCCGGCCGCCGCCGACACGAAGTTCTGCACGGCGAGCGCCGCCATCTGCGCGAAGTAGCTGAGCGTGGACTCACCGCTGTACCACTGCCAGTTGGTATTGCTCATGAAGCTGACGGCGGTGTTGAACGCCTGATCGGGGCTCACCTGGCTCGCGCCAAACCCCTGCGGATTCAGCGGCAGGACCCCCTGCAGGCGCGTGATCGCGTAGGTGAACAGGAACGCGAAGAAGCTGAACGAGAGCACCGATGCCGCGTACTGCGTCCACCGCTGCTCCTGATCCTCGTGCACGCCGCACAGGCGATAGACGAGCGCCTCGAGCGGGCGAACGACCGGGTACAGGAACGTACGCTCGCCCTGGAACACCCGCGCCATGAACAGGCCGACGGGCTTCGTCAGCACGAGGATCACAGCGAAGAACGTGAGAATCTGCAGGATACCGACGCTCGTCATCGACGCGCCTCAGAACTGCTCGGGCTTGAACATCGCCCACCCGAGATACACGAGCAGAAGTGCCGACACGATGCCAGACACGATGTAATCGAACATGGGGCTACACGCGATCGCAGGCTTTGGCGATCGTCCACAGCAGGAGGAATCCGCCGGCGCCGACCGCGAGGTAGAACAGATCGAGCACGGCCCAACTCTAGGAGCCGCGGCCTTAGGAAGTCATTAATCAGCTATTAGGATTTCTCGTGGAGTCGGTCCCGGCGATGTTCAGCCGGTAGCCGACCCACGGTTCGGTGAGGAGCAGTACCGGGCTGGACGGCTTGGGCTCGATCTTCTTGCGCAGCTGATTCACGAACACCCGCAGGTAGTCGACCTGGTCGCCGTAGTCGGGCCCCCACACGGCCTGCAGGAGCTCGCGGTGCGACACCGTCTTGTTCGCGTGCGCGACCAGATAGCGCAGCAGCTCGAACTCCTTCGGCGTCAGGCGCACGGTTTTTCCCTTCGCGGTCACCTGTCGCGCGTCGAAGTCGACCTCCACCGCGCCAATCGCGACGCGGCCGCTCGGCGCCTGCGTGGACGGCGTTCGGCGCAGCGCGGCGCGGATGCGCGCCAGCAGCTCGGGCGGGTTGTACGGCTTGGTGATGTAGTCGTCGGCGCCGGCGTCGAGCGCCTCGACCTTGTCCGCCTCGGTATCCCGCACCGTCAGCATGATGATGCCGATGTCCGACTGGCTGCGGATGGCGCGGCAGGTTTCGAGGCCGTCCATGCCCGGCATGTTCATGTCGAGCAGCACGAGATCGAACCGCTCGTCGCGCAGCTTGTCGAGCGCCGCGTCGCCGCTCTTCGCGTCGTCCACCTCATAGCCCTGTCCGGTGAGCGTGACCCGCATCACGCGGCGAATCTGCGGATCGTCGTCGACGACGAGGATGCGCCCTGCACTCATTCGTGCGATTCTCCGCGCGGCAGCGACAGGGTGAAGGCGGTGCCGGTTTCCGGCGTTGACGTGAGCGCCAGCGACCCGCCATGCGAACGCGCGATCTGCTGCACGATCGCCAGCCCCATGCCGGTGCCCGGAATATTCCGGGCGCGCGAGCCGCGATAGAACCGCTCCACCACGCGCGGGCGCTCCGCCTCTGGAATCGTCGAGCCCGAGTTCCTGACACTGATCGCGACGACGCCGTTGCTCTCCGCCTGCACCTCGATGGTCGACGTCGGCGGCGAGTACTTCAGGGCGTTGTCGAGCAGCTGGCGCAGGGCGAGCTCGAGCAGGCTGCGATCCGCATCCACCGTCAGATTGCCGCCGACCTGCTCGACCACCTGGTGGCCGTCGAGTTGATGCTCGAAGCGACGCAGCGTCGCATCGATGATCGATCGCAGATTGTGGCGCTCGCGATGCACCGCGAAGTCGCCGGCGTCGATCCGCAGCATCTGGATCGCGTCGGTGACGAGGCCCTGGAACCGGTCGAGATCCTCGTCGAGGATCGTCGCCAGCTCGCGGTCGCGCGCGCTGACGGTGGCGCTCGTCAGCAGACTGCTGGCGGCCGCTTTCATCGAGGTCAGCGGCGTCTTGAACTCGTGCGCCAGCGCGTCGAGCACCGTCGCGCGCAGCTCGCTGCTGTGCCGCGCCGCTTCAGCGCGGGCCGTTGCCTCTTCGCCGCGTGCCCGCTCGAGGCCGATCGCCGCGAGGTTGGCGATCGAATGCAGGACCGTATCACTCAGGTCGGCGTGCAGGAGCGCCACACTGCCAATCGACTGGCCGCCCAGTTGAATGGCGATGACCTTCAAGCCGCCCGGCTCGACGATCGCCACGCCCCGGCGGGCGACTTCGCGCAGCTTGTCCTCGCTCCCCGAGAGGTCCAGGCGGCCCGCCCACGAGACGGCGTCCCGGCGCTGATCGTAGATGCCGACGCCCTGCAGCGCGAACGCGTCGGCGATGTGGCGGGCGATCGCCGCCGGCAGCGACGCGCCGCCCTCCGAGAGCAGGAGCGCACGGCTCAGCGCGTACAGCCGCTCGAGGTCGGCCTGCCGGCCGAGCGCCTCGATGTTCCGCGCCCGCGCCCGGCCGGAGAGCTGGCTGGCGACGATCGCCGTCGCGAGGAAGGCGATGAGCGCCACCCAGTTCTGTGGATCGGCGATCGTCAGCGTCCCGACGGGCGGGAGAAAGAAGAAGTTCAGGCACAACATCGCCGCGAACGAGGCGATCGTCGATTCGGCGATGCCCCAGGTGGTCGCGATGAGGAGGATGACGACGACGTAGGTCAGCGCAATCGTGGTCGGATTGACCGGGACGAACGCGGCGTACCCGGCGGTGACTGCGGCGACGGCGGCGAGGGATGCGATGATCCGGCCCGTCATCACCAGACGCATGTTCATCGTGATCGTCCACCGAGCGTATGCCAGGTCTCAGGGTGGATCCAAACCCGCGGCGCCGCGTAGTCTGTCGGCGGCCGGAGTATCGCTGATTGCCCGCGAAGGACTTCTTGACAGAGAGCTTACTACGCTCGCTGAGGAGGCCACGAATGCTGACGCGATTGACGACGCCGCTGGCAGCGGCCGGAGTGCTGATCCTCGCGGCGCTGCCGGCTGCAGCTCAGGATACCGATCGGGACGCCGAGATCCGGCGACGGATTGCCGTGCTCGAGCAGCAGCTCGCCGAGCTGAAGGCGCTCGTGGACGAGAGACGGCCAGCCGCGCCGCAGGCGACGGTCAGCCGCGACCAGTTGATCGCCGACGATTCGCTGCACGGCCTGCAGTTCGGCGCTGCGCTGGACACCTACTATGACTACAACTTCAACCAGCCGATCGGGCGGGTCAACCTGCTGCGTGCCTACGACGTGACGAGCAACAACTTCTCGCTGAACCAGGCCAACCTGATCGTCGAATCGCCGCCCAATCTCGATGCCGGCCGCCGGCTTGGCGGCCGGCTCGACCTCCAGTACGGCCAGGCGACCGAAACACTGCAGGGCAGCGGCGTCAACGAACCGCGCCCGCAGGTGTATCGCAACATATTTCAGGCGTATGGGACGTACGTCTTCCCTGTCGGCCGCGGACTGACACTGGACTTCGGCAAGTGGGCCAGCGCGCTCGGGTTCGAGAACAACTACGTGAAGGATCAGATCAACTACTCGCGATCGTACTGGTTCAACTTCCTGCCCTTCTATCACACCGGCGCGCGTGTGAACTACAAGATCAACGACGGCATCGCGCTGAACTACTGGATCACGAACGGCACGCAGCAGACCGAGGCCTTCAACAACTTCAAGGACCAGCTCGCCGGCGTCGTGCTGCAGCCGGCGCAGTCGGTCACCTGGAGCGTGCAGTACTACCTGGGCCAGGAGCATCGTGACGTCGAGCCGGCGCTCAATCCGGGCCTGCCCACCATCCCGACGCAACCTGGCCTGTCCATCACGCCTGTCGTTCCGTATTTTCCCGGCAAACTCCACATCTTCGACACCTATGCGACGTGGCAGGCATCCCCGCGTACCACGATCGGCGTGGAAGGTGACTGGGTGCTCAGCCGCAGCCAGCCGCCGGCGGCCGATTCTCGCGTCTACGGCGGCGCCGTCTACGCGAAGCGGCAGTTGACGGACAAGACGGCCCTTGCAGGACGCGCGGAATTCATGCGCGATCACGGCGGACTGTTCAGCGGCGTCACGCAGTCGCTGAAAGAGACGACTGTCACCTACGACTATCGCCCGGCCGCGGACGGTTTCCTGATCCGCGCCGAGTGGCGGCGTGACTTCTCCGATACGCCCTTCTTCCTGACCGACACCGCCGGCAGCGTCAAGGACGATCAACAGACGGCGACGCTCGGTCTCGTCTGGTGGTGGGGAAACAAACGGCAGGCGTGGTGACGGGAAATCCTTAGCTGCGGCTAAGGACTTCTTAATGACGCGGCCGCTACGGTGGATCACATGAACATCGCCTCGAAACGAGTGCTGTTCGTGCTCACCGCAGCGCTCACCGTTGGAATCGTCGGCATCGGCCATGCGCAAGAGCCGGTGCCGCAGGAGCTGGTGCCGACCGCCGCCGAATCGACCACCGAGCAACCCGCGCAGCCAGAGCCGGTGAAGAAGCCGGATCCGTTCGCGTTTGCCGACTTCACCTGGTTGAGCGGCAATCCCAGGACGAAGGAATCGCCGCTCGACTCGAAAGTGTTCACCGGCGAATTCCGTGTCGACACGAATTTCACCTACAGCTTCAACAAGCCGATCGACGACACCATCTCGGGGTCCAGCGAGATCTTCCGATCGGGCGAATTCCAGGTCACGCAGCTGGGCATCGGCGGCGACTTTCACTACGACAACGTGCTCGGCCGGGTGATGACGCAGTTCGGCATGTACGCGCAGACGACGCCGCGCAACGACGCGAGCCCCGGGCGCGGTCAGTGGGACCTGAACACGGCGTATCGCTACGTCTCCGAGGCCTACGGCGGCTATCACTTCGACGCACTGAACGGGATCAACGTCGAGGCCGGCATCTTCATGTCGTACATCGGCCTGTGGAGTTACTACAACTTCGACAACTGGACGTATCAGCCGTCGTATGTCTCGTCGAACACACCGTGGTTCTTCAACGGCATGCGCGTGCAGATCTTTCCGAACGACAAGCTGAAGATCGAGCCGTGGCTGATCAACGGCTGGCAGTCGTACGGCAAGTTCAATCACGCGCCAGGGGTGGGCGGGCAGGTGCTGTGGCGGCCGAACGGATCGCTGTCAATTCTCGCCAACAACTATTGGGGCACCGACACGCTCGGCAACCCGGATCGCAAGCGCATCCACACCGACGACAGCATCCAGTGGAAGTACTACGACCAGCCGGCCGCAGTCTTCGACAAGGCGGCGATCACGTTTACATTCGACGGCGGCTGCGAATATGGTGGCGGCGTCAGCTGCAACGGAGGGACGGTCGACGCACCATCGCAGTTCTTCCTCGGGTTCATGGCCTACCACCGCGCGTGGTTCGACAAGGATCGGTTCGCGGTCACGTTCGGCGGCGGCGCCATCAACAACCCGGGCCGCTATCTCGTCCTGGTGCCGCCCATCAACGGCGCGACCGCTTTCTCCGGTACGCCGTACTTCACCTACAACCCGGGCGATCCCTTCAAAGCGTGGGACACGCAGACGACGTTCGACTTCATGCCGAGCCAGTTCGTGACGTTTCGCGGCGAGTACAACTACCGGCATGCGAACGTGCCCTACTTCGCCGGCGAAGGCGGCGTGACGCCGCCGGGTGGCAACACGGGCGGGCCGGGATCGCTCGTCCCCGACTGGGCACCGGACCTCCGGAATTCGGAGAAGCGCGTCACCTTCGCCCTGCTCGTCAAGTTGTAAAACGGTGCGCTTCAAAATCGGTGGCCATTCGCAGATCTTGAGGCGCGCTCCGGGTATCCTCGTGCGCTGACGCACGATGGGCCTTCGCGATTTCCTCCTCGGCCGGCCGCTGTCGACGCACGAGGAAGGCAGCCAGCGCGTCGGGGTCGCCTCCGGCATTCCGATGCTCGGCCTCGACGCGCTGAGTTCCGCCGCCTACGGTCCCGAGGCGGCGATGACGCTGCTGCTGCCGCTCGGGGCGCTCGGCATCGGCTACGTCGTCCCGATCAGCGCGATCATCGTCGCCATTCTGCTGATCGTCTACGCGTCGTACTTCCAGACGATCGGAGCGTATCCGGGCGGCGGCGGATCGTTCACGGTCGCGCGGCGAAATCTGGGCGTGTTTCCCGGCCTGCTGGCCGCGGCGGCGCTGCTCCTCGATTACGTCCTGGTGGTGGCGGTCGGGATCTCCGCTGGCGTCGGCGCGCTGGTCTCGGCCGTGCCGGCGTTGCAGCCGCACACGCTCGCCCTGTGTCTGGCGATCCTGTTGTTCATCACGCTCGTGAACCTCCGCGGGGTTCGCGAGTCGGGGCTGGCATTCGCACTGCCCACCTATGCGTTCGTGGTGTGCCTGTTCACGGTGATTGCCATCGGCGTCATCAAGGCGCTGCTCAGCGGCGGCCGGCCGGTTGCGGCCGTCGCACTGGCGGCGCCGCCGACGGCCACCGCGGCGGTGAGCCTGTGGCTGCTGCTGCGGGCGTTTGCGAGCGGCTGCACCGCGATGACCGGAGTCGAGGCGGTCAGCAACGGCGTTCCAGTTTTCGCCGAGCCGGCCGTCGGCAACGCGCGACGCACGCTGACCGCCATCGTCGCGATGCTCGCCCTCCTGCTCGTCGGCATCGCGTACCTCTGCCAGGCGTACGGCATCGCAGCGACCGAGCCGGGCCAGGCCGGCTATCAAAGCGTCCTGTCACAGCTGGTCGCGGCGGTCGTCGGCAGGGGCATCTTCTATTACATCTGCATCGCCACCATCCTGAGCGTTCTGGCGCTCTCGGCGAACACGGGGTTCGCCGACTTTCCACGTTTGTGCCGGTTGATCGCCGAGAACGGTTTCCTGCCGAGAGTCTTCGCGTCGCGCGGACGGCGGCTCGTGTACTCGCAGGGGATCTACGTGCTGGCTGCGCTCTCGGGGTTTCTGCTGATCATCTTCGGCGGCGTCACCGATCGCCTCATTCCGCTGTTCGCGGTCGGCGCGTTCCTGGCGTTCACGCTGTCGCAGGCTGGCATGGTCGCGCACTGGCTGCGCGCCGGCGGCACGCCCGCGCCCGGCAAGATCGCCATCAACGCGATCGGCGCCGCCGCGACCGGCGCGACGCTGGTCGTCATCCTCGTCGCCAAATTCGCCGAGGGCGCCTGGGTGACGGCGCTGCTGATTCCGCTGCTCCTCGCGGTGTTCGGCGGCGTGCGGCGGCACTATCACCGGGTCTCGCTGGAGATCGCCAATCCGCAGTCGCTCGACGTGACCGGCATCCAGCCGCCGATCGTCATCCTGCCGATGAGCGCGTGGAACAAGATGTCGCAGAAGGGCCTCCGCTTCGCGCTGAAGCTGTCGCCGGACATCTTCGTCGTCCAGATCCGCACCGGCAACAAACTCGAACACGATCTGACGAGGCGGTGGCCGGAACTCGTCGAGGTGCCGACGAAGGCGGCCCGGCTGCCGACGCCTCAACTCGTCGTCGTCGAATCGCCGTACCGCCATGTCTTCAATCCCCTGCTGGAGTACATCCTCGACATGAAGCAGCGGCATCCCGATCGACAGATCGCGGTGCTGATTCCGGAACTGATCGCCCGGCACTGGTACGAACATCTGCTGCACAACAAGCGGGCCGCGATGCTGAAGGCCCTCCTGCTCGTGCGCGGAGACGAGGACATCGTCGTGATCAACGTGCCCTGGTACCTGTCTGGGTGAGCGATTGATTCAGGAATCGTGCAGGTCGCGCATGATTGCCGCGACAGCTACGCACAATCACGGGCGACGAATAGCCTCCGTGATCGAAACCATTGTCACTCGTGCACGCGGCTGCTATCATGACGGCGTCCACGTCAGGCGAGTTCCGCGGAGGGCTTATGACGAGAACCGTGGCAGTGGCGCTCGTGGCTCTGGCCGGCGCAACCGCAACGATGTCGTACGCCATGCAGGCATCTGACGGCGGCGCCAGTCAGGGCACCTTCACCGGCTGCGTCGTGAGGATCGACGGCGACCGTTTCGTCCTCAAGACGATCGCTCCGAGCACGCGTCGTACAGGCGGGAGCAGCTCGGCGAAGGCGTCGACGCCGCTCGGCGGGCCTGCTGCCTCGGGGCGGCAGACATCCGGCTCGAATTCGGCAAAGTCCTCTACGCCGGTTGGCGCGACGACGGTGTCGGCCGAGGGGCGGCGCACTGGTGGCGCGACGACACCGAAGGGTTCGGTCACGCTGGTCCCGCTGTCATTTTCGGCGACAGATGTCACCTACGCGCTCGACGGCGACGCGGTGCAACTCGGCAGCTACGCAACACGGATGGTCGAGATCAGCGCCACGGCGTCGTCTGGATCGTCGTCGACCGCGCGCGCTCTGAGAGTCGAAGCGGTTCGACTGCTGACCGCCAGTTGCCCGCCGTAGCGCGCTGGCTGCGTGCTACGGCTCGCAGGACCGTTGACGAGATCGCGGCCGCTCGAGCGCGAACGGGACTGTCGGTGCGCGCGATCCGGGCACGCGTGCTCGTGTCGCCGACTGCACACCTTCCTCATGAACCCCTAAGGACTTCTTAATGACACGCGGGCTACGTTGCCCGCATGCGTCCGGTTGTCGCAGTGGATCGGCCAGCGAGCTCAGCGACGGCGGCATCGACCCTGAGCTGGTTCGCAGCGGATCGCGTGATGGCCTGCATGGAGTCGACGACGGCGGCGGCAGACGTGCTCTGTGCCGCAGCACGGCTGTCGTCGGAGCTCCATGCGGTCTGGTACGCAGTCTACGTCTCGATTCCGCAACCGGACGAGCGTTGCGATGCGGCGATCGCGTCAGCCGCGCTGTCCGACAACATCGCGCTGGCGGAACACCTTGGGGCCGTCGTGGTTCGGATCACCGCCGACGACCAGACCGATGGACTGCTCGCGTTCGCGCACCGCGAGGGCGTCACGCACGTCGTGTTCGGCGACGATCCGTCGCCGGCACCGCCGCGCGTGCGCACGATCGCGGCGCGGTTGAAGGACGAGGTTCACGGCGCGACGCTCGTCGCCGTTCCGCTCACCAGACCTGCCGGACCGGCGCGATTCCCTCTTTCGGAGGGATCAGGTGTCTGACGAGCGACACTCGACGCACATCGTGGCGCTCACGGCCGCGCAGCTCGACGTTCGCCGCTCGCAGGCAACGGCGGTGCTGGCGGCGTCCGTTCAGGCGGCGCAGGCGAAGACATTTCGGCAGCTGCTGTGGCGTCGGTTGACGCTCGCCGCCGTGATCTGGTCGCTCCTCGGGTTCCTTCACGTCGTGCCGATGATCGGCATCGTGGTCGGCTGGTCACTCTTCGTCGTGACGGCGGTGGGAGCGGGTGTCTTCGAACACCGTGCCGGACGACGGGTCGTGGATCTCCTGGCCGCATCCACGGAGAATCGCGGCAGCTGATCCCTGCGTCGCGGGCCACTCGACCTGCCTGCTGGACCCATGAAGCTCCGTACCAGGCTCCTCCTCAGCTTCGCTGCTTTCACCATTGCGCTGGGCGCGCTGGGCGCCTGGAGCGCGTGGGCGCTCAATCAGATGAGCGCCGTCTCGGGACGGATCATTTCCGAGAACTACGATTCGGTGGTCGCCGCCGAGGAGATGAAGGAGAGCCTCGAGCGTCAGGACTCTGCGGCGGTCTTCGAACTGCTCGGCGAACACGATCTGGCGGTGCGACAGGCGGCGGCGCACCGCGCTGCCTTCGACCGGGCGTTCGTCACGGCTGCCAACAACATCACGGAGCCTGACGAGCCACAAGTGATCGCCGCCATCAAGCGGGACGGTGACGAGTACGCGCGCCTCTACGACGCGTTCCTGCGCTCCGACGGAAATCGGACCGGCGTCTACTTCCACACGCTGGAACCGCGCTTCGCGATGCTGAAGGACGACCTGGATCGGCTCCTTCATGTCAATCAGGAGGCGATGCGGTTCAAGGCGCAGGCCGCCTCGCGAACCGCGCGGCACTGGTCGCTCTACATGTTCGGATTTGCGTTCGCGCTGGTCACCACCGGCATCGCGGGCGCGTTCGGTCTGTCTTCCGCGATCCTGCGGCCAGTCCGCCAGCTGTCGCGGGCCATCACGCGCGTCGCGGGCGGCGATCTCGACGCCACCGCCGACGTCGCCAGGCACGACGAGATCGGGACGCTTGCCGACGGGTTCAATCGCATGGCGGCCAGCCTCCGCGAATTACGCCGGTCGGATCTCGGACGGCTGGCGCTGGCGCAACAGATGACCGAGGCGGCAATCGACTCTTTGTACGACCCGGTGATCGTCACCGACGCGGATGCGCGCGTCCTGCGGACGAACGCTGCCGCTGAACGGCTGTTCGGTCCGAGCCGCGACACGGTGGGCATGCCGATCGATCGCGTCGCTCGCGACGAGCGGGTCGCCATGGCCGTCGCCGACGTGCTCCGATCGCAGCAGCCGGTCGCCTCCGAGCAGGCGTCCGCCGTGCTCCCCTGGGCGATCGACGGGGCCGAGCGTGCCTTTCGCGTGCGATCGACGCCGATGCGTGACGTCGATCATCGCCTGATCGGCGCGGTGACCCTGCTCGAAGACATCACCCACCTCAACGAGGTGAGCCGTCTGAAGTCGGAATTCGTCGCAGCGGCGTCGCATGAGCTCCGCACGCCGTTGACCAGCGTGCAAATGGGCGTGCACCTGCTGCTCGAGCGGGCGCTCGGGCCGCTCAACGAGCGTCAGGAACGGGTCCTCCATGTCTGCAGCGAGGACGTGGACCGGCTCGAGCGCCTGATGCGCGAGCTCCTCGACCTGTCGAAGATCGAGTCGGGCGCGGCGCTGCCGGCGCGATCACCGCTGTCCGCGGCGGCGCTCGCGCGCGAGGCGGCAGCATCAGTGCGCGTTCAGGTCGAGCGCAAGGGCATCCGTCTCGTCGCCGAGGTGCCCGACGATCTCCCGCCGGTCATTGCGGATCACGATCAGATCATCCGCGTCCTGTCGAACCTGCTGATCAATGCGATGCACGCGACGTCGAACGGCGGCACGATTGCCATCACCGTCGCGCGCCAGACCGATATGCTCGCCTTCGTCGTTGCCGACACAGGTGTCGGCATCCCATCTGAGTACCTCTCGAAGATCTTCGATCCGTTCATCCGCGTGCCCGACGCGCCGCCCGGCGGCTCCGGGCTCGGGCTGACGATCTCCAAACGGATCGTCGATGCCCATGGCGGCCGGCTGTCGGTCAGATCGGAACCGGGACACGGATCCACGTTCACCGTCACGCTGCCGATTGCACCCGAGGCACTTGTATGAAGCTGATGGTCGTCGACGATGAAGCGCACGTACGAGAGATGATGCGGCTGTCGCTCGAAGCCGCCGGCTATCAGATCGAGGAAGCCGCCAGCGGCGAGGCGGCAATCGAGGCGTTCGGTGACGGCACTGCTTATGGAGCGGTCCTTCTCGATCAGAAGATGCCGGGACTCGACGGGCTGGAAACGATGAAGCGGCTGCTCGCGATTGCGCCGGATGCGCGCGTCATCATCGTGACGGCGTTCGCGTCAATCGAGCTCGCCGTCGACGCGATGCGCATGGGAGCGGCGCACTTCGTGCGGAAGCCGATGACGCCCGAAACGCTGCGCGGCGCCGTGGCTGCGGCCCTCGATGTCGGAAGCCGGCCGTCCAGCACGCGTGTCAGCGGCACCACACGGGCCGTGGACACGCCTATCGAACGGATCACATTGAACGGATTCAGAATCGAACCGGCCGCTCGACCCGGCACCGGGGCGGCCAACGAGCACGCGTTCGTGGTGACGCGGTTCCCCGACGGGGCGGCACAGACGATCATCGTCGCGATCGAGCCCGATGCGATCGCGCGGGTCGCGCGTCTGACACGCCGTCAGCTGGCTGCCTCCGGCCCGTTCTGGCAGTGGCAGGCGCGGCGGCTCCTGTCGGGCCACCTGTGGACCGAGGGACGATTCCCACAAAACGGGCGGCTCTCGCTCCGCGATCTCCCTCGCGACGATCTCGAGCTGGCAGCCGCCTGGACCGGCGATTGACATCCCGCTCAGGGCGACGTGCCGGACGGTGCATCATCCTGGCGGCGGCTGATTGACAGCAGCGGCCTCGGCGCGTGATCGACCTGCAGCGTCGTGTGGGTGATCTCGAATCGCTCCCGGAGCGTGAGTTCGAGTGCGCGGCGGATGGCGTGGCAATCGGTACCAGGCGCGACGAGCACATGCGCGGTGAGAATGGGAACGCCCGGTGCGAGCTCCCACAGGTGCAGGTCGTGCACTTCACGCACGTGCTCGCCGTGGGCCATCGCCCAGCCGACGTCCTCGGGCGCCATTCGTTCAGGCGCGCTTTCGAGGAGAACTCGGATCGCTTTGCGCTGCAGGCCCCACCCCGATCGAAACATCAGGAACGCCACGACCAGCGACGCGATCGCGTCTGCCCTGTTGAATCCGGTGACGATGATGACGATGCCGGCAACCAGCGTCCCGATGAAGGCATACAGGTCGGTGACGATGTGCTGGAAGCTGCCTTCGACGTTGAGGCTCTGCCGGTTGGCCTTCGCGAGCACCCAGGCGGCGGCGAGGTTGACCGCGACGCCCAGCGCGGCGACGATCGTCACGAGGACCCCCTGCACGTCGGGAGGTTGAATCAGCCGCACGATCCCTTCGTAGGTCACCAGTGCGCCGAGCACGAGCAGCACCGCACCATTGGCCTGTCCGCTGAGCACCTCCGCACGGCGCATCCCATAGGTGAGGCTGCCACCAGTGGGACGCTGCACGAGCCTAATCACGATCAGCGAGAGCACCAGCGCGCCCGCATCGGTGAGCATGTGCCCGGCATCCGAGAGCAGCGCGAGCGAATGCGCCAGGATCCCGACGACGACTTCGAAGACCATGAAGCCGACGATCAGGATGAGGGCGACCGTCAGGTACCGGCGATCCGCGTCAGCGCTGACGCTGTGCGAATGGTCTCCATGGTGGTGATCGTGGCCGTGGTGATGCTGATGGTCATGGTGAGCGTGGTCGTCCTTGATGTCCTCAGTTCTCATCACAACCTCGATCCTGCGGGACGGCGACGTCTGGTCGACTCATCACCATCACTACAGCGTCGCATGAAGGACGCCCGGTCGCGGCCGATATAAGAAGGATATAAACGAGGCGATGTAGGGCGAAACTGATTAAAAGCGCAGCACGACGCCGGCGCCAAACTCGAACTGCTGCAGGGCGCCCTGGCAGAACCCAAACGGATCGCAGAAATCACCCGACGACGAGTCGTTGAGCAGAGTGGGCTTGTAGCGCACGTGACCGCGGATACCGATCGCCTGCGTGAGGAAGTACTCGACCCCGCCGCCGAAGCCGAGCGAGAACTTCGTTTCAGATGGGACCGCGTCGGCGCGAAAGAACGTCGCGCCGAGGCCGCCGAAGACGAAGGGCTGCAGCCTCGCATCGTGCGCGCGCAGTCGATAGACCGCGTTGCCCAGCACCTGGCTGACGGTCGTGGTGAAGAGATCAGAAGTGCCAGCCGCTGTTCCGACCTCGAGCGCGGACGACTGTCGCACCCACAGAACCTCCGCTCCCCAGTGGTCGGTGAAGAAGCGCGCCGCCTGAAGGCCCCATGTGAACCCGCCGCGGAGGTCCAGCTGGTTCAGTTCCGGCGCTCGACGGTTGATGTCAGCGGAAGGCGTGTAGCCGATCAGGCCAGACACCTCCCACGACTGGGCGACCGCTGGCGCGGACAGCAGCACCAGGACCACGGCGGCGGCAACAGCCGCGACGATCCTCACGGCGTGTCACCGAGAATGATCAGATACCCTTTGAAGTCTCTTGGGCCGGCCCCGTACCCAACGAGCAGACGGCCGTCGGGGGATACAGCGGTGAGGTAGCCGGTGTTGATCCAACCGTCGAACGCGGCCGGCACGCCGTGGCTTCTCAAGTAGTCTTTCACGTACGAAGGCACGCGATCGATCCAGAGCACGGCGTCGGAATCGAGTCCGAAGCTGTGCGCGCCGCCGATGACGTGCCCGTCGTCGCTCGTCGCGAAGGCGATGCCGATGTAGTTCGGCCGCGTTTGCGGGATCGGCAAGCACTGCAGGCCGTCGCGCGCGGTCCAGATCCAGGCGCTCTGATCGAACGGGTTCTCCTGGCTAATCGGACGGCATACCTGACCGACGACGATCGAGCCGTCCATGTTCGCCTCATTCGCCTGGCCGACGAGGCCGGACGGCCCGGTAAACAATTCCTGACGACCGTCGGTCCATCGTGCTCCCTGTCTGAAGCCGGTCGCATGGTCCTGAAAGCCGACGACGACCTTGCCATCGCCCGACACGCCGTTCGCGCGGCTGGATCGGCCGGCGACAGTGCTGCCGAGATCGACCATCCCCGTCGACGCTTCCCATCGGAACGCGCGCGCAACGGTGCAGCCGTTCCAAGCGAGGCCGACGATCACGTTTCCAGTGGCACTCGTGCCGTAAGACGAACTGAGCAGCGTGTCACAGGGTGCCGCATTCGATGCAATGGAGCCGAGCAGGCGCCATTCCGCGGCTCGCTGCCAGATTCCGGCCTGCTCGATGCTGCGTGGGTCCAGGCCCGTTCCGACGATCGTGCGGCCGTCCCGGCTCAGCGCCACGGCGGCCTTCCCGCCGACAAAGATGTCGCCCGTGGTCGGCATCCAGTAGAAGCCGCCGCCCGTTTCCAACGCGCCGACTATCGTGCCGTTCGCGCTGACGGCGGTTGGCAGGACTCCATTGGGCAGCTCGATCAACAGCGCGTTGCTGTTGGCCCGAACGGTCATCGTCAGTGACAGCACGTAGACTGACAACAGCGCGACGATTCCCGCGAGTCGCATGCGCATCGGCTTCACGAACCGCACACACGGTGCCAGCGGCATGCACAAACGGCACGCTTCAACTCGTTGAATCGCAATGATGTTGCGCGACCCTTCGCAGTCACGCGCAGACTCCCCTCCACTATTCCGGAGGTCTCACGTCGGTCATCCGATTCAATGGGCGCCAGCCACCTCGACGCAGGCCGCTTCGACCCGCATGCGGTGAAGGCGCAAAATCGCCCTTCCAGCCTGGCGCCGCGCCTGACAAAATCCCGATTATGACCGGCGCTTGAAGCCGATCGGAAGCGCCGCGCCGAGCACACCATTCATCGGAATCGATGTCGTCCACACCCGCCATCCACGCGCTTCGCCGTTACGGTGTCCGGTTCACCGAACACACTTACCGCTACGAGGTTCACGGCGGCACGCGCGTCGCCGCGCGGGAGCTGGGCGTGGCGGAGCATTCAGTCGTAAAGACCCTGGTCATGGAGGACGACCGCAAGCAGCCGCTCATCGTGCTGATGCACGGCGACCGCGAGGTCTCGACGAAGGCGCTCGCGCGCGCCATCGGCACGAAGACGGTGACACCATGTCGGCCGGAGGCCGCCGAGCGCTACACCGGCTACATGGTGGGTGGCACCTCACCATTCGGTACGCGCAAGGCGCTGCCGCTCTACGTCGAGCGAACGATCCTCGATCTCGACACGGTCTACGTGAACGGCGGACGTCGCGGATTCCTCGTCGCGCTCGCGCCGCAGGCGTTCGTCGACGTCCTCGATGCAACGCCGGTAGATGTCGCGGTCATCGAGTGACGTGAAGACGCCCGCGCGCTACGTCGGCCTCGTGCTGCTCGTCGCGACCGCATCGGCGTGCGCGAAGCGGGTGCAGCAGCCCACTCCGACGCCCCCAGCGGGGCCGTTGCGCTTTTCGGCAACGGCGTACTGCACGGGCAGCGTTACGGCCGCCGGCACGCGAGTGTCGGAAGGCATCGTCGCGGCCGATCCGGCGATCCTGCCGATCGGTACGATCATCCGCATCGCTGGTGCGGCACCTTACGACGGATCGTATCGCGTGCTCGATACCGGTCCTCGCGTGCGCAAGCGGCAGATAGACGTGTATATCCCCGATTGTGCCGCTGCGCGCCGTTTCGGTCGCCGGCAGGTCGACGTGACGATTATTCGAAGGCGGTAAGGCGCCTAAACTGGCGGCGGGTGACGCAACCGATCGCCAACGGCGCCTGTTCCTCGCGGGAGTTGAAGATCTTCGCTAGGCGATTTGCACACCCAAATCGTGCAGCTGGACGTACTGGAGCACGTTTCCGGCCTTCAGCGCCCTGTCGATCGCGCTGGCGTTGGGTGCGTAGATGAACGGCCGGCGAGGATAGATCCGGTCGTTCACCCAGTAAGCATTCCATCCGGTGGTCGTGCTGATGAACTCCTTCGTGAACGAACCGTTCACCTCCCGATAGAGCGCTTCCAACTCCAGGCAACCGTTGATGCAGATGTCGACGTACGACTGAACCATCGGAAAGGTGGGTGTCGGTTCCTTGGTCTTGGAGATCGACGCTGGATTGCTGACGAAGATGTAGACCTGCACGTCGGCGCCAATTGTCAACGGGGGGCAGCCATCCAGCATTTTGATGTCGTCTGTCGTGAGGGGAACCGCTGTATAGCCTGTTTCCCGTTGTTTGGTGGCTTCAATGTCGTTGACGGGATACACGACGCCGTTGATGGTCTTGCCTGCGACCTTTTCCGCGCCCAGGTAGGTACAGGTGCTGCCGACGTTGTCGGCGAACTGATGAAACCAGCCGCGCTGATAGCCGGTGACGCGCGCCGGCCAGGCGCCTACGGCCTCCGGGTTCGTGCGCGTCCGCGACGCCCTTTCGAGGAGGGAACCATACCCGAACACGTAGTTCTTCATGACGTCATCTCCTCATCGTGCAAAACCGAACGTTGCTGTCAATGAGCGCGCGTGACCGGCCTGGCGGGCGTAGCGGCCACCAGCAGCTTCCAGCCCTCGATTGGCGTGCCCGCGGTATTCAGGCGGGACGTCAGATAGAACAGCCGCTGCGTGCCCGGCGCATGCGGTGCCTGTTCGAAGCGTTGCGTCAAGTAATACGGCGGGATCGCCTGGTAATATAACGTCGCCTTCACCATCAGCTTGGAGCGATCGGCGTTCCCCAGACGCGAGAGCGGGACTGCATAGCGCACGACGCTCGTCCCGCTGCCGCTCTGATACGACGGGTCGTTCGCCGCCTCGCCTTCCGGGAACGTCGCGTGCAGGAATTCGTCCTTGAACGATCTGGGAGCCGGTCCGTCCTTCGTCCAGCCTCGCGGCAGCAGGCGGTTGTCCTTCGGGATCTCGTTTCGCCGGATGAAGCTCGTCGTGTAGTTCCCGTCGGCGTCCTTGACCAGCTCCTCGTAAATCTGAACCTGACTGGACGACGTGATCGGGTGGTCCTTGCCCCAGAAATGCGGCTGCGCCGGTCCTTTGCGGGCGCGGTTCGTGCCGACGTACTCGCTCTCCAGAATCCGTCCATCGCCATCGACGATGAAGCCCGCCTCATTGGTGGCGCCTGAGGACCAGATGATCTTCGGCTGCTTGGTCCTGGCATCGGTGGCGCCGCCGTCCATGACGTCGAATCGAATGAAGGCTCGTCGGAACCCGACGCCGCTCGGAAAACGATGCCCTGTTTTGTTGGTGACCGTCACCTCGGTGGAGAGCGTGGTCGCGTCGACCGCTGGCTGCGCCACCTCGATCGTCGCCGTCTCGTACTGGGCCACCTGGACGAAATTCGCAACGGCGTTCGGCAGGTCGTTGTCGAGCGTGCTCATGAAGTCGCTCTTGCGGACGCCGAGGATGTCGTTCGAGAGGTTCGGCGGCTGGCTCGCATCGGGCGTCATGAACTGGTTGAACATCTCGATCAGGAACACGTTCAGGCCCTGCAGCTGATGCCGCGCGAACCCGGTCTCCCTGAACCTCGCGCGGATCTCGTCCATCGGCGCGGTGTGCTCGGCGGCCGGATAGGTGTCGTCCTGGACATCGGCGATCGCAGTCTGAATCTGCTTCACGGACACCTGGTTCACCGCATTCGCGTAGCTGGTCGACATGTGGCACGACTGGCACGACCTGGCGTTGGGGCCGGGATTGAAGTCGGTCTGGAACTCGCTGTTCAGCCATTCGAGGTAGGTCACCTGCTCGAGTGAATGACCGACCGACGGCTTCTCCGACTTCTTGTCCATCACCGGAAGGTTGATCGTGTGGCAGTTGCCGCACAGGCGTGAGTTCTTGACGTAGTCACTGTTTTTCGGCGTGACGTCGAGAGATGCCTTCATCGGATGTGGCGACGTCTCCTTGTCCTCGAACGGCCCGAAGATCTCGCGCGCGCTTCCGGTGGTGAACTGGCCGGTGATCTGGTGGTCGAGGAACGATTGGAGCGGATCCTGGCCGGCCGGCGTCTTGTCCGCGACGATGTGATGGCAGGAGGCGCAGCTGACGCCGTCGCGCGCGAGCGCTCCGTACTTGAAATTCGCGCTCGCGAGGTCGGTGTTGTAGACCCAATCGAGCTTGAAGTCGGGCTCGGGGCGCGTGTTGCCCGGCAAAGCCGGATCGTAGCCGTGATCGGCGTCGAGCTGTCGTTTCCCCATCACGCCGTGGCAGCGGAAGCAGGTGTTCACGATGGCCTGCTGCTCGCCAGGCCGGTCCTTGAGGAACGCCAGCTCGCTGTCCAACTGCGCGAAGAAGATCGGATCCCTGCCGGCCAGGCCCATCGGCGACCATCGCCATTCACCATACGGCGACACGTTGACCGGGTTCTTCGAGTAGTTCTCGAGGATCATCGTGTGCTTTGATCCGTACCAGGCGTTGCCGCTGTGACACGACATGCACGCGTCTGACGTGATGAACATCTCGGCGCCGCGCGGGCCGGCCACGACGTGGTCGTACGTCTCGGCGGGCATCCGCTGTACTCCGTCCGGAGTCGAGACACCCGGGTAATAACGCAGGAACTCGGCGTGGGTGGCCATCTCTATCGCACGCCTGCTCGGCCGCAGCAGGAGCATGCGATGGTCCGGAGAGATATCCTCCAGCGTCTTTGACTCCGGAGGCGGCGGGTTTCTCCAGGTGGCATCGACGAAGAAACTGAGCGGGTTTCCGGGAAACCCTTTGATGTTGTCCAGCGCCGCAAACGTCGATTCCTTCTCGGACGAAGCGTGGCAGTGGAGGCAGGTGAGGCCGAAGCCCTCGTTGCGCTCCGGGAACGGCGGCTTGTAGCTGTCGCTGGGGGCGGGCATCGGCGGATCGTGGCTCCACAACCCACCCCAGAACCAGCCGTCGCGCGACGCTGCCGAATCCTTGATCATCACCGTCCACCGCTCCGGGGTCGGCGACTGCCCCTCGTAGCGCGCTGCCGGCCCGGGCACGTACATCTCCTTCACGATCATCGCCCCATCGGGGACATCGTCGATCCGTCCGTTGACCAGCCACGTCATGATCCCGGGCGAGTAATAGCCGCGAACGGCTGGATGCGTGCCGAGATATTCCTGATAGACATAGGGTCCGGTGTCGCGAACGGACTTGTCGACGCACCAGCGCAGCTTCACGTACTCGCGGTTCTGGACGAACGCCAGCAGCTTGACGTGGAAGTCGTCGGGCGACATGGAGCTGGGTAGCGGCAGCGGATTCTCTACCGCGTCCGGACATTGAGCCACGACGCGAGCACCGGCCTGCGTCGCAGGTTGTTGCGATGACTGATGCGCAGCGCTGCGCCAGTTCGATGCGGCGACGACTGACGCGGCCGAGCAACTCAGGATCAACAGCAAGGTGGTCGAACGAGGCACGCAGGACCTCCTTGGGCGACGATTCTGAACCCGCCGTGTGACCGAGACTGTACTCTGAAATACGGACGCGCAGACGCTGCAGACCGCGTCGACATCGCTGCCGAATTATCGTCGCGCACCGACAACCGACTCTGCGTGACGATAGGAATTAGGAGCAGCCTTAGAAGAATTCCATGACGACTGATCACCCGTTCGCGAAACGCCAATCGAGCGATCGCGCCACGCGAACAAGGCGCCAGTCGGACAGGCTCCTCAAATCATCGGTGATGTGAACGTCTCTGAGACGTCCACGGCGACGCCAATCGCGCGCGCCTCTTACTCACGCAACTCGAGTTGAGTGAATTGGCGAAGCTTCCATCGAGAAATCCCTGGTCCAAGGTCCGCGCGGCGGGGCTGTTCGAATTTCACCGGGTCATGAAGCGCAACCGGCCACGGCGCCTGCAAATGATGCGCAGTCTCCGCCTCTCCGCGCGAGTCGTCGCGCGCCAGGAACGTCAGGCCACCCGTTTGGCCACGCGCTCCCAGCCGTCGCACGGGCCGCACGGAGATTGCGCGTGACGAGGTTCGCCCATGAAATGCTTACCGCCACTGCACATCCGCAGCCAGCTCGCTGTCGCTGCGAACGAACAGCGCATCACCGAAGAACAAGCGACCATCGCGGGGCCTGGCGACGAGTCGCGCGAAATCGTACACGATGAATCCATGCGAGAGCAGGAGGCTGACGATCTGACTGAAGACCTGGTGACCGCTGCAGCTCACGTCGTAGAAGCGGACTTCGCTAAGAATTACTTCAACACACTTCAGCAACTCCGTCGCGCCGAGAAAGGCGTTGTACTCGTAGCCTTCGAGATCCAGCTTGAGAAACACGCGATCCTGCACCTGGAATCGATCCGCGAACAGGCTGTCGAGGGTCGCCGCCTTCACTTGCAGGCCGTCTGCCGATTCTCCAGACGTTGGGATCCACGCGCCCTCGGACGTACTGTCACTGCCGGAACCGACCATGCCGACGCTGTCGACGCCCGGCTGCGTCAGAGCGCAATTGAAGACCTCGACGGCCGGGAGACGTTCTTTGACCGCTTCGAGCAAGGGCAGACAAGCCGGCTGCGGCTCGACAAGGAAGTAGGCAGCGTTGGGAAACGTCGAGTGCGTGAGCTCGGTCCAGCGGCCAACGTTCGCGCCGCCATCGATGACCGCCCTGGGTGCGTACCCGCGTGCTCGAAGATCGGCGATGGCGCGCTCCATCGCCTCGAACCGGTTCGCGGGACCGCGTGATACGTGTAGCCCCACTCGAGCCAGCAATTCCTTCCCGATCCGCTGGACGCCTTCTCCCGCGGTGCTCACACCAAGTCTCCGATGATCGATGATCGGCCTCTGCGCACATAGCGGACTTCTTCGCGATGCAAGGAGACTCGGGGTGGCACAACGGTCGCGGCGCGGCGTGAAAGGTGGAGACGTGTGCGGCCACGCCCGCACAGATTCTCCGGTTCGAACTCAACTAGAAAAGACTCCAAGGATGGACTACAACGCGAACGGCCCGGCCTGCCGGAGAATTGTGCGGCGAAGCGACGGCGCGACGCGCGGCTTCGCGGACGATCGCGTTTCACGGCGGCTCGGTGCTACAAGTGTGCTGCCGATTTTGGGGAGAATTGGTCGGGATGGCCGGATTCGAACCGGCGACCCCCCGACCCACAGGGCGGATTTTCGGCGTTTTTGCAGCCGTTTTCAAAAGCCGTCAACCGTTGCGAAGAACCCGATAGACATTGGCGATCGTCGCGATTTTCTTGTTTCACCCGTTCTCGCCGATTGCCATTCTACACCGCGATTTTGACCGGCCGGCCGTGTTCTTTCGCGCTACTGACTACCGTATGAGAAGTCGTCGAACAGCGTGACACTGTCCGCTTTCGTCCAGACTCCTACCCTTCCGGGCTCTCGGAACGTGTCATCGTCCCACGCAAGCGCGTCCTTACCATCGAAGCGCACGACGAAATGGCTGCCCTGGAATTCGACGCGCAGTGTGTGCCACTGGTTCGAGGGCACCTTCATGTTCGCGCGCTTCTTTTCCGTTCGGCGGCCGTTGATCGTGTGGTAAATCGTGACGTTGTCCTCGAGGGCGTTCGCACGGGCGATGTAATAGTTGTTCGCATCTTTGGCCCGCCAGACGAGTCCGCCGGCCTGATCTTCGCGACCCGACACCGGTTTGAACTTCACTTCCACGAACCCGTCCTTCACGCTCGTGTCGTCCTTGAGACAGACGGGGTACGTCGCCTGGCCCGATTGTTTGAGCACGTTCGGCTTGCTGGGAGCCGTGTCGTCCAGCACCACAGCCCAGATCGCGTGGCCACTTCCCGTCTGCGTCGCGGTCCAGCCAGCCGGAGGTTTGCCGACGTCAGCCGCGTCAAACGTCACAGTCTGATTTGCACCTGCGGCGATCAGCATCGCTGCTGCGAACGTTGGCGTCTTCATGCTCCACCTCCCATCGCGAGTACTAGCCGTCACGTCGGATGTTACCGGCTCGCGCGCTCGGCGATCCTGACGTTTGTGTCAGAGAGAACGTTGCGGTCGATCGTCCTCGCGAACGCGCGCCCTATGGCCAGGCCTCGGGTTCAGCGCCACAGTGGACATGAAGATTTGGTAAAGGGGGGGCGGTTGTGACCGGGGGCCGTCCTGCCGGGCGCGCAGATCGAGCTCACGACCGCTCAGGGTTCCATCACGCAAACGAGGACAACGATCAGACAAGGCACCTTTCGCTTCGAGCACGTCCCCGCCGGGACGGAATCCGTAGTGCCGCCGAGGCCAAGATCGCGCGGCTCTCGAAAGACTGAGGCAGAACCTTGCTGGAGACCAGGAGATCAGAGGCAAACGGCATACGCAGACAGCCCGCACGCGCGTCGGCCCTGAAACATTCATGGCGTTGCCATCACCTATCAACTGCCAAATCGGACGCAGCCATTTTGCGGGAGCTGGCTTGCCTGTCGGGTATATGCTGTGCACTGCGAGACGCGACCCAATCCCGCGGAATCTGTCTGGCGTGGAGGTTCGAGATGGCTGAACAGAAGCTGGTCGGTCAGAACTACTCAACCCCTGACCTCCACGCGAAGGTCACCGGTCGTGCGCGGTACTCCGAAGACTTCCGCGTGCCTGGGATGCTGTACGCGCGGCTCCTGCTGAGCCGTTACCCGCACGCGCGTGTCAAGAGCGTCGACACCCGCGCGGCGTTAGCCATGCCCGGCGTGAAGGCGATTCTGACAGCCGATGACGTGCCAGGTCCCAAGGATCAGGTGAATGACGCGGGTCAGCTCATCAAGGCCAACCCCAACAGCGAGAAGGCGCTGACGAACGAGCCGCTCTATCAGGGCGAACCGATCCTGGCTGTCGCGGCGGTCGACGAGCTCACGGCTGCTGAAGCGATCGAACGGATCGACATTCAGTGGGAACCGCTGCCGTTCAGTGTGGATCCGGTCGCCTCGCTGCTGCCCGGTGCGGCGAATCCGCGTGTGGAGGGGAACGTCTGGATTCGTCCCGCTCCAGTGCCGGGCCAGCCGTTGCCGCTTCCGCAGATTCAGGACCTGAAGTGGACGGCAGCAGAAGTAGCTGAGTACAAGGCGGGTCGTCTACCGCTCGGCAAGGACACCGACGCACCCTGGTCGTACGGCGACGTCGAGGCCGGCTTCAAGAAGGCGGCGCTCATTCTCGACGAGACGTTTGCGACGCCGAATACGAGCCATCAGTGCCTCGAGAGTCGCACGTCGATGGCGTACTGGCAGAACGGCAAGCTGTTCATTCACCTGTCGACCCAGAGCGTCGTGCAGACGGTCATGTCGGTGGCCCGCTGGTTGAGCCTCGAGCCGGAAAACGTCGTGGTCATCAGCGAGTACTGCGGCGGCGGTTACGGCAGTAAGGGGACGGGATCGGTCACGGATATCATCCCGGCGCTCCTGGCCAAGAAGACGGGAACGCCGGTGCAGATGCGTGTGAGTCGTGAGGAAGAGCACGGCATTGGTGGCGCGCGTCCCGCGTTGCACGGCCGGATGAAGGTCGGGTTTACCAAGGAAGGCCGAATCACCGCGCTCGATATGTACACCGTGGTCGACGGCGGACCGTACGGCCCCGGGGGCGACGGCAACACGGCCGCGCGCTTCGCGTCACTGCTGTTCCAGCCCGAGGCGATGCGTTGGCGCGGCGTCACCGCGATGTCCAACACGCCACCTCGCCGCGCGCAGAGCCAGCCTGGCGGCATGCAGGGCATCGTCCTGATGGAGCCGGTGATCGCCAAGGCGGCACGCCAGCTCGGGATCGATCAGGTCGAGATCCGGCGGATCAATGCGCCTGCGGGCAAAGCCAAATTCGGCCCGGCGAACGCGCGCGGTGAG
>DATFXR010000011.1:0-7985 GCA_035315685.1 Vicinamibacterales bacterium | reverse complement strand
GCGCTCGGAAGTGGACCAGGCCGGCGGTGAGAGCGTCGCGCCGATCCCGCCCGGCGGCGACGCACGATCCCAGATCGGATACCTCTACGTCCCGTCGGCGCAGGAGATCTTCAACCAGCTGCTGCCGCGCTACATCGAGGTCCAGGTGTACCGCGCGTTGCTCGAGTCGAACGCCGCGTTCTTCGCCGCGCAGATGACGGCGATGGACACCGCGACGAAGAACTCCGCCGAGATGATCTCGAGCCTGACCCTGTACATGAACAAGGTGCGCCAGGCGGCGATCACCCGCGAAATCATCGAGGTCGTTTCGGGAGCTGAAGCACTGTAGGAGATGGGGGCCGCAACCCCGACAGCTATGGCCACACAGACACAACAGGTCGGCAGAATCGTCCAGGTGATCGGGCCCGTCGTCGACGTCGAGTTCGACGCCGGTCACCTGCCGGAAATCTACCATGCGCTCCGCATCACGTCGGAGGCCGCGGGCGGCGGCGCGGCGCTCGACGTCGTGTGCGAGGTCGAGCAGCATCTCGGCGAGAACCGCGTGCGCGCGGTCGCGATGAAGCCGACCGACGGCATGCAGCGCGGCATGAAAGTAGTCGACCTCGGCGAGCCGATCTCGGTGCCGGTCGGACCGCAGACGCTCGGCCGAGTACTGAACGTGCTGGGCGAGCCGGTGGACTTCCCCGATCGGCCGGTGCTCGCGAAGGAACACTGGCCGATTCACCGCTCGGCGCCCGACCTCGAGAGCCAGTCCACCGAACTGAAGATGTTCGAGACCGGGATCAAGGTCATCGATCTGCTGGAGCCGTACCTGCAGGGCGGCAAGATCGGCCTGTTCGGCGGCGCCGGCGTCGGCAAGACGGTCATCATCCAGGAGCTGATCCACAACATCGCGCTCAAGCATGGCGGCGTGTCGGTATTCGGCGGCGTCGGTGAACGCACCCGTGAAGGCAACGACCTCTGGCACGAATTCCAGGAGTCGCAGGTCATCGACGTGAACGATCCGAGCAAATCGCGCGCGGCGCTCGTCTACGGCCAGATGACGGAACCGCCGGGTGCACGGCTGCGCGTCGGGCTGTCGGCGCTGACGGTCGCGGAGTACTTCCGCGACGCTGAAGGCAAGGACGTGCTGCTGTTCATCGACAACATCTTCCGCTTCACGCAGGCGGGGTCTGAGGTGTCGGCGCTCCTCGGCCGCATGCCGTCGGCGGTCGGATACCAGCCGACGCTGCTGACCGAGATGGGCGAGCTGCAGGAGCGGATCACATCGACGAAGCGCGGCTCGATTACCTCGGTGCAGGCGATCTACGTGCCAGCCGACGACTATACGGATCCGGCGCCGGCGACGACCTTCGCGCACCTCGATGCGACGACCAACCTGTCGCGCGCGATCTCGGAGCTCGGTATCTACCCGGCGGTCGATCCGCTGGCATCGACATCGCGAATTCTCGATCCGCGCATCATCGGCAATGAGCACTATCAGGTGGCGCGATCGGTGAAACAGATTCTGCAGCGCTACAAGGACCTCCAGGACATCATCGCGATTCTCGGCATCGACGAGCTGTCGGAAGACGACAAGCTCACCGTGTCACGGGCGCGGAAGCTGCAACGATTCCTGTCACAGCCATTCTTCGTCGCGCAGCAGTTCACCGGCCTCGACGGCAAGTACGTCTCGATCGGCGACACGATCCGCGGCTTCAAGGAAATCGTCGAAGGCAAGCACGACGAGATCCCGGAGCAGGACTTCTTCATGGTCGGCACGATCGAAGAAGCGGTGGCGAAGTTCCAGAAGCGAACGTCGGCGGCGTGATGGCGGAACTGCCGACCAGCGTCCAGCTCCAAATCGTGTCCGCCGATCGCGCGCTGGTCAACGAGACCGTCGACGAGGTGGAGGTCCCGGGCACGGACGGCTACTTCGGCGTGCTGCCCGGGCACACGCCGCTGCTGGCGGTGCTCGGCGCCGGCGAGATGTGGTACCGGCAGGGCCAGCAGAAGCATTACCTGATGATCGCGTTCGGCTTCGCCGAGGTCCAGCCGGAGCGCGTGACGATTCTCGCGCAGATTGCCGAGAAGCCCGAGGAGATCGATCCCGCGCGCGCCGCGGCCGCGAAGCAGCGCGCCGAGCAGCGCCTGGCCCAGCCGACGGTGGACATGGACTTCGAGCGCGCGCGCATTTCGCTGATGAAGGCGCTCATCCGACTGCAAGTCGCGAGTCGGGCTAGAATCCGCTCGTAATTGCTTTCCAACCTCGCCACCCTGCTGCGCTATCGCGGCCTCATTTCGAGTCTCGTGGCGCGCGAGCTGAAGGCGCGTTATCGCGGGTCTGTGTTCGGGTTCTTCTGGTCGTTCATCAACCCGCTGCTGCTCCTGCTGATCTACTCGTTCGTGTTCACGACGATCATTCCGAACGAGGAGCCCAAGACCAGGCCTTATGCCCTGTTCATGTTCTGCGGCATCCTGCCATGGACATGGTTCGCCTCGTCCCTGTCGGACGCGGCGGGCTCGCTGATCGCCGGCGGGAATCTGATCAAGAAGGTGCTCTTTCCTGCCGAAGTGCTCCCCATCGTCAGCGTGCTGGCGAACATGGTGCACTTCTTTCTGGGGCTGGTGATCCTGGTCGCGTTTCTCGTGCTGTACCGCCATCCGCCGGACGCGTGGGATCTGTTCTGGTTTCCGGTCGCCGTACTCGTGCAGCTGGTGTTCACCTGTGCCCTTGGTCTGCTCCTCGCGGCGCTGGCCGTCCACTTCCGGGACATCCGCGACATCCTCGCGAACGTCCTGACGCTCTGGTTCTTCGCGACGCCGATCATCTACCCGTATTTCCAGGCGAACGTGCAGAAGTTCCGGCCGCTGTTCAACGCGAACCCGTTCACGCATCTCGCGATTTCCTACCAGGAAATCCTGTTCTTCTACGGTCCGATTGGCCACTGGCGCTGGCTTCTCGCACTGGGCGCCGCGTCGCTCCCGCTCTTCCTCGCCTGCTACTGGGTGTTCGATCGCCTGCGCGATTCGTTTGCGGAGGCCGTGTGACTGCCGCCGCCCACGAAGCCACGAAGGCACGAAGACCGGATAACCACAGAGACACAGGGACACAGAGACGGCTCGCGTCGCACGTCGGCCGGCGAAGCCGGCCGATCAGATCGCCCGCGACGAGCGGCGGAAACGCAACGCAGCCGATTTTTTGGCGTTGTGTTTTCGCCGTTCGTCGTGGGCGATCCCGCCGCATTGCGGCGGCGTGCGACGCGGGGCACGGCGCTCGAAGGCGAGGTCTCCGCAGGACGGTGAGCTCCGCGTGTTCCGCGGACTCTGCGGTTGCTTTTCTCCGTGTCTCCGTGTCGCGGTGGTTCAATGGAGTCCAGGCAGCGTGACGGCCGCGATCACGCTCTCGCACGTCTCGAAGGTCTACCGCCGCTACAGCGGCAAGCGGTTCGCGACGCTGAAGAGCGCGCTACTGCAGCGGAGTATCCTCCGCGATCTGCGGCCGAACGACACGTTTCCCGCGCTCACCGACGTGTCGTTCACGGTGCCGAAGGGGTCGACCTACGGCATCATCGGACGCAACGGGTCCGGCAAGAGCACGGCGCTGAAGCTCGTCGCAGGGATCACGAAGCCGACCGGCGGCGCCGTGAGTGTGCAGGGACGCATCTCCGCGCTGATCGAGCTCGGCGCCGGCTTTCATCCCGAAATCTCCGGCCGCGAAAACGTCTTCATCAACGGCATCATGCTGGGTCTCTCGAAGCGCGAGATCCAGCAGCGCTTCGACGCCATCGTGGACTTTGCCGAGCTGCGCGAGTTCATCGACGCGCCGGTGAAGACCTACTCGTCCGGCATGTACATACGTCTGGGATTTGCGGTCGCGATTCACGTTGACCCGGACGTCCTGCTGGTCGACGAGGTGCTCGCCGTCGGTGACGAAGGCTTCACGCACAAGTGCCTCGACAAGTTCGCCGAGTTCCGCCGCCGCAACAAGACGATCCTCCTGGTGACCCACGCGTTGAACCTCGTCGAGCGTTTCTGCGACGAGGCGCTGTGGCTCGACGAGGGGCACGCCATGACCTGCGGCGATCCGCTGCGCGTCGTCGGCGCGTACTTGACGAAGGTCGAAAAAGGCGAGGAGCAGTTGCTCGCTTCCGAAGCGGCACGTGCCGTCGGTGAGGCGGTGCCGGCGGCCGACGGCCCGGCCGACCCGACCGCCGACGTGTTTCAATCCGGCCAGCCTGACACAGCAACCGAGCCGCCTGCGGACCGTCCGCGCGCGGTCGAAGGGCGCTGGGGATCGCGCGAGATCGAGATCACCGACGTCGCGTTCGTCGATCGAAGCGGCCAGACGACATTCGTCTTTCACTCCGGCGATCCGATGTCGATTCGTGTGAAGGTGCGGGCGGCTCAGCCGGCCGACGATTTCGTGTTCGGCGTCGGTCTCTTCAACGCTGATGGCGTCTGCTGCTACGGAACGAATACCTACCTCGAGGAAATGACGCCGGAGCAGCTGACCGGCGATGCTGAAGCGACTTTCGCGATCGACAGTCTCGAGCTCGTCGAGGGCACCTACAAGGTCGACGTTGCCGTCCACAAGCGTGACGGCTATCCGTTCGACTACCATCGGCTGCTCTACACCTTTCGGGTGAAGTCGCGCATCCACGATGTCGGCATTTATCGGCCGCGCCACCGCTGGTCCTTCTCCGCGGGCGTGCAATTCAAGAGCGGTCGTGACGATCGCTGAAGCGGTCGCGCTGGTCGCCGACGTCCGCGCCCGCGGCAAGACCGTCGTCTTCACCAACGGTGTGTTCGACCTGCTGCACCCCGGCCATGTCCGTTATCTGCAACATGCGCGGGCGATGGGAGACCTGCTGATCGTCGGCGTCAACTCCGATCGCTCGGTTCGTGCGATCAAGGGACCGTCGAGGCCGATTACGACGCAGGACGAACGCGCCGAACTGATCGCCGCGCTCGCCTGCGTTGACGCGGCAGTGGTCTTCGACGAGGACACCCCGTGGCAGCTGATCGCGGCGCTCCAGCCCGACGTGCTCGTCAAAGGCGACGACTGGGCAGAAGACGCCATCGTCGGCCGCGATATCGTGGCGGCGCGCGGCGGACGAATCGTTCGCGTCCCGATTGAAAGCGGGTATGCGACGACCGCGATCATCGATCGTATCCGCCGCGTGCGCTGATTGGCGCGCGCGCGCACGGGTTTTCACATCAATTCTGTCCGGCGGTTCGGTCAGCACGTTCGGATCGGACGCCGGCGACGTTGATCAAGAGCGATACAATGCAGCCCATGAGCACAGACGAATCGCTGACGAGCTGCCCGCAGTGTGGGAAGAAGTTTCCGAGCACCGTGCGGATGTGCCCTGACGACGGCTCGGTGCTGGAACACGCGATGACGACGCCGTCGCACGCGGGGCAGGTCCTCGACGGCAAGTATCGTCTCGATGCGCTGCTCGCCGAGGGCGGCATGGGCGCCGTCTACCGCGCGACTCACGTGATGCTCGGCAAGACCGTCGCCATCAAGCTCATTCGGCCGGAGATCGTCGCGTCGCCGGAAATCGTCCGCCGCTTCCAGCGCGAGGCGCGCGCGGCGACCGCGCTCAATCATCCGAACATCGTGTCGGTATATGACCTCGGCCAGACGCCGGACGGAACGCTCTATATCGCGATGGAGTACATCGACGGCCCGAGCCTGAAGTCGCTGATGCAGGCGGGTCGTCCGATCCCTCTGAGCCGCACGATCTCGATCCTTCGCCAGGTCGCCAGCGCGCTCGCCACGGCGCACAGGCACAACATCGTCCACCGGGATCTGAAGCCGCACAACATCATGCTGGCGACCGGTCCGGACGGAAGCGAGCTCGCCAAGCTGGTGGATTTCGGCATTGCCAAGACGTTCGACGAATCGACGCAGCTGACGAGCGCCGGCAGCGCGCTCGGCACCCCGTACTACATGTCGCCCGAGCAGATCGAGGGCAGGACAGTCGACGCGCGCAGCGACGTCTACGCGCTCGGCATCATCCTCTACGAGATGCTCGTCGGCGAGGTGCCGTTTGCAGATCAGTCGACGCCGGCCGTTCTCGTGAAGCAGCTGAAAGAACGTCCCGTTCGACCCTCCTTGCGTAACGCCGCCGTGCCAGCGGCGCTCGAGGAGATCGCGTTGCGCTGCCTCGAAAAAGATCCCGCGCAACGGTTTCAGACAGCCGACGAGTTTGCGGCCGCGCTGAACAGCGCGTCCGCCGCGCTCAGCGCAACGGCGGCCGACGTCACGCTGCCGATGGGTCGTGCGGCCGCGGCGTCGGTGCCTCCAGTGGACGCGCCGATGGCCGGCGCGACGGTCGAGTCCTCGTCGATCGTTGCGTCGCAGCCGGCGGCTGACGCGATCGCCGCGTCAGCGGCCGGCACGCCGCCCGTGGTTGCGGTGAAGACCGGTAGTGATACGAAACCGACCGTCGATCAGCCGGCGATATCGACCTCGCCAACGCCGGTCTCGCCGCCAGCGCAAAGCTCGGGGTCGATTGCACCGCTGCTCGCAATCGCGGCGGTGCTGTTGTTGCTCGCGGGAGGGTACTTGTGGTGGTCGGGTCGTCAGGCGACTGCGACGCCAACAGCGGCCACGATTCCGCCGCCCGCCGATGCGCCGCAGACGACACCCGCGTCGGCGCAAGCCCAGCCGCCGCCGTCGACCGAGGCCAGCAAACCGGGCGAGCCTCCCGCGGCCCCGCCGTCGCCGAGTCCGCAGACCACGGCGGTGTCCCCTGCCGCCAGTCCGTCCGCCGTTGCCGCGAATCAACCCGCGGCGACAGCAGCCGCGACCACGGAACGACAGGCCGCGAGGAACACGCCGCCCGCGAACATCGCAACCGCGACGAGAGCGGCAACCGCGGAGGCGACCGATGCGCCGCGCCGTGCATCGGCGCCGCCTGCGTCGTCGGTCGATGCTCCATCGCAACGCACCGTGACGCCGGCGCCCACTCGCGAAACGAGACCGAGCGCCCAGCCACTCGCGGCACCAGCGATTCCGGAGAACGCCGCCGTCGTGTTCAGCTGCGGTGGGGCGCCCGACGTGTGCGCGTCGCTGCGCGCCGCAGTCGACGATGCCCTCGAGAAGGCGGGTTTCCGCGTCGTGACGTCGCCGAATCGAGCGGACGTCGCCATCGGCGCCATCGCCGACGTACTCGACGAGAAGGCGGCGCGCCAGTTTGGACAGACCTTCAACACGCGCACGTATCAAATCGAATTGACCGGAGAGGCGCCGAAATTCGGCGACAGCGTTCCGATGCCGCCGCCCGCCACGGTCAGCTTCGATGCCACCGTCGGACGCGAGCGTCTCGAGGAGAAATCTCGGCTCGTCGCGAGCGACATCGTCGATCGCGTTCGCGCATACGTGAAGAAGAAGCGCGGCGCCTGAGGGAGAGCAACCGCAGAGAGCACGCAGAAAGAAATTTCTCGGCGAACTCTGCGTTCTCTGCGGTTGCTTTCCCTCAGCGCAGCGGCAGAATCTCGCGAAGCCGCTCCGCGCTGATCGCCCAGTTCACCTGCGATCCTGACGGAGCGACGACGCCGTTCTCGCCCGTCACGAAGTCGCCGCCCGCAACGATGGCGACGACCGATCCCGCCTCGTTGAACACCGGGCTGCCACTCGTGCCTGGCGCGATCGCCAAGCCGGCCACGAGGTAGTCGCCGCGCACGTCCCCGACGACGTCGACGGAAAGCCGTCCGCGCGGCCGGACCGGGTCGGTTGCGACCGCGGGAAAGCCGAACGACGCGAGCGCCGTGCCGCGCTGCAGTCGTGCGAACTCGTCAGCGCCGCCGATCGTGAGCGGCATCAGCGGATCGCCGCGCTCCAACTGCAGCAGTGCGACGTCGTTGCGAATCGAGCCGCGCTGCCATTGCGGATGCATCGTGACGTCGCCGATCCGGCGCGCGTCGAAGGTGTCACCGCGAATCGCGAGCGCCCGCCGCTGCGAGTCGAAGGCGAGGACACCGCGCTGCCGGAG
>DATFXR010000010.1:0-14437 GCA_035315685.1 Vicinamibacterales bacterium | reverse complement strand
CTGGCGAGATTGATACCGGCCTCGTCGGTCGACTGCCGCTCCCCAGCAGCTGATCGCCGCCGCTGCCGTCGGCGGCATGCCAATAGGGTCTCGTAAACATCGGCGCGTCACGCCCTGAACCGAAGATGACGTGTCGCCCGTCAGGCGTCCACACGGGGAAGGAACTGCCCAGGCTCGTAGTCGGGCTGAACGACAGGCGCATCAGCGTCTCGCGCGCGAACTGCCACGTCCAGATCTCGTTTTTCTGATCGTGGATTTGCAGCGCCGCGCGTGTGTCGTCCGGCGACAGCCGCGCGCCGATGTATGCGCGCGGCGGGGCGGCAATCGGCTGCTCGGCGCCCTGCCGGGTCACCCATACCAGGGACCGAGCCTCGCCGACGCTGACCGGCACGTAGACCAGCGCCCCGCTCCGCGAGATCGCGAAGTCGGCCGCACCGAGCGTCAGAACCCGTTCGGTGAGCGGCACCGCGTCGCCAAGGACGTTCAGCGTCCTCAGGTCGAAGCGGACAGCCCAGAGCGCGCCGCCGACGATGTAGATCAAATGTCCGCTGTCGATATACTCCGCCTGGCCGCCGGATCGAATCAGCGTCTTCTGCTCGCCGGTTTTCAAGTCGAGGACGGCGATCTGGCGGTCGACGGGATCGTCGGGCAGGACGATCGTGAAGAGCACACCGCGGCCGCCTGGCAGCATGGACGGAAACGCGTGGGCGCGTTCGCGCTGGGCCTGCTCGGGCTTGGTCAGCCCTTCAGGTTCGCCGCCGCTGGCGGCGACGCGAAGGATGCCGGTAGAACGATCGCTCGTTGCGAAGACAATCGTGTCGTCCGCCGCCCAGCTCGCTCCCCGCGATCCGCCGTTCACCGTGCAGATCACGACGGGCGGACCGCCGCTCGTCGACACCTTCTTGAGGACGCCACGGCCGACTGGGCCGGTCGTCACCCCTTCGTCGAGTCGTTCGAAGAAGCCGATCCACCGGCCATCGGGCGATAGAAACGGCGCACGTGCGTTCTCAACGCCGGGGACGGGCGTGGCCTCGAGCTTGTCGAGCGCACGCACCATCAACTGCGCCCGATCGCCGGCGACATACACGATGCGAGTTCCGTCGGCCGACAGCGTGACGTCGCGATCGTTGATGCTGAACGCGAGCGACTCTGTCGACGGCAGGGTGATGGCGAACCGGCTCACGGCCGGCGCCGGCGCCCGAGCGGGTCGCATGACCGCCCATGTCACGATCGCGCCGACGATGGCCGCGAGCGCCCCGATTGAAACAAGCGCCCCCGGCGGCCACCGCTCGCCACGGCTGACGACCCTCCCGGGAACGCCGCTCGCCGGCGCGGCCAACGTGTCCTCGATCTCCAACCGCGCCACGGCCGCGGAGTCGAGCCGCCGCCTCGGGTCTTTCTCCAGGCAGCGGCGCACCAGCTTTTGAATCGCCGGTGGCGTCGTCCCGGGCAGCGCGGTCCAATCCGGGTCGCGCTCGATGACCTTCGCCAGCACGTCGGAGATCGTCTCGCCCTCGAACGGTCGGCGCCCGCTGAGCATCTCGAACAGGACGCAGCCAAACGCCCACAGGTCCGCCCGCTTGTCGACGCTCTTGCCTTTCGCCTGCTCCGGCGGCATGTATGCAGCCGTACCGAAAAGGACGCCGGCTTGCGTCGTGTAAACAGCGATCGTCGGTGAAGCGGCCGGATTGGAGCGCGCAGACCCGCTCGAGTCGAGCGCCTTCGCCAGGCCGAAATCGAGCACCTTCACGGTGCCATCCGTGCGCACCGTGATATTCGCAGGCTTCAGGTCGCGATGGACGACGCCCTGCTCGTGCGCCGCTTCGAGGGCCTCCGCGATCTGCGTCGCGATGCCCAGCGCCTCGTCGACAGGCATGGCACCGTGGGCCAACCGCGTGGCCAGATTCTCACCCTCGACGAGCTCCATCACGAGGGCGCTGACGTCGTCGGCATCCTCCACGCCGTAGATTGCCCCGATGTGCGGATGATTGAGCGACGCGAGCACCCGCGCTTCGCGCTCGAACCGGGCCAGGCGGTCGTCGTTGTCCTTGAACGCAGGCGGCAGGATCTTGATCGCGACCGCACGGCCCAGCCGTGTGTCCCGCGCGCGGTACACTTCGCCCATTCCCCCGACGCCCAGAAGCCCCTGCACTTCGAAGACACCGAGCCGACGTCCAGTGAGCAGCCCGTCCGCCGCGAGGTCGGCGACGAGCGCGCCGACTGGCGCGTCGAGCGCGCCCCGCGGCTGCGCGAGCAAGGATTCGACTTCTCGCCTCAGCGCGGGATCGTCCGCGCACGCGCGCGCGAGAAACGCATCACGCTCTGCCGGCGGCTGCTCTCGAGCCTGGTGAAAAAGCGTTTCGATCGCGCGCAGCCGCTCCGGCGTCACCCCTGGCCTCCCCCGACCTCCCGGTGCAGCCACGCCCGCGCGAACTCCCAGTCCCGCAGCACGGTCTTCGACGATATCTCGAGCGCCGCGGCCGTCTCGTCGACGGTCAACCCGCCGAAGAACCGCAACTCGACGACGCGGCTCTTGCGCTCATCGAGGGCGGCGAGGGCCTTCAAGGCATCGTCCAGCCGGACCACGTCCGCGGCCGGCGCCGCGCCGCCGACCGTCGCGTCGTCGAGGGTGACGTGCACGGCGCCGCCACCGCGCTTGTCCGCACCCCGCGCCCGCGCGTAGTCGACGAGCACGCGCCGCATCAAGCGCGCCGACAACGCCAGAAAATGCGTACGGCTCTGCCAGTCGACCTGTTGCACGTCGACCAGCCGGAGAAAGGCTTCGTTGACCAGCTCTGTCGTCTGCACGCTGTGGTTCGCCCGTTCGCCGTTCAAACACCGGCGGGCGATGCGCCGCAACTCGTCGTGGACGAGCGGCATCAGCGCCTCCAGGGCCGCCTGGTCGCCGTCGCGCCAGGCTCTGAGCAGTCCCGTCACTTCGTGGGTCGGCCTCAAGATGGCCGCATTTTAACCGGACCTCGCATCGTGTCCGTTTTCACGGCCCGATTCCGCCTCTAGGGACGCAGGCGCAGACCGGCAGCCAATTCAGATCGGGGGGCGTATGCGAACGTTTCTTCGTGCGCTCGGCGTTGTCGGTGTCGTCTGCCTCGCCGCGCTCTCGACGGTACATTCCCAGCCATCTATCGGGCGCGAAGTCGCTATCGCGCGTCACCTGCAGGACGGCGAGGAATTCTCCATCCCGTTGCGTGATCTGTTGGATCACGGACAACGGCTGTTTACAGCGGTGTGGACGATCGAAGAAGGCGGCGGCCGGCCGTTCACCAAGGGTACCGGGGCGACACTGAGCGATCCGACCAGCCCACTGGAATTTCCGAGAAACTTCAACCGTATCTCGGCGCCGGATGCGAATTCGTGCGCCGGTTGTCACAACCTTCCGTTCGGTGTCGCTGGCGGCGGTGGCGACATCGTCGCGAACGTTTTCGTTCTCGGTCAGCGGTTCGATTTCGCGACCTTCGACACTGCCGACATGACGCCCACCCATGGGGAAATGAACGAGATTGGTGCGCCCTCACGGCTGCAATCGATCGCGAACTCGCGTGCGACTCTTGGCCTGTTCGGGTCCGGGTACATCGAAATGCTCGCGCGTCAAATGACAGAAGACCTTCAGGCAATCAGGGACTCAACGGCGCCGGGCGCGTCGCGTCCGCTCGTCTCGAAAGGAATCTCGTTCGGGGTCATCACCCGCACGGCGGACGGTCGTTGGATCACAACCGGCGTGAAGGGCATCGCCGCACCGAGCCTCGCGACAAGCGGCCCCGCGAATCCGCCGAGCCTGATCATCCGTCCCTTTCACCAGGCGGGAAATGTCGTCTCGATCAGGCAATTTTCGAACAACGCCTTCAATCATCATCACGGGATTCAAACGACGGAGCGCTTCGGCCTCGATACGGATCCTGACGGTGACGGCGTCAAGAACGAGATGACCCGCGCCGATGTCACGGCCGTATCGATCTTTCAAGCGACGATGGCCGTGCCCGGCCGAGTGATTCCAAACGATCCGGAGATTGAAGCGGCAGTGCTGGTCGGGGAAAACCGGTTTGGCTCGATTGGCTGCGCGACGTGCCACATTCCGGCGCTGCCGCTCGACCGCCAGGGGTGGATCTTCACAGAACCGAATCCGTTCAATCCGGCCTTACCGCCACAGGGACCCAATCTGGCGGTCGGCCAGGCCGCAACGCTCGCTGTCGATCTCGCGAGCGATGAATTACCGAGCCCACGGCTGAAACCGGCACATGGCGTCGTGATGGTGCCTGCGTACACCGACTTGAAGCTGCACGACATCACCACCGGTCTGCCCGGCGATCCCAACATCGAGGCGCTCGACATGAATCAGCCAGCGGGATCCCCGGCATTCTTTGCCGGGAACGGAAAGTTCCTCACGCGCAAGTTGTGGGGCACCGCCAACGAGCCGCCGTTCTTTCACCACGGGATGTTCACAACGCTCCGGCAGGCAGTCAGGGCGCACGACGGCGAGGCCAAGGCGCCCCGGGTTGCGTTCGAAGCGCTGAGTCAGTACGAGCAGGACTGCGTGATCGAATTCCTGAAGACGCTTCAGGTTCTGCCTCCGGGTACGCGGTCCCTCGTGGTCGATGAGCATGGAAGAAAGAAGCATTGGCCGCCTCGGGCGGAACGCAACGACGACTCGGATCGATGAACGTACGCCGCGACGGTCAACGGTACTCGTTGTTTGAGAGGAGGCTGAGTATGCGAGTCAAATCTTTACGTGCACTCACGATCGCTGCATGCCTTGCGACCACGCCAGCGTTCGCGGACGGCAACGATTCGCGGACCTACCAGACCGCGAACATCTTCATGTTCGGCAATGCGGCGGTTCTGAAACCGGGCGGGGCGACGCTCTTCAGAAGCAGACAGCGCGTTGAGATGCGTATTGCGACGAGCGGCTTGAACATGAACTCGTCCTACACCGTGTGGTGGGTCGTGTTCAACAATCCGTCCGGGTGCGTCGGTGGATGCGGCCCGGATGATCTGAGCAACCCTGCGGCCCGAGCTTCGGTGTTCTATGCGGCAGGCTTTGTGACGGGACTGGGCGACAGCGGCAACGTCAGTGCGCATCTCGACGCTGGCGCGCTTCCAACGGGATTGGACGTACAGCTTGGACACGGATTGGAGCACGGGAACGGTCTGGCGGCCGAAATTCATCTCGTCGTGCGGACCCACGGCGTCACAATTCCGGGCGGCGTCGACAAGCAAATCGGTTCGTTCAACGGCGGCTGCAGCCCGACCTGCAGCAACGAGCAGGCGGCAATGTTTCTGCCCGTCGCCTCCCGAGACGAAGAATAGGGTCGTTGATGGCTGTGGGTCCTTCGGCCCACAGCCAGACCGGCGCAAGAGTCGGCTCCGCACTGGGCCGAATTTTCACACAGGACGAGGTGCGCTTCACCGCTGGCTGCTGGATGGTGACGGCGTGCAGCCGTCGTCACTGAAGCACCAGATCGCGCAGCCGTCCGCCGAACTCATGCACGCGATCGATCTGCGCGCGCGTGGTGAAGCAGGCGAACGCTGTCGCGCTCACGGCGCTGGCGCGGCCGTCGAGGATTGCCGCCAGCGCGTCGGGGACGACCGGACACTCGCTCAGCAGCCCGCACAAGCACGCCCAGGCCGGCGTGTCGAGAATGGCGATCACCTCGAGCGACTCCGCCGCGCGCCACACAGTCCCAGCGCCGCGCTCGCGCTGCAGCTCGCGCCGCAGGCGATCGAGATCGCGCTGCACGTCGCCGTCGACCGTGCGCAGTTCCGCGAGTGTTGCGATCAGGCGATCGGTGATGAATAGGCTGACCTCTTCGTGCAGCAGCCGCCAGCCCGCTTCGAACGCGGCGATCAGATCGTGCTCGACGAGGTATGCCTCTGACGTCGGCGCGCCGTCCAGGCCGAGATTGCAGACGCCGACCGCTACGTCCCACGCTTCCTGGATCGTGAGCGCGCGCGTGTACACCGAGCAACCGGTCAGGAGCGCGTTCGCCAGGAACGTCAGCTCCTGATTGCGCGCGAAGTACACGGTGGGCTGCGCCGCGAGGACGTGCTCCATCAGCGGCTCGAGCGGCGCGACGCGCGCAGCGGCGGCCTCGCCCGGTCCGAGCAGCGCGCGCGGCGCCGATGCGATGCCGGCCTCGGCCATCACTTCGGCGACCACGTCGAGCGAGGCCGCAAGCTCGGCGTCCGGCACCGCTGCGGCGGCGGGCCGATCTTCGCGCGGCGCCGGTTCGTCCGTTGCAGCGATCGCCTGGTTCAGATCGCGGAAATACGCGACGGCGATCGGATTCATCGACAGCGCCAGTTCGCGGCGTGCCGGCTGCCGCGCCGTCCGGAGAAATGCATGCGCGTCTTCTGCCGACACGTAGCCCTGCTGCGTGCGCCGCTGTTCGCGCTCGAGTGCGAGGTCGTGCAGTGCCTGCTCCGGCGCCAGCAGCAGATCGTCGAGGCCGTCCTCCTCCGGCGTCGAGTTGGACAAATCCCGGCAGCCACACATCAGCGCATGGAATGCGCGAGGGCGCTCCGCGCTGAGCGTGATGAGCAGGCCGACGATGGCATCCCACGCATCTGCGGTGCGCGCGCGAATCAGGTAGCCGCCGATTTCGCACTCACAGTCGTCGGACGCCTGTGGGCCATTCCACTCGCGCTCGTCGTCGCTCGAGAAGGCCGGCTCGAAGACCCCGGGGTCGAACACGCGCACGTAGCGTGAGAGCCCGGCGACCGCGAGGCTCTCGTCCATCTCCGCGATCACGCGCACGGCGACGGCTTCGCCCTCTTCCATCAGCGCTTCGAGCCATGCACCGAAGCGCGCGGCATCGAACTGCTCAGAGCCACCCGCGGCTGTCGGGCGCCACAGATCGAGATCGAGGATGGCCGTGACTTGCTGCGGCGTCGCCGCTGCGACGAGCGCGCCACAGGCGTCGAGGCCGTGGTGCCGGATGACCTGGTGCAGGACCTCGGGTGTGAGGCGCGAGACGACCTCCGCGAGGTACGGCGTGTCGATCAGGCGCGCCAGCGCGCTGGTCGACTCGGGGGGCTGTCTGTCGAGACGGCGAGGATCGGCGTGCTTCGACATGAGCCGCCGATGATACGGGCGACGCGGGCGAAGAAACAGTCTTGAACTTCGCCCGGCATTATCGGATCATATTAGTGGGGAAGGTTACCGCCTTCCTCCTCAACCAATTTCCTCAGCGCATCGCCGGCGGCTTGCAGCCAGACGGGATCTGCGGCCAGCTGATGAAGGTCGTTGCGCTCCCGCGCAGCGGGCAACCTGATCGATCACCGTCGCTCGGGCGGAGCGGCGCCCTTGCGCACCGCCTTCTGATCTCCAGCCGCTCCGCGCACCATCAGATGCGTGACGCGACCCTGTGCGTCCTTGATGAACTCGAAGCCGGTCGGATTCGCGGTGGACATGAACTGAGTTTCCGACTGCACGAGCAGCGGAAGTTTCGGTTCGTTCAAGCCGCGCACGAACAGCAGGTCGCCGGTGACCGTGACGACGACGTCGCGTCCTGACGGCAGCTCGTAGGTGCCCGCATACGTCGCGAGCAATGCCGGGCTCAATCGGATCCCCGTGTCGCCCGAGAGATGTGCCCTGTCCAGCTCGTTCTCGCAGACGTCTTCCAGGAGCTCGGTATCCGGAGCCAGCAGCCGCTCGCGTTTGATCGTGACCGGCCTGGTGAACACTTTCGGATCGTCGAGAATCATCTCGAGATCCATGTGGCCGAAGTCGCGACGGTGCATGCGCTCCGTCAGGCGAAGCGATTCGGTCTGCGGATGTCCGCCGCTGTCGAGCCACGCTTTGTCGTTGAATCCCGCGGTCGTCACGACGAGCGTGTCGCCCTCCCATCGCCCAACCGAGTATCCCAGCCATGTCGGGTTCGGATCTGTGGGGAGCTCGCGGCCGTCGGTGAAGACGATGCGACGCGGGCTGTTCGGCGATTCGTACAGGATCACGATGAAGCCCGGCGTCTGCACGATCTGCGTCAGGTTGAAGAAATTGTGGAACGGCACGCTGACGGGCAGGCATCGTGTGAGCGGACTGTCCTTGCGCGAGTCGCGCACGCGCTGCAGAAAGAGCGCCTCCGCCCACGGCTGAACGTCCTCCGTCTTGAGGTCCTCAGCAATGTTGAAGCGATAGAGCGGGCCGGCGCCTCGCCAGATGCCGGAGAGATCCGGCTTGCCGTCCGCGGTTCGCGGCGCGGGCGCGGAAAGATTCGGCGTGCCGTCGGCGAGACGCGGGGTTCCCGGAGTTGGGTAGTGGAGCCACTGCGCGCCAGCGGGCGTCGCCAGAAAGGCCGTGAGCGCAGTGGCGGCGATCGCAGTGGACAGACCGGTCGATCTCATGGGTCCTCCTCCCGCGGCTGCGATTATATCGGCGGATGACCCGCCGGCCGTCGCAAAGTGCCAGATCACCAGCGGCGACGAGGACCAGAATTCCGCGTCACGCTTTGTATTCGAACGCGCCCGCAGCGACGGCGATCAGGTCCGAACCTGCGTCGACGCGGAGATCGATCTTGCCCGCCGGTTGAGCCGGCGAGGTGACCTCGATGGTTGATCCATCGAGGAGTTTCGGCGCGGTTCCCAGGGCTTCTCCGAACGAGACCGCGACGTCCCCGGCGAACGCCGTCCCTTTGATCGTTATCTTCGTTCCGCCCGCCGGCGTGCCGATCTTCGGATTGACGTCGGTGATCGAGCCCTTCGGGATCGTGTAGGAGTAGGCCTTCTCCTTCACGACCTCCTTGTCGCCTGTCTTGACGGCTACGTCGACGGTACCGGCGCTGCCGCGCTGCGGCACGACCGCCTTGAGCGTCGTCGCATTGACGTGGGTCACGCTTGACGAAACGGTCTGGTCGAATCGCACCACCGACTGCGGCGTGAATCCGGAGCCCATGATTGTCACCACCGTGCCGCCAGTGAGCGGGCCGGAACCGGGCTTGATGCCGGAGATCGTGGGCGCGCCGGCCTTGGATGCGCCGTCGGCGGCCGGCGCCGCGTTCGCGCCCTGCGGCGCCTTGCTGAAGATTCCTTCGGCAATCGCCTTGAGCTTTTCGTTGGCCTGCGTACTGAACATGCCGACGAGCGCCGCGACGCCGACGAGGAGATAGTTCGTTCCCGCCGTCGGCTGGTAGAGCCCGGCGCGAATCACGAGATAGAAGACGAAGCTGAGGGCTGCGGACGCGAACGGGAGCAGCAGATACATCGGCACCCAGTTCACGACCAGCTTCTGTTCGCCGGCGTACCAGTACAACGAGCGCAGCGCGTGCACGAGGCCGCCGAGCGCGCCGGCGAGGAGTACGATCAGGACCATCGTCCTGTCGGGCGCCGCCGGACACACGAAGGTGAATTTGCCGTCGAGAGCGCTCACAGACGCGTCGTTTCCGACCATCACGCTGACCGCCCCGGGCGGATGCATCGGAGTGATAGCGGTGATGAACCGCGAACCGTCTACGCTGACGGCGCGGGCCGGCACGCCGCCGAAGCGGACCGTGGTCTCGCTCGTGAATCCTGTTCCTGTAATCGTAATGGCCTCTCCGCCCCACGCCTGCGCGCTGGGCGGATCGATCGCGCCGATCTGGACAGGCGCCGCCGGCGGCGCGGCGGTCGCCGGTGTCCGCGTGTCGACGTATTGCAGCCGGCCCGGGAACGAGCTCGACTCGCTCCCCTGCGACACCACGACGTCGACCACGCCGAGGGGATGCTTCGGCGTGCGGACGACCAGTTCCACGGGGCTCACGAACAGCGCCGGCACTGGATCGAGCGCGCCGATCTTGACGCGAGCGTCGCCCTTGAATCGATCTCCCAGGATTCGCAGCGGTTCGTCGCCGACCGTCAACGCCTGAAGGGGGACGATGCTGCGCACGACTGGACCGCCGGACACGTATTCGAGCCCGCCCGGGACATCGACCGGAGGAAATCCGACTTGACTGACGGTCACCGTCGCCCGGCCGGGCGGCTGCGGCGGCGCAGTCACGTCGATCTCGAACGGACTGATCACCGCCGCTGGCGCGATCTTGTCGCCGACGCGGACCCTCACGTCACGTGCGAATCCCTCACCGAAAATCCGCAGCTTCTCGCCGCCCGTCGAGAGCGCCTGCGCCGGCGCGAGCCGGGTCGCAATGAAGCCCTCGGGATCGCATGACGGGATGCTCTTCCAGATGACGAAGGCGATCAGGATCGTCAGACCGACCAGGTATGTCGACAAAGCGGCCAGACCATATCCCTCAACCGGCGTGTCTCGCGGTTTGTCGGCGTTGCCCGATGCTGGAGCGCTGGAAACGTTCACCGGCTCTTCCTCCCGTTCATCGAAGATCGCAAGAACGATCGTGTCCCCAAAACGATGTACACGGACGTCCGGTCCATGGTCATCCGTGCGGCTTGAATAACTTCGACACTGCCGAGAAGTCGTACGTGATGCCGACGAAGCCCGTCATGTACTGAGTCTTGGACAGTTCGTTCTTATCGTTCGTGTACACGACCGAGATCGGGATCGTCGCTGCATCGGTCAACGGAATCTCGAACTTCGTGAAGAGCCTCCACGTGTTCTGCACGTCGATCGGCAGAGTCGATGCGTTGGTGAATACGGTTGCCGTGGCGCCGTTGGTCCAGTCGATGGTCCGCCCCTTGACGATCGCGTCGCGCGCGAACTTCGACGTCAGCGACGCATTCAGTCCGAGTTGCTTCACCTGAAACAGATTCGCGGGGCCGAGGCGCACGTCGTCCACAACCGAATAGAGCAGGTTCGCCGTCACGTCCGTGTCGCTGAAAAAGCCCTGATCGAAGAGCAGACCGAACGTGTACTTGTTTTTGCCGGTCTCCTGCGTCAGGTGCGTGCCTGATGCCTTGAACGTGAGCTGCGGCGACCGATTGATGCGTCGCTTCAGCTCCGCCAGCCGCGCGCTGCGCTTGATCAGAAAGGATGAAGTGGCGAGGCTCCATCGACGATAGTGGGCGCGAGAGGAGACCGAGCATGGACCATATCGGTATCGATCTCGGCAGTCGCGATAGCCAGGTGTGCGTTCGCGGCGAGAGCGGCGACATCATCGAGGAAACGCGGTGCGCGACCCGTGAGCTTGAGGGAGTGCTGAGGAATCGGCCACCTGCTCGCGTGGTGATGGAGACGTGCACGGAGGCATTTCGGATCGCGACTGTTGCGAGACGGCACGGACACGAGGTGCGCATCGTCGCAGCGACTTTGGTGCGTTCGCTGGGTGTCGGACAACGACGACTAAAAAACGATGTGCGAGATGCCCGGACGCTGAGCGAAGCGTCGTGTCGGATCAATCTCCCGTCCGTGCACATTCCCTCGGTGAGCAGCCAGGAGGTGAAAGCGATCTGCGTCTCTCGAGAGGCGCTGATCAAAGCGCGCACGCAGCTCGTCAGCCGCGTTCGCAGTTATGTGCGGTCGCGTGTCGGGCCCCTTCGGGCGACGCCGGACAGCTTGCCCAAGAAAGTGCGACGCACGCTGTTAGCAGACTCGGAGGGTCTTCCAGCGCATTTGGAGCGGCTCCTCGTGGTGCTCGAAACCCTCAGTGCGCAAATCGCCAGCGCCGATGCCGAATTGACGGAACTGGCTGAGAAGGACGAGCGCATGTGCCGGCTGATGACGGTGCCGGGTGACCGTTGGCGATTACGACTCCCGTGACCAGACGCTGCTCGTGCGCGAGTCCAAATTCCACAAGTCGCGCCTGCTGCCTCTATCGCGCGATGCTCAGTGCGAGCTTGCAGCCTATCTGCTGGCGCGGCGACAGCGCGGCTTCCCGATCGCGGCAGACAGTGCGTTGATCTGGAATCGGTCCCGGCGCGGAGGACGGCCATACACCGGCGAGGCGCTCCGATGCGGTGTGGACGCCCTTTTCGACGCGGCAAATATTCGGACGTCGACTGGCGCACGGCCACGCGTGCACGACTTGCGGCACACCTTCGCCGTGCACGCCTTGCTCCGCTGGTATCGCAGCGGCGTTGATCCGCAAGCGAAGCTCCCGTGTCTCTCGACGTACATGGGCCACGTGTCGCCGGTGTCGACGGCGTATTACCTGCCCTTTGTGTCGGCCCTGGCGGAAGCCGCCAATCTGCGATTCCTTCGGACATGCGGTGCGCTCGTCACCGCTCCACCCGCCGGAGATCGCCGATGATGCCCGTCGCGATCACGACGCTCGCGCGCGCGCTGCGCGGATTTTTCACGCAGCACCTTCCTCAGATCCGCGGGGCCAGTCCGCACACCGTCCGCAGCTATCGCGACAGCCTCGCTCTCCTGCTTCGGTTTGCCGCGGCACACGGCGGTCAGTCGGTGGCCCAGCTGGATCTCGGGATCCTGACTCCGGACGTCATCATCGCCTTTCTGAATGACACCGAGCAGACCCGGCACAATCGGTCCTCGACCCGGAATGTTCGCCTCGCGGCCGTTCACGCGTTTTTCCGGTTTGTCGCCAGTGTGCATCCCGAGCACCTTGAGCACTGTCAGCGCGTCCTCGCAATCCCGTTCAAGCGCAGCGCCGCCCGCGTCGTCGAATATCTCGAGTACTCCGAGATCCAAGCCGCGCTGCTCACGATCGATCGGACCACGGGTGACGGGCGCCGAGACTACGTGATGCTGGCCACGATGTTTAACACCGGCGCGCGCGTCCAGGAAATCCTCGACGCTCGCCCCTGCGACGTCCAGGTGGTCGCGCCAGCCCACATCCGACTCGTTGGCAAGGGACGAAAAGAGCGGCTCTGTCCTTTATGGCCCCAGACGGGACAGCTGCTGCACGCGTACATCAGCGAGCGCGGCCTGACTCCGGCATCGACGGTGCGGCTCTTTGTCAATCACCGTGGCGCACCGCTGACCCGATTCGGCGTGCGGTACGTCCTCGCGAAATACTGCAACCGCGCCCGCACAACGTGCCCAAGCCTCACCGGCAAGCGGCTCCACCCGCACAGCTTGCGGCACAGCGCAGCGGTCCACCTCCTGAAGGCTGGCGTCGATCTCGTGACCATCAGCCACTGGTTGGGCCACGCGAGTCCGAATACGACGCACCGCTACGCGGCGATCGATTTGGAGACCAAGCGAGCCGCGCTCACGAAGGCACGACCAACCGGCGGTGACGATACCCCGGCCGCGTGGCGATCGGACGCGACTATTCTCGAATGGCTCGCGGCGTTGTGAGGCGCCATCCGTAATGTGGAGTCAGGATGCGGCCGGCTGTCCATTCCACACTGCTGGCCGGCACCTCACTCCACATTACCGCGGGCATTGCATTAGTCGACTATGTGGAGCTCCACATAAATCGACGACTTCGCCCTCGATACACTCGACCCGACCGAGAGTCGCGACCTCTACGAGATCCTGACCGAGCGTCATCGCGCCGGCTCGATCATCGTGACATCGAATCGCGGCCCCGACGAATGGCTGATCACGTTTGCCGATCCGCTGCGTGCCCAGAGCGCGATCGATCGCTTCACCAGCAACGCCTACGACCTCGTCATCGACGGCGAGTCGTATCGGCAACGCCCTGAAGCCGACGCTGAAAGACTGCAATGCGGTAAGCGGCCGTGGAAATGATTGGGATAGGGGGACACCTCGCGATGTCACCCCTCCCACACCACCGGGCATACGGGTCCGTACCACGGCGGTTCGGCCGGTTCAGCGATCACGACGGTTCGAGATAAGGCAATCCCAGCGAGTCGAAGTACACGCTAGGTAGCGCCCAGCAGAGCGCCGCTGTGAGCATCACCCGCCACGGCCCGCGGTTGCTCCGCGCCGTGAGGATGGCATCCTTCGCATTGACACCACGCTTCCGCAACTCGCGGAAGCGCGTGCCCGGCTGGGTCCATCGTTTCCGGACGACGGCGCGCAGCCGTCGCCGGATCCACTTGTCAAGGCGTCGGAGAATCGTGGGCGTCTCACAGAAACCGAAGTACGCCCGCCACCCGCGTAGGTACGCGGCGAGTTCCGCCACCATCTGACGAAGACTCACGCCGCGCACACGTCGGGTCAGCTCCCGGACTCGCGCTCGAAACCGGACCAACGTTTTGTCGGCGAGACGCCGTTTCGGTCGTTGGCCATGAGTGAAGCTGAAGCCGAGAAACGTCCGCCCACGTCCTGCCGCCACAGCACTCTTCGCCGCGTTGACTTTGAGCTTCACCCGCGTCGTGATGAACCGCGTGATGTTCGCCATCACGCGATGTCCCGCTCGTGCGCTGTGGACTGTACACGTTGCGTCGAGTAGCGGAGAGGAGTCGCACCTCTCCGCCCTCACAGAACCGGACGTGAAGCTCTCGCCTCATCCGGCTCCTACCCTCCAGCGTTCGGTTTTACACCAAGTTGCCAGTGGACAAACAGGCTGGCATCGCGGCGTGCGATGCGGCCCAGCCAGTGCATCGACGCACGCTCTCGGCGGCGAAACCGGCGGTACTTCCGTCGCGCCCACGCAGCGAGGGCCTC
>DATFXR010000009.1:0-6639 GCA_035315685.1 Vicinamibacterales bacterium | reverse complement strand
GAGTTCTTCAACGAGCTGAACGGAATCCTGAAGCCGGTGCCCGCGGAGGAACTGGCCCGCGCGAAGAACTACGTGTCGCTGCGGTATCCGTCGGCGTTCGAAGCCACCGGCGACATCTCGCGCCGGCTCGAGGACGCGCTCGTGTACCACCTGCCGGACGATTACTTCTCGAGCTATGTGCAGAAGATCCAGGCGGTGAGCGCTGCCGACGTTCAACGCGTCGCGCAGAAGTACATTCAGCCCGATCACACGATCATCGTCGTGGTCGGCGACCTCAAGAAGATCGAGCCGGGCATCCGTGCGCTGAACCTCGGATCGATCAAGACGCTGACCATCGACGAGGTATTTGGACCGAAGCCGTGAAAATTAGGAGTAGGAACTTGGAATTTGGAATGCGCGTCACGCTGTCACGCCGACGGCGGGCGGCAGAAGACTCGATCGCGAATTCCGAATTCCGAATTCCAAATTCCTGATTGCTGCGCAGAGCGGCCCTACACTCGTGTCCGCGAGCCGACCACCAGCAGCACGATCCCTCCAGCGAGCGACGCGATGCCGACGATCGGCGACAACGGGATCGTCTTGTGCTTCTCGGTGGTCGCGGTGATCGGACCGACGTCGAGCACTTTCTCGCGCGTCGTATACGTGATGCCACCCAGCGCGAGCGCGACGATTCCAAAGACAATCAACAGCACACCGATGAGCTTCACATCGTCCTCCGTCGCGACTCGACTGCACACTTCAAGCCATCCGAAGTGACTCATCGCCCTCGAGGCGAAACGTGACGCATGAGCACGGTTTCCCCGGGCTGGCCGGCGAATCGTAGCGGGCCAGCAGGTGGCCGGCGTAAAATCGGCAGCCACAAGGAGCGTCTATGTCCGCCCACCGATCCGTTCGCACGCTCGCCTTTGCCGCGCTCGCCCTCGCGCCGCTCGTCGCGCTGCGCGGCGCTCCCGGCGTCGCGGCCCAGGTGCCGACCGCGTCGGATCCACCCAAGTATGTGCTGCCGCCTCAGAACATCGTCGAGGTCTTCGACGCGGAGCTGCTGCCGCAAACGCTGGTCGGCCCGAACCGGCAGCTTCTCGCGCTCACCAAGGCGCGCGCCTATCCGACGATTGCGGAGCTCTCGCAGCCGATGCTCCGTCTCGCGGGCGCCCGCGTGAACTCGAAGACCAACGGTCCGTTCCGCGCCTCGGGCCTGGCGGGCACCGGCATCTACTCGATCACGCTGAAAAAGATCGACGGCGGCGCGGAGACCGCGGTGACGCTGCCGTCGCAGGCGCGCGTCTCGAACGTCAAGTTCTCGCCCGATGGATCGCACATCGCGTTCCTCCAGACGAAGGACACCGGCATCGAGCTCTGGATTGCCGACGCTGCCAGCGGCAGCGCGAAGGCGGTCGTCAGCGGCAGCGATAAGATCAACGCGACCACTGGCGATCCGTGCGACTGGGTGAAGGACAACGTGACGATCGTCTGCGAGCTCGTTCCCTCCGGCCGCGGCGCCGCCCCCGCCGAGCCGAGCGTGCCGGCAGGACCGAACGTCCACGAGAACTCCGGCAAGGCGGCGCCGGCGCCAACCTACGAAGACCTCCTGAAGACGGCCCATGACGATGCGCTGTTCGAGTACTACTTCACGAGCCAGCTGACCGCGATCAATACCGGCACCTCCGCGAAGACGACGATCGGCCGGCCCGCGGTCTTCAACAACGTGACGCCGTCGCCCGACGGCCAGCACCTGCTCGTCGCGAAGCTCAAGAGGCCGTACTCGCACCTCGTGCCGATGAGCGGGTTCCCGCAGGACATCGAGATCTGGACGCGAACCGGCGACGTGGAGAAGAAGATCGCCGACCTGCCGTCGCGTGAAGGGACGCCGCTCACGGGCGTGGAGCCGGGGCCGCGCAGCGTGCACTGGCGCGCCGATCAGCCGGCGACCGTGCTGTGGGTGGAAGCGCTCGATGGCGGCGATCTGAAAAACAAGGTGCCGTTCCGCGACAAGATCCTCGCGCTGACGGCGCCATTCAACGGCCAGCCGTCAGAAGTCGCCAAGACCGAGTGGCGTTACAGCGGGATCTCGTACAGCGACAAAGGGCTCGCGGTGCTGAACGAGAACGACCGCGCATCGCGCCACCTGCGGACGTGGCTGCTCGAGCCGGGCGCGGCACCTCGCATGGTGTGGGATCGCAAGCAGGACGCCGCGTACGACAATCCCGGTGCGCCGGTCGCCCGCCGCGACACGGGCGGACGCGGCGGCGGTCGCGGTGGCGACGGTGGCAGCGCCCTCGTCCAGAACGGCGACTACATCTATCTCGCCGGTGAGGGGGCGTCGCCCGAAGGCGATCGCCCGTTCCTCGATCGGCTCAACGTCAAGACGCTCAAGACCGACCGCGTCTTCCGCTCGTCATCTGAATCGCTCGAGTCGTTCGTGGCGCCGCTCAACGACGAGATGACGCGCTTCCTGACCCGCTACGAGACGCAGAAGGAAGCGCCGAACTACTTCGTGCGCGACGTCAACGTCGCCACCAAGCGTGCCGTGACCCAGTTCAAGGATCCGCAGCCGCAGGTGCGCGACATCCTGCGGCAGTACGTCACTTACAAACGCAACGACGGCGTGACGCTGTCCGGCACGCTCTACCTGCCGCCCGGCTACAAGCAGGGTACAAAAGTGCCGCTGATCATGTGGGCCTACCCGCGCGAGTTCGGCGACGCCGACTCGGCGAGCCAGGTCACCGGATCGCCGAACTCGTTCACACTGCTGCGCGGCGGGTCGCACATGTTCCTGCTGCTCTCGGGCTACGCGATCTTCGACAACCCGACGATGCCGATCATCGGACCGGGCGAGACGGCGAACGACACCTACGTCGAGCAGCTCGTGGCGAGCGCGCAGGCGGCCGTCGACAAGGTGGTCGAAATGGGCGTCACCGATCGCGACCGGATCGGTGTTGGCGGCCACAGCTACGGCGGCTTCATGACCGCGAACCTGCTCGCGCATTCCCGCCTCTTCCGCGCCGGCTTCGCCGAGAGCGGCGCCTACAATCGATCGCTCACGCCGTTCGGGTTCCAGAGCGAACGCCGCACCTTCTGGGAGGTGCCGGATCTCTACGCGAAGATGTCGCCGTTCTGGTACGCCAACCAGATCAAGGATCCGATCCTGCTGATGCACGGCGAGGCGGACGACAACACCGGCACCTACCCGATCAACTCGGAACGGTTGTTTGCGGCGATCAAGGGCCTCGGCGGCACGGTCCGCCTGGTGATGCTGCCGAACGAAGCGCACGGCTACGCGGCTCGCGAAACGCTGCTGCACGTTCTGGCCGAGCGTCTGAACTGGTTCGACAAGTACGTGAAGAACGCCGGCGCACGCACGACGACCGACGCGTCGCGCTGATGGACGGCTTCGAGCTGCCCACCGCGATCGACGTTTCGTCGGTCGTCGGCCTGATCGCGGTGGGCATCTTCACCGCCCAGATCCTCCTCGGCCTGCTCCTTTCGGTGGGCTACAACCCGATCCGGCACTGGCCCCGCATCCGCGGCGTGAAGCTGTTCACGTTCCACAACTGGCTGGCCTACATCGGCCTCGGGGTGGCGTTCGTCCACCCGGCGATTCTGCTCACCTCTCCGACCGCCGGCTTCGGTGTCTTCGACATTGCGGTGCCGATCTGGTCGCCGACCCAGCCGATCCCGAATACGCTCGGCGCGATCGGCTTCTATCTCGTCGCGTTCGTGGTCGTGACGTCGTACTTTCGAACGGCGTTCGGCCGCCACCGTTGGAAGCTGCTGCATTACGCGGCGTACGCCGCCGCCACCGTTTTCTGCGTGCACGGCATCTGGGCCGACCCGCTGCTGAAGAACCGGCCGCCGGACTTCGTCGATGCAGAGAAGGCGTACGTGGAAGGCTGCGCGCTCCTGATCATCGGCGGGACGATCTGGCGGTTCAAGTACGGGAAGCGGACCCACCGCTTCGGGCGCGGCCGGCTGGCGTAGCCCACGAAGGCACGAAGACACGAAGATCCGCGAAGAAGAATTCTTGATCTCTTCTTCGTGACCTTCGCGCTGCTTCGTGTGCTTCGTGAGCTCAGAACTGGTACCGCACCTGCAGCTGGAACATCCGCGGCGGATCGATGTTCGCCAACGCCGGCAGCGCATTCGCGTTGGCGCCGACGGCCACGACCTGGCCGAAGGTCGGATTCGGTGTGGCGGCGTCGCCGTAGATCGTCTGCGCCCGGCCGAGGATGCTCGCGTGGTTGAAGAGGTTGAATCCTTCGAGCCGCAGCAGCAGCGATTGGCCTCCGAACCGAATGCGTCCTTCAGTGAAGATCGATACGTCCTGCCACGCCGTGCCGGCGAACGCCGACTTGCCGACGACGGCGCCGTTGATCACCGGGCGATCGTTGTTTGCACCGTCGCCGTTGTTGTCGACGCCGGTCGTCGCGTTGAACGGCCGCGATGAGGCGACCTGCGTCACCGTGCCGGCGGTGATGTCGTAGGGCAACTGGTAGCTGACCGTGATCACCGCGCGGTGCCGCTGGTCCAGCACGCTCGGGCCGCGCTCGGTCTCGTCGAGCCGCGAGATGATGCTTTCATTGGGTCCGATGCCGTTGCCGTCGGGCTCGAACGTGTTCGTCGCCTTCGCCAGCGTGTAGCTCACCGCCGCGTACAGCTTCGGATAGCCGCGATAGGTGACCTGCGTCTGCAGGCCGTCGTAGTCGGCTTCGCCGAGGTTCATCAGCACGTTGACCGAGCGCACGCCGCCGTTCACCGGAAGGATCGGGCGGGTCGCGTTCGCTGCGGCGACGCTCCGCACCTGGCCCGGCGCGGTGCGGTCGAAGGCGGACGGCGCGTTGAGATCGACGCTGCGATTGAGATCCGTCCAGTGCTGATGGACGTAGTCGGCGCCGGCAAACAGCCCGTGCGCGATCTCGCGCTCGGCGCCGATCGAGGCGACCTGACTGCGCGGGCTGACCAGCTGATTCGGATAGTTCGGCAGCAGGTCGGAGTTCAACCCGTACTGCGCGAACTGCTGCCGGTAGAAATCGGCCTGGCCGGCCCGGATCGTGATGTTGCGCGCCGGCAGCTGCGACGGCGGCACCGTCCTGGGATCGAACCGGAGCGGCACGCACGGCGATTCCAGGCACGTCGGAAACCCGAACTGTCCCGGCGCCGCGGTGTAGTTCGTAAAGCCGTCGAGCCCGCCGGTCAGCGCGTCCGCGAGCAGGTTCGATTGAATCTGGGTGTAGTACATCCCGTAGCCGCCGCGCACGGCGAGCCGCGGGTCGCCATAGGGATGCCAGCCGAAGCCGACCCGCGGCGCGAAGTCCTTCTTCGCATCCGTCAGGGTCTGGTTGTCGTAGCGGAGACCGAGGTCGAGCGTCAGGTCGTCGTTCACCCGCACGCTGTCCTGCGCGTAGGCGGCGATCAGCCACTGCGCCAGATCGTAGGTCGTGATCCCGTAGCTGACCGGCTGCGTGTAGTTCTGAACATCGGCGAGCGTCAGTTGCTCGAATGGCGCGGTCGTCGACGCGAGGAACGTGAACGTGCCGAGCGTCGCGAAACCGGGCTCGTTGCCGAATCCTCCTGACGTGTGACGCGCGACGGACCCGCCGAGCCGGATGGTCTGGTTGCCACGCGACCACGACAGCGTGTCCGAGAGCTGCAGCTGACGGCTGTAGGTGTCGGTCTGGCGGGACTGTCCGATCGTGAACGGGACCGAGCCGGCGCGCGTGTAGGTGGTCGACAGATCCTGCGCTTCCCACAACGTCACCGGGTCGCCGTCGAGATACGCGAGCCGCGCTTCGTTCACGAGGTGCGCCCCGATGATCGACGTGAGATTGCCCTGACCCGTAATCGCGCCGCGCGTGTAGCGCCGCGCGACGCTCGGTGCGTTGGTGCCGCCGACCGCGTCGTTCGGGTTGGTGTCGTAGAAGTGATCGACGTTGAATCGCCCCATCAACGTCTGAGTGGTCGAGATCTTGTGGTCCACCCGCGCGTTGAAGAGACCCTGCCGGTAGTTGCCCGTGTACGCGAGGTTGCCGTCCGGCGGCAGCACGAACGCAGGCAGCGTCGGCGACAGATACGTCGTTCGATCCTGCCGGGTGTAGTCGCCCGACGCGAAGAAGAACGTCCGGTCCTTGATCAACGCGGCCCCGATCGCGCCCGAGTACTGGTTGAGGGCGTCCGGCACGTCGGCAGGATTGATGGCGGTGAGCGTCGGCGGTGTCACGCATGTAGGGACCGACGGCGCGCAGAAGTTGTCGGTGCCAAAAGTCGTCGCCTGCCAGCCGCCGGGCCGCGTCGTGTACAGGCCTTCGCCGTGCGGGACGTTCGTGCCCGACTTGGTCACGATGCTCACCGCCGGGCCGGCCGTGAAGCCGAACTCGGCGGAGAACGCGTTCGAGAGTGTCGACATCTCCTGAACGGCGCCGATCGGCAACGTCGACAGCATGGTCTGCCGACCCCAGCCTTCGTCGTTGTTCACGCCGTCGATCGTGAACGTCGTGGTGCGCCGGCTGCCGGCGCCGGTGGCGAAGTAGGTGGCGTTGACGAACAGATCGCCGGTGCCCTTGGCCGAGCGGAAGGCGGCGTTCAACAGCGGAATCGTGCTGATCTTGCGACCGAGAATCGGCGTCTGGTCGATCTGCATGGTCT
>DATFXR010000008.1:0-4041 GCA_035315685.1 Vicinamibacterales bacterium | reverse complement strand
CACCAGCGACAGCGCGACCACGCCGACGAGCACCGCGAAGATGCCGTTGGTGGCGGAGTGATAGATGTCGAGGATGGTGTCCGACGTGAACAACCCGAAGTTCTCGGTCTGCTTCGGCCGGAGCCGCCGCGCGCTGCGCAGCGCGATCGTCGCATCGTCCATGGCCGGCTGAATCTGCGCGAGATCGCGCGGCTTCACGCTGAGCGAGAGCGACCGCCGCGATCCGAAGATCATCCAGAACTGGCCGAGCGGGATGACCGCGAACTCGTCCTGCGAGTTGCCGAGCAGCGCGCCGCGCTTCGCGCTGACGCCGACCACGCGGAAGTGCACGCCTTCGATCTGCATCGTCTTCTCGAGCGGATCGACGTCGGAACCGAACAGCCGATCGGCGGTCTGCCAGCCGATGACCGCCACCGGCCGCGCGCTGTCGACTTCGGTCGGGCTCATCAGCCGGCCGCGCTCGGCATCGAAGCTCGAGAAGTTCACGTAATCGGACGACACGCCCTGGACCTGCACGTTGTCGATCGACTTGTCACGGTAGGTGACACGGCCGCGTCCCATCGAGTCCGCCATCACCGAGGCGATGAGCTCGCTGTCGTAGCGGCGGATCGCGCGCAGATCGTCGAGCGTGACCCGCGGATTCGAGCGCACTTTCTCGAATTCCTCGTCGCTGCGGGTGATCGGGAACTGCTGGATATTGAACGAGTCGGCGCCCGCCTGGTTGAGGATCGCCTGCTTCACCGACGCATTCAGACCCTGGATCAGCGACACCACGGCGATGATCGACGTCACTGCGACGATGTTGCCGAGCACGGTCATGAACGACCGGAGCTTGGCCGACCAGATCGCATCCAGGGCGATCAGCGCGGATTCAGCGAAATTGCGCATGGGTCGGGTGGGCCTGGTGGGCCGGGTGAGTCAGGCAGGTCGGATCCGTCGCGACATCTCGCATAGAGTCGATCAGCCGGGGAGCGCGACTCCCGCGGGAGTATGTGGCCGTTCGACCTACCAGACCCACCCGGCCCATCCGTCCTACCTGACCCTCTTCGTGTTGTCCACCTTCACGAGATCACCGTCGGCCATGCCGCGGACGGAGTTGTACGGACCGGTGATCACCTGATCACCAGACTTCAATCCGCCGAGCACCTCGAAGTACTTGTCGCCGGCGATGCCCATCTTGATCGGAAGGAACTCGGCGCGGCCGTCCCGCATCAGGAACACGCCCTCGACTTCCTTCCGCGTCTGTCCCGGCTTCAGTTCCGCGGCCGACGCGACCGCTTCGACGGCCGACCCGGACGACGGCGCGGCGCGGCGCCGCTTCGGATCGCGCGGCTCCTTCACCACCTGTCCGTTGGCGTCGTAGACGAGCTCGCGAACCGCGACCGCCGGAATCGGCACCGACACGACGCCCTTCCGCGTCGCGGTCGTGATATCCGCGGTGCAGGTGAACCCGGGGCGGACTTCGCGAACCGGCTCGTCAATCATCACCTTGACGAGGAAGTTCGTCGCCTGCGTCGAGGTGGTGGCCGCGGCGGCACCCTGAACCTGAATCGGGCTGTTGCCGATTTCGGTCACGTGTCCCTTGAACGACTTGTCGGGAATCGCGTCGATGGTGATCTTGGCCGGCTGTCCGATCTCGACGTGCGGGACGTTGGTCTCGTCGACCTCGACTTCCGCCTGAATCACCGCCATGTCGGCGAGCTCGAGGAGCACGGTGCCGGCGTTGTTCATGGTGCCGATCACCGCCGTCTCGCCCTCCTGCACGCTGCGGCGCGTGACGATGCCATCGATCGGCGACTCGATCCGGACCTTGCTGAGGTCGTAGCGCGCGTTCTCGAGGCCGGCGCGCTCCTGCGCGATGCGGCTCTCCTGCGGTCGGATCAGCTTCTCACGCTCCTGCACCGCCGATTCCGCCGAGTTCACGTCGTTCTCCGCCTTCTCGAGCGCCTCCCGCGTCGTCAGCTGCTGCGCCCAGAGATTGCGCTGCCGTGCCAGCGTCTGCTGCGCCTGCTGCAGCTGCACTTTTGCGGTCTGGATCGCCTGACGCATCTGCTCGAGGGACTGCTCGGCCACCGCGAGCGAGGCGCTGCCGCTGGCGACGCGCGTGCTCAGCGACTTCGGATCGATCTGCAGCAGGAACTGGCCCTTCTTGATCCGGTCGCCTTCGTTGACCGCGAGATTGACGACGCGCCCCGGCGTTTCGGCGCTGATCTTCACCAGCCGCTGCGGCTGCACTTTTCCCGACGCCGACACGATCGCCTCGAGATCGCGAGCCTTGATCACCTCGGTCGTGACCGTGATCCCCTTCTCCTTCTTGAAGTAGAAGTTCGCGCCGGCGACCGCCGCCGCGACGACCACGATGCCGGCGGTGATGAGAATGTTCTTACGGGACATCTACGCTACGCTCCTGAAGACGCGGTCTTGATCGCCGCGATCACGATGCCGATGACGCCGTAGATCGCGATCATCGTCGTCGCGATCGGACCGGTGCGCTTCCGGTACAGGACGCCGAGGCCGATCGCGAGGCTGACCATCCACCAGATGTAGACCAGGTCGATCGAGCCGAGCAGCCGTGCCGCAAAGGAGCTGTCATCGAGAAACGGGAAGAACACCCCGAGGTTCGTCGCCGTCGACAGCGTCTGCCGCGCGTAGGCCAGCGGGGTCGTGAACAACGACAGCGCCGCGAGCACCACGCCGGAATGCGCGACGATTGCGAACACCTGCTTGAAGGTGGCGTCGCCACCGAGCAGCGCGTTGAACACGGCGAACGCGATGCCAGCGACGACCACGCTGCCGAGCGTCAGGCCGACGAGCTGCAGCACCGGTGTGCCGTACACGTAGTACTTGGACACCGTCTCGAGCCGATCGATCTGTTCCTGCGTGAGATGTCGACCGTATGCCTCCGACTGCGTAACCTGCTGATCGACGACGGCGTTACGCCCGACCTCGGTCGCGATGAACGTGGTCGCAACCGTCGTCACGATCAGGTAAACGACGAGAAACGCACCCAGCCAGCGAGGCCGCGCTGCGACGTCCGCGTAGGTCGCCCGGGGAGAGAACAGGACGCCGACGAGGCGCGCCGCGAGCCCCCTGGGGCCCGCTGCCGAGTCCGAACCGATGGCGGCTGCCGTCTGCACCATGTCAGTTCCTCTTTCGGGATCTAGGGTAAATACGACCGCCGCTTGGCGGGTGTTCTGTAACCTCTCCGCGACGACGGTAACGGCGCGGCCGCAAACACCTTCCGGAGCACGCCCAAACCGCCGAGCAGACGCCGCCGCGCGGGCACGTCGAGCGGGGACAGCATCTCGGCGAGGTGCGCCTCGGCCGCACGGCTGACCCGCTCGAGTGCGGCACGGCCGGTGGCCGTCACCTCGATCATCACCACGCGACGGTCGTCCTCGGGGGCGGTCCGCTTCACCCAGCCGCGGTCCACCATCGCGCTGATCGAGCTCGACATCGTCGCCAGGCTGACGCCCTGCACCGACGCGAGTTCGGTGAGCATGCGCGGCCGCACGCTGAGCACCGACAGCAGGCCGAAGTGCGCAGGCGCGGGCAGTTCGCCGGCGGCGCGCAGCTGCGCGGCGACGGTCCGCATCACCAGCGGGATGATCTCGAGGATCTCCCGCGCGCTTTCTCGCGCCTGATCGCGGGTCATTTGCTTAGGGGTCCTAAGCATTATATCAATCTTGACGGAAGAAGAGCCGCGCGCGTTCCTTGACAGTGCGAAACCGGCTGTTTACCATGCAGGACAAACGCGACGGCTTCTCTCGCGTTTGTCCTAGCTGCGGCGCACAGGTGCGCCGCCTGGCGCGGCCGCCCCGCAGTGTGACTGCGCAGCGCCGCCGTGCAAGGAGCGTGAGCGTGGTCGGTTTCGTCCCGAAGGAGATGTTTTTCACCAAAGGTGTCGGGAAGCATCGCGAGAAGCTGACCTCATTCGAGCTGGCGTTGCGCTCCGCCGGCATCGCCGCCTGCAACCTCGTTCGTGTGTCGAGCATCTTTCCGCCCAACTGCCGGATCCTGTCGCGCCCCGAAGGCATGAAA
>DATFXR010000007.1:0-2666 GCA_035315685.1 Vicinamibacterales bacterium | reverse complement strand
CTGACGCGACATCGCCGGCACGGAGAGCGTGCGGAACGTGAGATCGAAGCGGTGCTCGCGGACCTCGCCGGCGCGCTGCTCGATGTAGCGCTGCTCGAACATCGTCAGATGACGGCGGCGGTCCTGCGCCACCGACTCGACCAGCGTCAGCCGCGCGCCGTTCGATTCGCCGCGCAGTTGCACGCGGTTGCGGTACTCGCGCCATTTCGGGACGTCGGGCACCAGATCGATCCCGAACGTGCCGCCCGGCTGGATCACGCGGGCGACCGAGGTGAGCGTCGCGACGAGATCGCGCGGCCGGATCAGCGACTGCAGGATGCCGTACGGCGCCAGCACCATCGGGAACGAGCGGCTGGCGAACGGGAGGGCGCGGATGTCCGCGCGGACGAACAATGGCCGGTGGTCGACGGCTGACGGCTGATGGCGCCAGGCGCGCGCGACGCGCTCACGCGCGCGCGCCAGCATCGGCTCCGATCGATCGACGCCGACGAGGTCCGCGCCTGCCTTCGCCAGCGGAACCGACACGCGCCCGGTGCCGCACCCGAGCTCGAGCACGGATCCTGTCGCGGTCGCTGCCATGCGGCGCCAGAACGCCACGTCGCGGCGACCGAGCGTCTGCGCGTTTTCCCAGTCGTAGAACGGCGCGTAGGTATCCCATCCCTGCCATCCTTCCCGGCGACGTGGCCGGGGGCTGTCGGCTGATGGCTGGCTCGAGAATTGTCGAGTGCGTTTGGCCATACAATCCGCGCATGAACGACGATCTCTCCCGGTGGCGCGACGAGTTTCCGATTCTGTCGCGGACCGTCTACATGATCAACAACTCGCTCGGCGCGATGCCACGCCGTACGGCGCAGAACCTCGCCGACTACGCCGACACCTGGGGCGCACGCGGTGTCCGTGCGTGGGAAGAGCGCTGGTGGGAGATGCCGATTGAAGTCGGCGACCGGGTCGCGCGGATCATCGGCGCGCCGCCGCGAACGGTGAGCATGCACGAGAACGTCACCAGCGCGCAGATGACCGCGTTGTCGACTGTCCGGCCGACGGCCGCGCGCAAGCGGATCGTCTGCACCGCGATGGATTTTCCGTCGATGGTCTATCTGTACCGCGCCCAGCAGCAGGCCGGGTTCGAGCTGCAGGTCGTTCCAGGTGAACCCGATCTGACGATGCGGACCGAGCGCATGCTCGACGCGATTGACGAGCACACCGCGGTGGTCGCCGTATCGCACGTCCTCTTCCGCACGTCCTACATCATCGACGCGCAGGCGATCGCGCGCCGAGCGCGGCAGGTCGGCGCAATCACCATCCTCGACACGTATCAGTCGGCCGGGATCATCCCGGTCGACGTGACCGCGCTCGGCGTCGATTTCGCGGTCGGCGGTTGCCTGAAATGGCTCTGCGGCGGACCGGGCAACGCGTTCATGTACACGCATCCCGATCGGCTGGCCGCGGCGCGGCCGTCGTTCACCGGATGGCTCGCGCAGCGGCGGCCCTTCGAATTCGACATCGCCTCGGACGATCTCCCGCACCTGCGCGACGATGCGATGCACATGATGAACGGGACTCCGTCGATTCCGGCGTACTACGCGGCCATTGCCGGGCTGGAGATCATCAACGAGATCGGCGTCGAGCGCATTCGCGGGCGCTCCCGCGAGCTCACCGCGCGGATCCTGGCGCTGGTCGACGAGTACGGATTTACGTCAGCCGCTGCGCGCGACTCCGATCGTCTGGCCGGGACCGTCGCCGTAGACATCCCCGACGCGCTCGCCGTCGCGCGCACCCTGAAAGCACGCGACTTCGTCGTCGACTACCGGCCGCCGGTCGGTATCCGGATTTCGCCGCACTTCTACAACACGATGGACGAAGTCGAGCGGATCATGGCGGAGATTCGATCCATCGTCGAGAAACGTGATTACGACACCAGCACGGTGAAATCGCTGGTCACGTAGGGGCTGGTTGCTGGGGGCTGGGGACTGGTAGCTGGGGGCTGGTAGCTGGGGACTGGTAGCTGGGCTGGCGGCCGGCCGCTGGCTACAATCGCCGCTGCGACCGCTAGCCCTGATATGGAATGACTCTCTGTCAAACCCACCTTTTCGAAGGTGGCTTCGCGATAGCCAGCAAGCGTCAGCTTGCTGGCATAGGAGCTGTTGACCTCGTGCCGGGCGCGGTGTCCAGAGGCGCCGAAGGCGCCGCCCCACGGGGCGCGAAGCCCTGGACGCCGTGTCCGGCACGTGGTACGCCGACGCGGTCGGTGCCCGGGCCGCGGAGACGACGGAGGCTCGAGGGCGCTTCGACGACGAGTCAAACTGATATCCGGTGGTTACCGCGATTGCGCGCGGCAGAGCACACATGACAGTGCTTCGTCGGGAGGACGTGCAGTCTAGGGACGCGAGTTGGGACCGGTGTCCGTATCGCACTGCTAGCTCGCCGATCCTCACAATCGTGCCTCTGATCATCCGTCGTCTTCGCGGTCCGTCCCCGGCCCGCGTGCCCATTCTGTCAACCGCCTGTCGTCGGAATCCGTCAGTTCACCACCGCTGGCTCCGGCTGCAGCGACGCCCACAAGAAGCCGGCCAGCTCGCGCGCAATCGCGACCGCAATCTTGGGCGCCGGTTTATGTTCCGCCGCCAGTTTCCGAAACCGTCGGCAGAGCCGCTGTTGCGCTTTGT
>DATFXR010000006.1:0-2378 GCA_035315685.1 Vicinamibacterales bacterium | reverse complement strand
CAGCCGAGCGGACCGCCAGCGGCCGGCTCATCGATCGTGTGGGCGGCGATCGGCGCAAGCGACGTGACTGGTGTGGGTTCCAGCGTGCCGTGCGTCCTGTCGGACTGCGCGAACGGGACCGGTTACATCGCCGTTACGGCGCGGCAACTGCGCGCGCAGCAATTTACGCTGGACCTGCTGAACCTCGGCATTCCGACGGCCGTCATCGGCCGCGACTTCGAGGCGCTCGGCCAGCAGTACAACCGGATCATCGCCGGCAATTTCATCGAGCAGGAGGCGCCGTTTGTGCAGCGGAACGCGACTTTAGTCTCCATCTTCGCGGGCCTCAATGAAATCAATACCGTGACGGCCGCGCTCGGCGCCGGCGCCGGCGGCAGCGATCCGAACGGGTACATCGACGCGCAGGTGCGCGCCTTCGGCGCCGACTTCGCGACGCTCCTGCGCGGCGTGTCCGATCGCGCCGGAAGTCCGCGCCTCGTGATCCTGAATGTCCCGAACGCGGCGGGCATGCCCTACCTGGCGTCCGCGTCGCTCGCGCAGCGCCAGGCGGCGCAACGGGCGGCGGTCGGGATGACCCGCACCGTCGTGAATCCATTGAGGGCGTCGAACACGGTCATCGTCGACTTGATGTGCGATGCGCGGAGTTATCAGCCCGGGACCTATTCGTCGGACGGCCTCCACCCCAACGACGCGGGGTACGCCTTCATCGCGTCCGAGGTCCTGCGCGCGATCACGACCGCGAGCTATCCCGCGCCCCAGGCCTCCTGCTCGTTCATGTCGATCGTGCCGTGACGTTCGTGGAGGCGGTTGCGCGCCTCGAGACAGCGCTGCGCATCGGGTTGCCCGGCGCGGCCGGCCACGTACGAATGGCGCCGGTGCCGCGCCGCGCCTGGCCAAAGGGCTTCGACACGGGGCGCGTCCGTCACGCGGCCGGCCTGCTCCTGATGTTCCCTGAACGCGCGAGGGTCGCCGAGGCTGCGGAGGACGGACAGAAAAAAGATTCTCCGAGTTCTCTGCGATCTCCGCGGTTCGACGTCGGCGCGGCGCACATCGTGCTCACGGTGCGCGGTGACACCCCCCGGCACGCCGGGCAGATCTCGCTGCCCGGGGGGGTCGTCGAGCCAGGCGAGACGTTCGAGCAGGCCGCGCTGCGCGAAGCCCACGAAGAGATTGCGCTCGACGTCACGGAGGTTCGCGTGCTCGGCGCTCTGACACCGCTCGACATTCCGGTCAGCGGATTCCGCCTTCATCCGATTGTCGGCGCTCTCGACACACGCCCCGGGCTGGCGCCGGCCGACGGCGAGGTGGCGGGCATTCTCGAGATCGCGATTGACGATCTGCTCGACGCGCGCACCGTGCGCCGTGTCGAGCGGGAGCGCGAAGGCATCGCCTTGACGGTGCCCGGATTTCACGTCGGGTCGCACGAGATCTGGGGCGCGACGGCGATGGTGCTCGCGGAGTTTCTCACGCTGCTCGGTTGGCCCGGCCCGGATCCGGACTGATCGCCGATTCGTGCAGAGGCTGCACGAATCTGAACGCGGCGCGCACGAATCTACGGCCAATTGCGCGCCGGAGGGCCTGCGCGTTGCGCAGACGGCAGAATTCTTGGGATAATGCAGGCTTTCCGCACGGCGCGTTATGATGCGTGTTTTCCTGCGGCCGCGAACGATGACAAAGGGGGCGACGCAATGGGTTCTGCAGTTCTGAGCGAGGCGATCAGCGCGATTCGCAACTGGTCGGTGACGGATCTCAAGGAGAGGCGTGACTCGCGCGTGACCGGCACGTTCGGGAGTCTGGTCTTCAACGATGAAGTGCAGCAGGCGCGTCTCCCCAAGGCCGTCTACCATGCGCTCCGCCGGACGATGAGCCACGGCGTGCCGCTCGACGCCGCCGCGGCGGACGCGGTCGCCACTGCGGTGAAGGAGTGGGCGGTCGAGCACGGCGCCACGCATTACACGCACTGGTTTCAACCGCTCACTGGCATCACCGCCGAGAAGCACGATTCCTTTCTGCAGCTGTCGAACGACGGCAAGGCGGTCGCCGAGTTTTCCGGCAAGGAGCTGATCAAGGGGGAACCCGACGCGTCGAGCTTTCCGTCGGGCGGGATGCGATCGACCTTCGAGGCGCGCGGCTACACCGCGTGGGATCCGACCAGCCCGCCGTGGCTGCTCTACAGCGGCGGCGCGGTGACGCTCGTCATCCCGACGGCGTTCGTCAGCTGGACGGGCGAGGCGCTCGACAAGAAGACGCCGCTCCTGCGGTCGATGGAAGCGCTGTCCAGGCAGGCGGTCCGCGTGCTGAAGCTGTTCGGCTCGACGGCCGAGCGCGTCGTCACGACCTGCGGGCCCGAGCAGGAGTATTTCCTGATCGATCGCTAC
>DATFXR010000005.1:0-7759 GCA_035315685.1 Vicinamibacterales bacterium | reverse complement strand
CGGCCTTCCCCGAGCGGCTGCAGGATCCTGAGCTGAAGAAGGCGCTGCCGCCGGAGATCTTCGCCGAGGTGCAGGACTCGTTGAAGAATTGGCCGGCGCTGAGTTACTTCGCGCGGACCGATCGCGAGATGCTGTATCGCGAGCGGGGCGTCAAACAGTTCATCGAAGCCGGCGCCGTGATGGGGATGGGCACCGACAGCGGCACACCGATGAACTTCCACACCGACGCGCTGTGGCGCGAGGTCAAGGTGCACGTCGACATGGGCATGACGCCGCAGCGTGCGATTGCAGCCGCCACGCGCGTCAACGCCCAGATCATCGGCAAAGGTCGCGAGCTCGGCACGATCGAGCCTGGGAAGCTCGGCGACGTCATCGTCGTCAAAGGCAATCCGCTGTTCGACATCGTCGCGCTGTCGAACGTCGAGGTCGTGGTGAAGGGCGGAACGGTGTTCAAGGGCGGCGCCGCCGGCGACCAGAACAGCCGGACATCGAGCAGCGCGAAATGAGGTCGCTGCACACCGGAAAGCAACCGCAGAGACCGCGGAGCACGCAGAACATAATGTACTCTGCGATCTCTGCGTGCTCTGCGGTTTCTTTCCTCTGCGTTCTCTCGGTGGCCGCGCAGCCCCCAGGCACGACGCCAACTGAAGATCTCGCGCACCCGCAGAACACGAACGCCGGCATCTTCGCGTTCACCGGACGATGCGCGGGCTGTCACGACACCGGCAGAGACGGCGCGACCGATCGCTACGCGCTGAACCGGTTCACGCCGGAACAGGTGCTCGCCTCGATCACCAGCGGATCGATGGCGCCGTACGCCCGGGGCCTCTCCGAATTCGAGAAGCGCGTCGTTGCCGTGTACGTCGGCGGCCGGCCGCTCGGCTCGGCGGACTCTGGAGACGCCTCAGCGATGACGCATCGCTGCCAGACGCACCCGCCGATCGCTCCATCCTCCGACAGCGACTGGAACGGGTGGGGCTTCGACACCGGCAACTCGAGATTTCAACCGAAGCCCGGGCTGTCCGCCATCGATGTGTCGAAGTTGACTCTGAAGTGGGCGTTCGGATTCCCGAACGGGAACTCGGCGTACGGTCAGCCGACCGCGGCCGGTGGCCGAGTGTTCGTCGGCGCCGACACGGGCTTCGTGTACGCGCTCGATGCAGATAGCGGCTGCGTCCACTGGTCGTTCCGCGCCAACGCCGGCGTACGCACGGCCGTCAGCATCGGGCCGGGCGGCGGTGCGCATCGCTACCTCGCGTACTTTGGCGACGTGAAAGGCAATGTCTACGCGATCGACGCGGAGACTGGAGCAAGAGTCTGGAGCGACCGGATCGATCGGCATCCGGTTGCGCGCGTGACCGGGGCGCCGACCCTCGCGGCCGGCCGCCTCTACGTTCCGATCTCCTCGCTCGAGGAATCAGGCGCCGGCAACCCGGCGTATCCCTGTTGTACCTTCCGCGGCGGCGTCGCCGCGTATGACCCGCGGACGGGCAAACGGCTCTGGACGTCGTACACGATCGCCGAGCAGCCAGTACCGCTCGGGAAGACGTCCAAAGGGACGCAACTCTGGGGACCTGCCGGCGCCGGCGTATGGTCAGCACCCTCGGTCGATCTGCAACGCCGCGCGGTCTACGTCGCCACTGGCAACGGCTACACCGAGCCGGCCGCGCGGGGCTCGGACGCCGTCATCGCGTTCGATCTCGACACCGGCCGCCGGTTGTGGACGAAGCAGGTGATGGCAAACGATGCCTATGTCCGCGACTGTCCCGGCAAATATCGGCCGCAGGTTCCCAAGGACAACAAATCGGAAACGTGTCCGGACGATCTGGGGCCGGACATGGATTTCGGCAACGCGCCGATCCTGCGCACCCTTCCGGGCGGCCGCTCGCTGATTGTGATTGGTCAAAAGGACGGTCACGCGTGGGGGCTCGATCCCGACAAGGACGGCGAGATCGTCTGGAGCCGCCAGGTGGGGCTCGGCATCGACCGCGGGGGCGGCGCGATCATGTGGGGTTCGGCGGCCGACGAACAGCTGGCCTACTTCCCGGTGACGCGTGCGTCGCAGCCGCTCGGAGTAGCGGCGCTACGGCTTCAGACTGGTGAGATCGCGTGGCGGGCAGCGCCTCCAGAGGGCGGGGGCGCGCCGGTGACGGTGATTCCCGGGGTACTGTTCTTCGGATCGAGCGCCGGGAAGATCTTCGCGTATTCGACGGCCGACGGCAGGGCGCTATGGCAGTTCGACACCGCGCGCGAATTCGAAACTGTGAACGGCGTGACGGCCAGAGGTGGCACCATCAACGCGGCCGGACCTGTCGTCGCGAAAGGAATGCTCTTCGTCCCGTCCGGCTATTCCGAGCTGGGGAACGGTGTCCGCGGCAACGTGCTTCTCGCTTTTGGATTGCCCTAGCGAGCTAGACTGCTTCGCTCCTCCCTTCCTCCAGATGACGCTGGTCTGCATGTTCGGTGGCTGCGACGAAGCAGACGCCCGGCGTATTGCCGAGCAGGAGGATGCCTCCGCCGTAGTAGCCGACGAGTGCCATACAGAGAGGCGCCCAGAGGCTGCCCATCACGGCATAGACGACCAGGCCGATCGTGCCGACGACAGCCGCGTCGCATGCCACCGCCGTAATACGGCTGCGCCATGACGCGGCGACTGTGCGGTTGGTGAAGGCTGCCGGTGGATCGGCAACCGTGATTCGAACAGCTGGCTTCGGCGGGGGTGGCGGCATGGCGCCTTTCGCCACTGCAATCTGCGCGACCGCCTCTTCAGCGGGTGGCGGCTCATTCGGATCCGGGAAGAGTTCGAGGAACTCGCGGGTGGTGGCTTCGACGTCGAGGCCGACGGCCTTCGCGTAGGCACGGATGAAGTTCTTGCGGAAGATGCCCGACGGCCACCGCGACACGTTGTCGCGCTCGAGATCCTCGAAGTGTGAGACGGCGATCTTGGTGTTTTCAGCGATTGAAGCGAGCGGAATCTGACGCCGCTCGCGCTCCCGGCGGAGCCGCCGGCCAAAACTGTCGTCAGTCGTGCGGATCCTGGCGGCTGACGATGACATGGTTGGGATGCGGCGTGTGCTGCAAATTCGACTCCGCCACATAATGCCTCAAGTCGCGGAATTTCTGAACGCTTTTCGTACAACCCACCGTGTACTGTGCGCGCTCGCTTGACACTCCGGATCTCCGCCACGTATAACGCCAACCGTTTGCGGGAGGGTCTATGCTGCGTGCCGGTATTGCGTCGCTCGTCCTCGCCTGGCTTCTCAGCGCGTCGCCACTCTTTGCTCAGGTGCAGAGCACGAACCTCGTCGGCGTCGTCACGGATCCTCAGGGCGCCGTCCTGCCGGGCGTGACCGTCACCGTAATCTCGCCAGCGTTGATCGGTTCGCGGACCGCCATGACCGAGGTCAACGGCACGTACCGGATCCCCTCGCTGCCAGAGGGCACGTATGCGCTCGCGTTCGAGCTGAGCGGTTTTCAAACCTACAAGCGCGCGAACATCGTCCTGGCGCTCGGGCAGACGCTTACCGTTGACGTGCAACTGCAGGTGCAGTCCCTGGAGGAGAGCGTCACGGTGACCGCGGAATCGCCGGTCGTCGACGTGCAGACGACGAGCGTCGGTTCGACGCTGAACACGGCGAAGCTGATTGGCGTCCCGACGGCTACCGATCTGTGGAGTGCGCTGGCCCGCTCACCGGGCGTACGGATGCAGGGATACGACGTCGGCGGCAGTCACAAGAGTGAGCAGACCGGTTACGAGGCGTTTGGGGTCCGCGGCCAGGCGCGGGTCGTCACCGAGGGCGTCGACACGACGGAAGGATCGGGCGGCGCCGGCTTCTATCAGGACTATTACGCGCAGAACGAGATCGCTGTCAGCGCCGCGGGTCAGGACGTGACGATGAACACGCCTGGCGCCGCCGTGATTTCGTCGATCAAGAGCGGCGGCAACCAGGTGCGTGGCCTTTTGCAGATCACTTACGAGCCGATCTCGTGGATCGCCAACAACATCGACGCCGCGACCACCGCGCGCGGGTTCACCGGCGTGCCGAACAACAAATTCTGGGAGTTCCATCCCGACGTCGGCGGACCGATCGTCCGCGATCGCCTGTGGTTCTTCGGCGCCTACAACCACTTCACGATCGACGAAGACATCGCCGGCGTGCCGCACGACCGCGCGACCTATCAGGGTTATTACAACAATTTCACGACCAAGGAGACCTTCAAGGCCAGTCCAAAGGACACGTTGCTCGGCTACTACCAGATCGGCTATCTGCGGACGCCCAACCGCAACCTGTCGGCGCTCACGAGCCCGGAGTCGGCGGCGACGCAGTCGAGCAACACGCACATGTACAACGGCAAGTGGCATCGCGTGTGGAGCAACCGGCTGTTCTCCGAGCTCAACATCGGAGATTTCGGCTACCACTTTCCGCAGGGACCGCTCGTCGACTATCACACCAACCCGCCCCGAATCGACACCGCGACCGGCGTTCAGACCGGCGCGGCCTTCGCGGCCGCCGGCGCGAACGGCCCATTCGTGATCGAGCGCAACAAGCCGCAGGTATTTGGCACGGTCACGTACTTCCTGCCGACCTCCGCCGGCAGCCACGATCTCAAAGCCGGCCTCGAATGGCTCGACGACGCCCAGCTGACCGAGAACACCGGGGAGTCCGGACCGATCTATTACCAGGACCTGAACGGCCGGACCGACCAGGTGCAGCTGTTCAACTTCGGCGACCCCACGACCCTGCGCACCGACTGGACCGGCGCCGACAATCGAAACCGGCGGCTCGCGCTCTTCCTGCAGGATCGCTGGGCGATCTCGCCGCGGGTCACGGTGACGGCCGGCATCCGCTACGACCGGCAGCGTCCGTACTACAAGGATTCGACGCTCAAACCGGTGCTGTCCGACATCTTCGCTGCCGCGACGATTCCGGGCGCCACGCTCCTCGAGCGCAACACGGTCGCGCCGCGGCTGGGCGTGAGCTTCGATCCGACCGGCGACACGAAGTCCGCGGTGAAGGCGTTTTACGGCCGCTACTACAACAACATGGCGTCCGATTTCGCCAATCTCAATCCCGGCGGGGCGGCGTCGCGCACCTACCGCTTCAACGATCTGAATGGCAATCGGCTGTACGACGGCACCCAGGAGCTCGGCGCCCTGGTCGCCACGACCGGCGGCACGACGACGACGCTCGATTCGAACCTCCGCGTTCCGTATGCCGACGAAATCGACCTCTCGTACCAGCGGCAGTTCTGGGGCGAGTCGTCGGCGCGGGTCGCGTACGTCCGCAAGATGGTTCGAGACATCTACGCCAACTTCAACATCGCGCGCACCGGACAGTTCACGGTGCCATTTGCGGCCCCCGTCATCCTGCGGAGTTTCGACGGCGGCGTCACCGGGACGCAGGTTTTCAACGTGTTCGACATCCCGACGTCGTTACGTGGTGTCGTGCGCAACCAGTTCACGAACATTCCCGACGATGTCGGCGGCGGCTCGTACAACTACGACACCATCGAACTGGCATTCAACAAGCGGTTCAGCGCCGGGCTGTTCATCGACAGCAGCTTCGACTATCTGATGCGGGACGAGCTGCGCGCAAACACCGCCAGCACCAATCCGTTCGCCACCGATCCGCTCGGGATCGGCTACTTCCAGAACATCTACCCGACGGTGTCGAACCGGCAGACGAGCTCGACGTGGCAAGCCAGAGTGTCGGGCAGGTACGTGTTCCCGCGGACGATTGGCGTCGGCGGCAACGTGCAGGTGCAGAGCGGATGGCCCTGGGCGCGGCTGGTCTCGGCGACTCTGCCCAACGCCGGCACGCTCGCGTTCTTCGAGCAGGACATCGGCAACAACCGATCCGACACCGTGCCCCTCATCGGCCTCCGCGCGGACAAGGCGTGGAGATTCGCCGACCGGCGGCTGATTGCGATGTTCGACGTGTTCAACCTGCTGAACTCGAACGCGGTGTCGAACTTCACGCTGATCAACGGCGCGAACTTCAACCGGATTCTCGCTGCGTTGCAGCCGCGGACCTACCAGGTCGGTCTTCGCGTCGAGTTCTGACGCGTTTTGACTGTCGTCCGCCCGAGCGAGCCGCGCGATCGGCCGCACATCAGCGCCGCCGGCTGGCGAATCGTTCTGCTCGCCAGCCTGGGCGGCACGCTGGAGTTCTACGACTTCGTCGTGTTCGGCATCTTCGCGAAGGACATCGGCGACGCCATCTTCCCGAGTCCGACGCCGCTCATCTCGCTGATCCTGTCGTTCGCCACGTTCGCAGCCGGCTATCTCGCCCGGCCGATCGGCGGCATCGTCCTCAGCCATTTCGGCGACCGCTACGGCCGCCGGCAGGTGTTCCTGGTCTCGATCTTCGTCATGTCGGCGGCGACGTTCGGCATGGGCCTCGTCCCGCCGTTCGCCGTGTGGGGCGCCGCCGCGAGCCTGTTGATGGTGTCGCTGCGGCTGCTCCAGGGTTTCTGCCTCGGCGGCGAGCTGCCCGGCGCGCTCACCTACGTCGTCGAAACCGAACCGCGGCACGCCCCGTTCGTGTGCGGCGTGGTGTTCGCCTGCGTGACGATGGGTGTCGCAGCGGCGACCGGCGTGAGCCTTGCCGTGCGGACATGGCTGCCGCCGGAAAGCGTGCCGACTCTGGGGTGGCGCCTCGCCTTTGTGATCGGCGGCCTCGGCGGTCTAGTCAGTTTCGCGCTGCGGCGGTCGCTCGAGGAATCGCCCGAGTTCGCGCGCATGAAGGAACTCGCCGCGCGGCAGCCGTTCCGGGAGGTGCTGCGCACGCATCTCCGTCCAGTCGCAATCGGGATCGGCGCGCTGGCGGCAACCGCCGGGTTCAATGGGCTGTTCTTCGCGCACATGGCGGCGTACGCAACCGGTGTGCTGGCGTACAACCCGCGCGCGGCGATCGTCTCCCAGACCACCGGCGTCGTCGTGCATGCCCTTGGCATTCTCGGGGTGGGCGCGCTCGCCGATCGGGTGTCGCCGCGCCGCCTGCTTCGCGTCGGGGCGCTGGCGCTGATGGCGCTGGCGTTTCCGTTCTACACGGCGCTCGTCGGGCGGGAAGTGAACCTGACGCTGCTGATGGTGCTCGCCGGTCTCTGTGCGGCGCTCGTGAACGGCACGTTCGCCGTCATCCTGACGAACCTGTTTCCGACGCGAGTGCGCTTCAGCGGCGTCGCACTCGTATTCAACGTTGCCTTCACCGTCTTCAGCGGCACTGCACCGCTGGTTGCGACGACGCTCATCCGCGTCACCGGCATGACCACCGCACCGGCGATCGTGATGGTGGTGTGTGGTCTGCTGACACTGGCGGCCAGCCTGGGTTTGTCACGAGAGGCCCGCGTGCCGGTCACGTAGGGACGCGAAGGCCCTTTGCGTTCGGCCTCACGGAACCAATTCTCGAACGGGTCGGACTTCAACGCTGCCTTCGCGCGCCGGCGGAATCTTCGCGGCAACCTGGATCGCGTCGTTCAGATCGCGCGCGTCGATGAGGTAGAACCCGGCAAGCTGTTCCTTCGTCTCCGCGAAGGGCCCGTCGGTGACCGTCATCGTGCCGTTGCGAACACGGACCGTAGTCGCCGTTTCGACAGGATAGAGCGGCTCGGCGGCGAGCAGCTTGCCGCTCTGGCGGAGACTATCCCCGCACGCCATGCATTCGCGGTCCGCGACGGCGTGCAGCTTGGCGGCTTCGAGGTAGACGAGGCACAGGTACTTCATCGGTATCTCCGTCACTGTCAATGGCTGATGGCT
>DATFXR010000004.1:0-12295 GCA_035315685.1 Vicinamibacterales bacterium | reverse complement strand
TTTGTCTTGGCGGCTGCGCTTCGCCTTCGTCTTGGGCGGCAGCGTCCGCACGTACGCGCTCGCCATCTCCACCCACCGACGCACCGCGCCGGCTGCCAGGGGCGGATCCACGTAGACATAGCCGTCCATCACCCGCCCGCGCATTGCCATTGGGCGCGTGCTCGGTTGGGCGAGCGCTTGCGATTGCCGATCCTTACCCACGCGCAACAGGAGGCCGCGTTTCGACGCGCCGACGAGCAGATTGCGGTTGAGCATGAAACCGATGCCGCCGAACATCTTGACTTCCGTAACCCCTTTGACGCCGGATAGCGCAGAGCGGACCGCCCGAATCAGCTCAGGGTCTGGCGCCGCTGATGGGGCCCGTGATCGAGATGAGGCATTTGGCATCGCGCTTAGTTTAGCTAAACTTTCAGAGCAACCGGCGAAGGCCAGGCAGTCGAAGTGTGTTGCGGGCCCCGCAAAGCCCCTTCTCTAAATCACTCAGAGCAAACCACTTCGAGTGGCGTCTGTCACTCGACTCGATTTGAACCCGCGCTAGACAGATCGCCGCCGTGCGTGACCGTGCGCGTCCGGGTTCGAATCCCTGCCTCCCAGCCACAGAAAATCACCTTTGTTTGCAACAACTCCCAGCGTAGGGTGATTTCACTCCAGAACTCATCGCTCGAGAGACTGGCGGGCCGGTTTGGTCAGAGCACGACTGGCGAACTACGATCATGTTCCGCGACTCGGTCGGACTCGCCGTTCAATGCTGCGTGACGTTGGTAAGCGAGGCCCAACGACGTTCCGGCGATTCGACACAGGCTCCGATGGCCAGTCGATCACCGAACGCCGCGCGCGGAACTGTCACCCAGCCACGGTTCGCGGTGACGGAATCTCGAAGGCGTTGATGATGGCGCAGACCGTCACGTACAGCCCAACGAGCATCACGATGTCGACCACGCCCTTCGAGCCGAAGGTCTGAAGGGCCCGTTCGTACGTCTCTTCATCAACGCGATGATTGTGGGCGAGCTGCCGAGCAAAAGCGTGCGCGCGGGCATCTTCTTCCGAGTCAAAGGCGGGGAGCTGGCTCGAAGCCAGCGCGCGAATAACGACGTCCGACAGTCCCGCGATTTTACCCAGCGCGCTGTGTGCGTACAATTCGTATTCCGCCTGCCATTCTGAACCAACTGTCAGTACCACTATCTCGTGGACTCGGCGAGACAACGATGTTCCGATCTTCTCCGCGCGGAGTAATCCAAGTTGCGCAGTCGCCAAGACAGGACTGAACAACAGCGGATTGAACGGACCGAGCAGTGGCCCGTCTAATGTCCTTGCCTGGACGCCGGCACTTTCTGCCCACGGGATCTCGTTCGCGGCAAGGCTGTCGTACAGAGTGTGCTGCGCCTCGTCGAGATCCGCTGGCGTGAGTGAAGGAAGCCTGCCGCTCATCGCCCGACACCATCGGCCTTCGGTTGTTCGTGGCGGCCGCGATGATCAGCGGCCGGCTGACCGGGGGCCGACGCACCCAGCATCTCGCTGAACCAATCCAACACAAACCCGTTCATGAGTACGAAGGCACCGATGTGCGAATGATAGGCGGCCGATTCCGCCGCGGTAAACGAACGAAGCGTCGCGCGGTCGCCCAATGCGGCGGCCAGTTTCTCGGCTTGGCCGGGATTGAAATGCTCGCCCGCAGCCTGGCAGACGACCACTGGGCACTTAATCCGATCAGCGACGCCATCGAGCGTGTAGGCGCGGGAATGTTCGAAGAACTCGTACGGCGTGGCCACGCGAAACGACCACAATGCCTGTTCAATGTACCAGCGGAAGCCTCCGTCGGTTTTCATCGCCACATGAGCTGCGGCGTTGAAGCCGTCGGCGTCGCGCTGGGCCAACAGGCCCGTGAGCTCAGGGCTCAGGAGACTGAGCACGGCTTCGTGGCCGTTGAACAAACCATCGATGGCGGCCACCGCCCGAATCCGCAGTTCGAAGGCGGCCGCTCGCGGCGCGAGATAACCGCCGAATGACAGACCGAGCAACGCGATCTGCCGCGCGTCGATCTCCGGAATGGCTTCGCAATGGTCTACAACCGGTGTCACGACCCGCTCCCAATCGTGACGGAAACCGAGGCCCTGCTCGCGGACGACGGTCGGCTGGCCGGGCCCCTCGAACGTGAGCACGTTGAAGCCGCGTTCCAGCGCCGCCAACCCGGAGATGTGCAACATCTCTTCCTGACTCCCGTCGAAGCCGTTGCACATCAGGATCGTGGGTCGCGGGAGACGGTCGGCTCGCGCACGGTAGAAAATCGCCGGAACCGTAAAGTCGTCGGCCTGGATGGTCAGGCGTTCAGCAGCCGGTGCCAGATGCGCGATGGCCTGATTGAACAGCGCCGTGGCCGACGCCCACGTGCCGTCGATCCGTGGATCGTCCGGTGTGCCGTGCAGAAAGAAGTCGGCGGCGCGGTAGTACGACGCCGCGCGGAACGCCCGGTCGCGCACGGTGATCGACGACGCGCGATCTGACCGTGCACCTTCGGCTGCCACCTGCTGGGCGAGTGCCAGGAACTCGCGGTGCCAACTCTCGAAGTCGCCGGGCGTGATCCGATCCGCCACGTCCAGCACTTCTGCGACGTCAACCCCATGGTAGGGCGCCGTGCCGAGCCAGCGCAGGAGGTTGAAATGAAACGTGCTATCAGAACTCAGCTTCATGGTCGTGGCCTCGATGCCGTTGTTACGCCTTCTTTGGAACGCCACTGCCCTCGTACGTCCCGAGACTCCCGACGAGGCCGGCCACATCGGCGTGCGTCGCGTAGCGCTTCCGGTGGATCTCGGCGATCTTGTCGCCAATTGCCGGATCGTCATCGTCGGTCAGGTCCTGCGAGATCATGTTGCTCACGAGGGGCAAGCCGGCGCGATCGATTTGCAGATGGAGCGGGGCGTTCATGTACGTCTCATATCCTTTGATGTCCCTCAGGACATAGAGGGCGCCGACGGTGAACTCTCCTCCGAAGTCGCGACCCACGCAAAAAGATTCGACCACGTCGAGCTCTCTGCCAAGCCTGCGCATCAATTCGAGCGCGGCATCAACCTGATCCTTGGGAGCGGCTGGCCTCAGAGCGAAACGGACTTGGTGATAAATCACAGCGTGCCTCCTTGTTTGCGGCGGCGTCATCACCGCCTGTCAGGAAGCGTAGCGATCCATCGGGTAACGCTGCTTAACCGGCAGCTCACATTTTTCTCACCGACAGGTCATCTTCTTGTCAGCACGTGGCATAGTTGACACGGTGTCGATGTCGTAGGAGGGACGGCCGAGTGCGTTACCTGTTCGGGGACTGCGTCATGGACGTCGGCCGGCGCGAGCTGCGTCGCGGGGATCACACCGTCTCGGTGGCGCCGCAGGTGTTCGACCTTCTCGAGTATCTGCTTCGCAACCGCGAGCGAGTGGTGAGCAAGGACGATTTGATCGCTGCGGTATGGGACCAGCGCTTTGTGTCCGACGCGGCCCTGACCACACGCATGAATGTGGCGCGCGGCGCCATTGGTGACAGCGGCGCGGAGCAGCGCCTGATCAAGACCCTGCCGCGAAAGGGCTTTCGCTTTGTCGGTGCGGTTCGGGAAGATTCTGGCGCTGCCGGCGAAGACTTAGCCGTGGCGCGCAGCGCGATTGATCTTCCCGAGAAACCGTCGATCGCTGTTCTCCCATTTGCCAACCTGAGCGCTGATCCTGAACAAGAGTATTTTGCGGACGGTGTGGTGGAGGACGTCATCACCGCGCTCTCGCAGTCCAGTGAACTGTTCGTGATCGCGCGCAATTCGAGCTTCCAGTACAAAGGCAAGGTTGTCGACGTCCGTCAAGTCGGCCGCGAACTGGGCGTGCACTACGTGCTCGAGGGCAGCGTGAGACGGTCCAGTGATCGTCTAAGAATCTCGGCGCAGCTGATCGATGCCCAAACTGGGGCACACCGCTGGGCCGAGAAGTACGACCGCACCCTCGAAGATGTGTTCGAGGTTCAAGACGACGTCGTGAGGAGCATCGCGGTGATCCTGACGGCGCACGTGCGGAAGGCAGAAGCCGAGCGCGCTCGCGCGAAGCCGCCTGCGAGTTGGCAGGCATACGACTGCTACCTACAGGCCGCAGAAGCCTTTGACGCGTTTACGTTCCGGTCGTTCAATATCAAGGACATCTATGAGGCCCGTCGGCTCGTTGAAAGGTCGCTCGCGATCGACCCGACGTACGCCCGCTCATATGCACTCCTCGCGGACACCTACAACACGGCCTGGGTGAACAATCTAGACAGCGACCATCTCAATCCTGCTGCTCTCGATCGCGCGCTCCAGCTGGCGCGCAAGGCAGTAGAATTCGATCCGCAATTGCCCGAGGCCCATGCCGTCCTGGGATTCGTGTTCACGTGGCTGCATCAGCACGATGCGTCTATTGCTGAGTTCGAACGGGCCGTCGTGCTCAATCCGAACTACGCCGACTGGCGCTTTGGCTGGGCCCTTGTCCCGGCTGGGGATTCCAACCGTGCGGTCCAGGTGCTACGGAATTCGATGCGGCTCGATCCGTTCCATGGACCGCTACCGTCGTACTTCCTCGGGGTCGCATTGTTCATGCTCGCGGAATACGCGGAAGCGTTTGCAATCACGCGCGATTTTGTCGTACAGGCGCCAACGCGACCGTGGGGACACGTGTTGCTAGCGATGATCCTCACGCAACTGGGCCACGCTGACGAAGCGCGATCCGAGGCGGCCGAAGCGCTTCGATTGGATCCCGCGTTCACCATCTCCGGAACCGCCAAATCACTGGGAGCGTTCAAGTACAAAAAGGACCACGACCATTTCTTCGGTGCGCTGGAGAGGGCTGGTCTGCCTAACTAGGGGGTACGAAGCAACTGTCCGGGCTGGCGAATGCTCTGGGGAGACGCACGAGCCAGCGTCGAAAGTCGTCACCGACGATTTTCATCAGCTTCGCGGGCTGCAGGCCCAGGTTCAAAGAGTTGCGGAAATCGTACCGAACAGCCAGCCACGAAATGTGCCCTGCGTTTCAATGATTTGCAGCACAAGGTGATTCCAAGTCTTTCAAGGCGAGTGGCTCAGCTGGCTGCTGGAAATTTGGCTACCGACCATACGAACTCCAAACAAAGCATGTTGCGGGCCCCCGCAACCATTTCAACTTGCAGCGAGAGGTCGCCGGTTTCCGGCGACCTCTTCGCATTTGTGGCGGCACTCAGCATCGCCGCCAAGTTCCCCTTCAGTTCGATCCTGAGCTCGCCATCAGTGGGCGTTAGGATGATGGCGTCGACGAGCCCTCGCAGCGCCTCAGTGGCCTCCACGCGGGTTTCCGGTCTCCCGCTCGCCTGTCGTCACGCTTCCGCCGTTCAGTGTCTTGCCGACTCGGTACCCGTAGCACAAGCCGGCGGACTTCCCGTCCTCGATCCGACCGCGCAACCCGCGGTGTGTTTTCTCGGCCAGGTCCTTCAGGAAAAGGGCGTTCATGCGGCACAGCGCGCGGCCGTCCACGGTGCCGCGATGCACGCCAATGCCCACGATGCGGCGCGTAAACTGGTCCATCACGACGAGCACCCAATGGGTCCGCAACACCGCCGATTCGCATCGAAACAAGTCGAGACTCCACAGACTGTCCTTCGCGTGACCGAGCACGGTGAGCCAAGACGACCCAGCCGAGTCAGGCTCCGGCCTGTACCTCGCGGCGAGAATGCGCCGCACGACATCCCTTGTTGATGGACATGTCGAAGGCCAAAGCGATCTGCTGCGCGATTCGTGGACAACCCCACGTCGGATGGTGAACGAGAGCCTCGAAATGGGGGAAGGTGAGCGCCGCCGTCACCGCTGCGTAGGAATCATCGACGGAATTCCGGCAGCGTTCGTGTCGCAGAAAGCGCGGGCGAAGCAACGATTCGACAGAGCGCCGTCGCCGCGATGATGCTCATCACGATCGTTCTGCGCGTCGCGATCACGAGGTATCGAATTCGGAAGTCCAGCTCAGCACAGAATTTCCGTCCTCGCGCGCGCAAACTGTGATCGCGGATCTATGTCAACTTTCCGACACCGATTGCGTGGGCACGCGCGAAGTCGTTGCGCGCACTCGGGTTTTGTAATCACGACGATGTGCTCACCACGTTGGCTCAACGCTTGCCAAAAACGCGTTGCGCATGTCTATTTCTCATATCCGGCGCGGCCGCCGTGTCGCGTCATCGCTCGAGCTCCTCCTCACGACACTCGCGCTCCTCGCGGGTGCACACACACCACTCATGGCACAGACCAGCGGAACGATCGCGACTGTCGGCCTCACCGCCGGCTGGGCGACCTTCGGTGAAGCGCTTCCTCCCGGGCGAGCGACGAGCGCACTACAGGTCGGATCGTTGCCGACGCAGACCGACGTGAAGAATCGGTGGCCCGATGGATCGATCAAGTTCGCGATCGTCTCGGCCAACGCTCCGAGCGCCGGCAACTACGCCGTGACCGCCGCCTCAGCCGGCACTGGAGCGTTCGCGCCCTCGGTACCGATCGCGTCGGTGACCTTGATGATCAGCGGCGTCGCGTATGTGGCGACCTTGCCGACAACGGTAAGCGCCGATGTGTGGCTCTCAGGCCCGCTCGTTCAGGAATGGCGCTCGGTGGTTGCCCCGGTCGCCGGCGGGACACCTCATCCGTTCCTGCGCGTCATCTTCGATGCGCGCGTATTCAATGACGGCAAATCCCATGTGAGCTTCACCGTCGAGAACGTGCTGAATCAGACCGGCGCGACGACGACCACGTACGACGTATCGATCGTGGCGAACGGGCAGACGCGCTTTACGCACACGAACGTCCAGCACTATTACCTGACGCGTTGGCGCAAGTCCTATGATCTCGATGCACCGGCATCGACGGTCACGCCCGACCTGACGCCGTTCAATCTTTCCTACGCCATCCCGCCGATCAACGCCGTCGTCGCTCTCGACAATCGCGTCGACACAATCGGGTCGAATTACGACATCCTGCAGTCCGGCGCAGTCGATCCGATCATGGGTGCGCACGGCGGCCGTGAGGAATTGGCCCCGCTTCCCGACTGGACCGCGCGTTACCTCGCGAAGAAGAACGTGACCCAAGGGCAGTTCGTGATGGCGAACGGCGATCTCGCGGGTTCGTGGCCCATTCACGTGCGCGAACCCGAGAACGCCACGCTATCGGGCCTTGGCAGCGAGCACCTGATGTCGGTCGATCAGGAGCCGAACGTGTGGTTGTACGGCGGCGGCACCGGCATCAAAGGCACGCCGATGCCGATGGCGGAGTACGGTTCCGGCATTCCAGGTCCGGGACAGTCGCCGCTCGGGCCGTCGAACGCGCACGTCCCTGATCTGGCATTCGTCCCGTACCTGCTGACCGGCGATCGCTACTACGCGGACGAGATGGCATTCTGGGCGAACCACGGCATGCTCGCGAGCGGCGGGCACGGCACGCAGGGACTCCTCACCGGCAACGAAGTGCGGGGCATCGGCTGGGTGCTGCGCAACATGGCGGAAGCCGCAGCGTACTATCCCGACGCCTCTCCCGTGAAGGCCTATCTGGCGCAGAAAGTCGTCAACAATCTGAACTGGCTCGACACATTCGCGAAGAGTCTCAAGACGCCGGACAATCCGCTGTGGATCGTGTACGCGTGGACGAAGTACGACCGGCCCGAAGGCCCCCAGTACTTCGCCAACTGGGAAAACAACTTCGCCGCCTACGGTATCGATCGCGCGGTCAAGCTCGGGTTCGCGACCGACAACGCGTATCGGGATGCCGCCAACGATTTGCAGTTGAAGTTCTTCACGAGCGAGCCGGACTACCCGCGCAGCGAAGGCGCGCCGTATGCGATGCCCTACGGCACAACCAACGGCACCATCGTTCAGGGGCCGGCAACCTACTTCACGACGATGGCGCAGTTCGTGCCGGGCGCGCTGGCGGCCCATCGCGACTTCGCCGGCTACTCCGGGCCGGAAGCGCGGATCGCCATCATGGAGGCGCGCGAGCGCGGCAGCGCCGGCGCACAGGAGGCGTACGACTACCTCTGGCCGTTCATCGGAACCGGGCAGTCGTTCTGTGGAACCAACGGAACCGCCAACGAGCCGTACCTGGCGTGCCGCGCCGGGTTCGCTCTCGATCCGTATCCAATGTCGGCCTCGGCGCCACCGCCACCGCCGCCGCCGCCGTCGCCGTCGCCGTGCACGTTTACGCTGTCGACCATGGGAGCCAATGTCGCGTCTGCAGCCGCAACCGGCAGCGTGAGCGTCACCGCGTCGGCGACGAGTTGCCCGTGGACGGCCGCGAGCAACACGGCGTGGATCACGGTAAGCAGCGGCGCGAGCGCGACCGGGTCCGCGAGTGTCGGCTATTCCGTGGCGGCGAACACGACGACCTCGTCACGAACGGGCACGATCGCGATCGCCGGGCAAACGTTCACCGTCAGCCAGGCCGCCGGTGCGTGCACATACTCTCTCAGCCCGTCGACGGTGTCGGTGGGAGCGGCGGCAACCAGCGGATCGGTTGCTGAGACCGCCCCCGGCCCCAGCTGCACGTGGGCAGCGACGAGCAATGACGCGTGGATCACGGTGACGGGTGCGGCGAGCGGGAAAGGTTCCGCGAGCGTCGGTTACTCCGTTGCTGCGAACACCGCCACGACCTCTCGAACCGGCTCGATTGCGATCGCTGGCCAGACGTTCTCCATCAGTCAGGCGGCCGCCGCGCAGGCGTGCACGTACTCGATCAACCTGACGAACGCTTCGGTCGGGTCCAGTGGCGGCAACGGAACCGTTGCCGTGACGGCATCAGCGGGCACGTGCGCGTGGACTGCCGCGAGCAACGCGGCGTGGATCACAGTAACGAGCGGCGCGAGCGGCAGTGGTTCTGCCAGCGTCGCCTACTCCGTCGCCGTGAACACGACGTCGTCCTCGCGAAGCGGAACGGTCTCGATCGCGGGGCAAACATTCACCGTCAATCAGGCGGCGGTAGTGAGCGCGTGCACGTGGTCGCTCAATCCGACGAGCGTGACATTCGGATCCGGCAGCGTCACTGGAACAGTTGGCGTGACGGCGTCGGCGAGCACCTGCTCGTGGACCGCGGCCAGCAGCGTCGCGTGGATCACGATGCCGAGCGGCGCGAGCGGGACCGGTTCCGCGAGCGTCGGCTACTCGGTAGCGGCGAACTCCACCACGACAGCGCGCACAGGCACGATCACGATCGGCGGCGAGAATTTCACCGTCAATCAGGCCGCACCGGTTGTGACGACGACGGCACCGGTGATCGACGTGAGCGTGTGGGTGGATCGATCGTGGGCGGCATCCAGCATCACATCGCCTTCGTTCTCGACGAGCGCGGTGAACGAGTTGCTGCTGGCGTTCGTGTCCTCCGACTATCTCACCGGCTCGAATACGGCGGTGACGAGCGTCAGCGGCGCCGGTCTCACGTGGACGCGCGTCGTGCGCGGCAATGCACAGGCGGGCACGAGTGAGATCTGGCGCGCGTTCGCGCCGGCGCCGCTCGCCAACGTGACCGTGTCCGCGCAGATGAACCAGTCCATCGTCGCGTCGATGACGGTCGTGACCTTCTCGAACGTCGATACGTCCGGCACTAACGGCTCGGGCGCGATCGGCGCGACCGCCGTCGGAAGCTCGTCGTCGGGTGCACCGCGCGCGTCGCTCGTGACGACCAGAGCGAACTCGTGGGTGTTTGGCGTCGGGAACGACTACGATCGTCCGATCTCACGCACGGTGGGGTTCGGTCAGACGATGGTGCATCAGGTGCTGGCGAGCGTCGGTGACACGTACTGGGTGCAGCGCACGTCGTCGCCGGTTGCAGGATCGGGAACGACCGTCACGATCAACGACACGGCGCCGACCTACGATCGGTACAACATCGCAGTCTGCGAGATTCGCGGACCGCAGTAGATCGCGGCCGCACACGAGCGTGACAGTCACCCGTTCACCGTCAAGCTCACGCTGAAGTACTTGAGCAAGCGTGTTGAGAGCGGGTTGCAAATGCGACCCGCTGTCCCTCGCCACAATGGCGTACGTAAGTACCCGACCGCGCACGAGGAAGCGCCGTTCCTGCGCGAGCTGCTCCGGCTGATGCGAGCGATAGCTGGCGTCGACGCTGCGGCCGTGGCCAGCAGCAGCGCCATTCCGCTCGATCACGCGCACCGCGACATGAATCTCATGCCGTTGCTCGTCGAAGGCCGCGGCGGCGACGCGTGGCACGCGCCGCTCGTCGACGGTTTGGTCGTCACGCCCGGGTATTTTCAGCTGCTTGGGATGACCGCGGTGCGCGGCCGCCTCTTCACCGAGTTCGACGGCGAAGCGGCACCGGGGGTACGGTCATCAACGGAGCGATGGCGCGTACGTTCTGGCCGAACGAGGATCCGATCGGCGCACACGTGAAGCTGTCGCGGTCGGCGATGCCGTGGGACGATTATCGCCGGCACGTCGCCGACGCGCGCACGGAGACCCCTCCCAGACGCGGCCGTTCCGCAGATTTACGCGAGCGCCTACCAGAAGGGGGCGAAGGACCTGGCGATCTTCCTGCGAGGAGCGGTGAACGTGGCCGCCGCGTCGGATCGTGTCCGCGACACGTCCAGTCGAAACGAGGCGCGTATGTGGCGTTCGCTCACAGCGGCAAGCCGGACGATCCGCGCGCCGACGAGTACGTCAAGACGATACTCACGCTGCTCGACGCCGGGCTGGTAGAGCGGATTGTGCTGTCGTCGGATTTTGCGAGCCAGAAGTACTTGCGCAAGAACGGTGGATCGGGCATCGACATGACGATCGCCAACTTCGTGCCGCGGCTGCGCCGCGCCGGTGTGACCGACGCGGCAGTGCGAACGATGCTCATCGAGAACCCGCATCGCGTCGTGAGTTTCGTTTCCCACGCTTGAAACACCTGAGCCCGCTCAGTGGGTCAGTCCGTACAAGAGCGTGTCGACGCCGAAGGCGTAGCCACTGCCGGCGAAGCGCTCGAAGTACTCGCGGCTGTCACCCTCGCGCTCGAACGCATCGCCGAAGTCCGTATTGTGGGTCATCACCACGAGGATATGGTCGCTGCGATCGGTGATCGCGCGGACGTGCGGCACCGCGCTGTCGCCGCCCCGTTCCGACGTGCGCCCGCCCGTGCCATACCAGAAGTCGATCGATGGAATCTGCGGGATCTCGCGCACGTCGTAGAGCACGTGAAACAGCTGGTGGTCGAGCGGAACGTCGATCAGCGGATAGTCGCTGGACGCCAGCGCCTTGCGAATCTCGTGTTCCCAGTGCGTCCAGGCGTATTCGCCCCAGAAGTCGTCTGCCCATAGAAATCCGCCCTTCTGGAGATACACGCGCAGCGCTGCCGCCTCGGCGTCGTCGAAGTACGCGCCTCCCGGCTCGGTCATCATGATGAAGGGGCAGTGCGATAGCGTCTCCTGGTCGGTGAGCTGGATGGCGACGTGGTTGAAGCTGCCGTCCGGGGCGCGGCTGACCGACGTCCGCGTGAGCTCCGAGAAGCGGAACGAGAGGTTCTCGTCGGCGCGCGGCCAGTCGACGAACCAGCCATTGCCGTCGCCGTCTGGCGCGTTGCGGAAGATGATGCGGCAGAAGGTCCATGCCCCGTCGTAGGCGGGATTGCTGGCGACGCGCGGGCCATACCCGAAGCGTGCGCCGCCGCGGCGCTGAAATTGTGCGCTCGCCGCTGACGCCATGACGAGCGCCGCCGTCAGAGTGGCGGCGATCCGCATTCGAGTGACCGCAACCGAGGCTATCGAGCGCACACACCAGTATGAAGTGCCGCGGATAAGAATTCCAGTGCCCTTACCTGAGATATCGGCTCCCTTGCCCATGACCTCCCGCACGAAACGGGCCATCACACAGATAGGCGCTGGACTTCTTCAGAACCAGGTCTTCCGCTTGTACTCGCCGCAGGCGCCCAAGCTTCGCCTCGAGGACCTGCTCTTCCTTCGGCGCGCGGAGCAACTGCAGCGGAATCAGACCTTCGCGCTAAAATCCGCGGTCGAAGGAGGTTACGACCATGAAATGCACGCGGATCGCCCTGCTCGTCGCGCTCCTTGTCTGCGGCAGCTTTTCGAGGGCTCAGGCGCAGATATCAACCAGAGAACAGCAGGCCGCGCAGGACGCGCTCGACGCCAACACGCCGAAGCTGAATTACCAGGAAGAAGTCCTGCAGTTGCTCGTTCCCGGCTACACGATGGGAGAGACCGTCGGCGTCGACGTCAACTCGCAAAACCACATCTTCGTCTACTCACGCACGAACCCGCAGGGCATCGCCCGTGGCGGCACGGCCGCCATGCT
>DATFXR010000003.1:0-5867 GCA_035315685.1 Vicinamibacterales bacterium | reverse complement strand
TCGATCGCATCCTGCCGATAGAACCGGCTCGCGTCGATGAGGTCCTCGGCCCACTGCTGCTCGGTCGAGATGTTGCCGCGATCCGGCGCGTTCATGATGTCGGTGAGCACGCGCTCCGATCGATCGAGATGATCGGCCACCGCGGTGAGCAGAATCCGCTGACGGATGTCGGCGGCAACCGGAGCCGCAGTCGCGGCGCTCGGGGCCTCATTCACAATCTGCGTGACGGCTGGCACAGACGATTGTCGCTGCCAGACGCGGCCGGCGACGAAGGCGGCCACCAGCAGCACCGCCGCCGCCGCGGCAACGCCGAGCCGGTCGACACGAAACAGCGTCGTCCACCACGGCACATCCTGCTCCGGCAGTTTGTGACGGATGCGCTGCCAGACTTCGAGACCGTACTGATCGCCGCGCTCGGGCGCCTCGGGAGCGGCGATCATCGCGAGCGTGCCGGCAATCTCGCGATACAGCGTCGCGCACGGCGCGCAGTCGTCGAGGTGTCTCTCGATGTCGGCGCGGCGCCGCCCCTCGCCGTAGTAGTAGAGCGTGAGATCGTCTTCGCTGTAGTGGTTCACGATTCCTGACTCCGCAGTGGCGCGAGTGCGACCCGCAGCTTCTTTACCGCGCGAAACACGCTGTGCTTCGCGGCGCTGGTGCCCAGTCCGAGCGCCGCAGAGATTTCGTCGATCGACCGGCCCTCGTAGTGCCGCAGCGTGAACGCGGCCCGCTCGAGTGGACTGAGCGCCTGGAGCGCCCGCTGGACGCGCTGCTGGATCTCAGCGCTCTGCGCCATACGCTCGGGCCCCGGCGCGTCGGCCGCCGGCATCTCGAGCATGTCGTCGAGGCTGTCACCGCGCACCTGATCGTGCCGCGCCTGTTTCGATCGCATCAGATCCACCGAGCAGTTCGCGACGATCCGATACAGCCAGGTGCCGAAATTCGCCCGTGATTCGAACCGTCCGAGCTGCCTGAACGCGCGAAGAAAACTCTCCTGGACCACATCCTCGGCATCCTGTTCGTTGCCCGTCATCCGGTACGCCAGCCGGAAGACACTCCGGCTGTGTCGCTCGACGAGCGCGCGAAACGCGTCGCTGTCGCCCTGGCGGGCACGAGCCAGGACGGCTGCTGCCTCGGTCGCGTCCATCTGCCTAGGTTAGACGGGGCTTAACCGGCCGGGTTAGCACTGTTTACGGGGCTGCACGGCCATATGGGACAGATGGGCGGCTGCGCTGAAGGTGCTGGGCGGCTGCCCTCGAGGTGGTGAGAGGGACCGACTGTGTTACCAAACGCGCCGATCAGGTTCACTACTGCTGCGGATCTCGAGGCGACCGTCGCGGCGCGGGCGCCTCGGCTGCTGGCCTCTGCCCTCGCGCGCACTGGCCGCGTTCGGCAGTCGGCTACCATGCGTTTTCTCTCAAGATTGGGAGCGCCCTGTGCCAATGCATAAGCGGTTCGTTGTCAGCGTGTCATGTGTCGTGCTCGGTCTGGCGGTTGCGTGCGATCGCGTTCGTACTCCTTCGAGTCCCACCAGTGGCAATCCGGTCAGCATGTCGACGCTCGGCATCGCGACGTCCGCACCGCTCTCGGCGGCGACCGTGTCATGGCACTGCATCGCGGCGTCGAGCGGCTGGCGATCGGCTGAATGCGTCGCTCCGGCATCCGCGCCGCTCGCGTTATCAGCCGCCCTCCTTGCGCCGTCGGCGCCTTCATCGCTGGCGGCGCTGGTGAACGGCGCCCGCGTGACGCTCAGCTGGGTGACACCGTCAGCGGGGGACCTGCCCACCTCGTACATCGTCGAGGCCGGATCGGCGAGCGGCCGCAGCGATCTTGCCAGTTTCGACACCGGGGGCACGGTGCCTGCGCTCAACGTCGACAGCGTCCCGGCGGGCACGTATTTCGTCCGCGTCCGCGCGAAGAACGGCGCCGGCGTGAGTGGCCCGTCGAATGAGGTGGTCGTCACCGTCACCGGAGGCGGCGCGTGCGCGCCAGGCGCACCGACCGGATTGAGTGCCTCTGCAAGCGGATCCACGGTCACGCTCGCGTGGACGGCGCCGGGCGGCAGCTGCGTTCCGACGGGATACGTCATCGAAGCGGGATCGGGGCCCGGACTCGCCAACCTCGCGAACTTCAACACGGGCACCGGGGGCACGACGTTCATCGCGAGCGGCGTCGGCGCCGGCACCTATTACGTACGCGTTCGCGCCAGCAACCAGAGCGGCACCAGTGGGCCGTCGAACGAAGCGACACTCGTCGTCGGCTCGACCGGGTGCCCGGGTGCGCCGGCTGCGCCAAGCCTGAGCGGATCGGTCAGTGGATCGATGGTATCGCTCGCGTGGAGCGGCGTGCCAGGAGCCACGTCGTACGTACTCGAGGCGGGATCGGCGCCGGGGCTCGCGAACATCGTTGTCGGCGATCAGGGCGGCGCAACATCGCTGAGCGCCGTCGCCGGCAACGGCACGTACTACGTGCGGCTGCGAGCGAAGAACGCGTGCGGCACGAGCGCGCCGTCGAATGAAGTTGTCCTGACCGTGCCCTCCGGGCAGGGATGCACGTTCGTCGTCGCGCCGACGAATCAGTCGGTGATCCCCGCCGGCGGCGCGTTGTCGGCGACCGTCTCGACGGCACCGGCGTGTGCGTGGACTGCGGTCAGCAATGCGCCGTTCATCACGATTACCTCAGGCGCCAGCGGCAGCGGCACTGGCACCGTCGCGTTCAGCGTCGCGGCAAACAGCGGTACGGACGCGCGCACCGGCACGTTGACGATCGCCGGACAGACCGTCACCGTGTCGCAGGCGGGCACGGTCGCTACCACCTGCACGTTCACCGTGTCCGCTCCTGGACCCGTCGACGCGATCGGTGGTCCCGCGACGGTCGCGGTGACGGCATCCGCGCCGACCTGCGCATGGACCGCGCAGAGCAGTGCGTCCTTCGTGGCTGTGACCGGCGGAGCCTCCGGCACCGGCACCGGTACCGTCGGGCTGACCGTCGATGCCAACGGAGGCACGGCCCGCACGGGAAGCGTGGCGGTTGCCGGCCAATCGATCACCGTGAGCCAGGGCGCGCCGACGCCGCCGCTGACACGAAACGTCGGCTGTCCGAGTCAGGTGCAGACCGCGCCCACGCCGCTCCAAATCAAGTTCGTCAATGCGACCGCCGGAACCGTCACGGTGTTCCGGCCAGGCGGCAACGGAGAGCGCAACGATCAGAGGACGCTCGCGCCTCGCACCGGTTTTGCGCAGTCGACGACAACGAATGCCGTCTGGCAGGTCGTGACCGACACGAACGGCTGTCTGGCGTCGTTCAGCGCGTCGGTGAACGGCGGATACGGCGTGATTCAGTAGGCCGGGTGGGTCAGGTGCCCACCAGGCCTATCCGTCCCACGGACGCAGCAACGCTGCGTCCGCCTCAGTGATCGAGGTCCATCGCCACTTTTGCGCGCTCGCGCAGGCGTTCCTTGGGCGTCACCTTTCGTTTCGCGTGGACGAACCGGACCGTTCGCTTGGGACCGTGGAGCCGGCGGCCGGTCAGCACCAGCGACTTGGTGACGTGCGCTTCGATGTGCGGCAGCGCCGCGAGCAGAACGTCCCCGACGACCTGCAGGCTGCGCGCGCTGCACGCGTCGAGCGTGTCCTTCGCAGTGTGCCACGCCTCGTAGTCGAGATCGATGATGTCGACCGACGGAATGCCGGCCGCGAGAAACGGCAGGTGATCGTCCTCGATCCGCGTCGAGTCGGCGATGAAGTAGTCGTCGAGCTCGAGGCGTTTCGCGACGTCCCAGATGATGCTGGTGAGCCACGGCGTCGAGTTGGTGTCGCGCCGGATCGCCAGGTCGCGATCGCCGATCATGTCCACCAGCAGCATCCCTTTCAGCGTTGCGAGCGATCCGTCGCGCCGCGCCAGCTCGACGTAGTGCCGGCTGCCGTAGGTGTTGTCGGTACCGCTCCACTCGGGCAGCCGTGCTTCTTCGCCGTCGAGGAACACCAGCTCGATCGTCATCGCGTTGCGGCGTGGCTTGAGCACACGCGCGAGCTCGAGCAGGAACGCCGCGCTCGATCCGCCGTCGCTCGCGCCGACGAAGCGGAACTGGCGATACAGCTTCGTGTCGTAGTGACCGGCGATGACGATCCGGTCCCTGCGCGCGCCCGGAATGGTGACCGACAGGTTCACCATCTTCACCTTGTCGAGCGGCGTCTGCTCGTCCCATGGCTGCTCGACCGCGGTCAGCCCGATGGCGGTGAGCTGATCCTTGATGTATTTCCTCGTCTGTTCGATCGCCGCCGACCCTGACGGCCGTGGCCCGATGGCCACCAGCTGTCGCAGATGCTCCCAGGCGCGGCCTGAATCGAATTTCGGCGGCGGCGCCGCCGCCACCTGCAGCGCGAGCACGGAGACGAGTGCGGCTGTCATGCGCGCTTCTCCCGTGAAATGTAGTTTCGCTGCGCCGGTCCGGTATAGATCTGGCGGGGCCGCGCAATCTTCTGCTCCGAATCGAGCAGCATCTCTTCCCACTGCGCGATCCAGCCCGCGGTCCGCGGGATCGCGAACAGCACCGGAAACATCTCCACCGGAAATCCCATCGCCTGATAGATCAGGCCCGAATAGAAGTCGACGTTCGGATACAGCTTGCGGGTGATGAAGTAGTCGTCCTGCAGCGCGATCCGCTCGAGCTCGAGCGCGATCTCGAGCAGCGGGTTCTTCCCGGTCACGGCGAAGACGAGGTCGGCGATTTTCTTGATCACTTTCGCGCGCGGATCGTACGACTTGTAGACGCGGTGGCCGAACCCCATCAGCCGGGTCGCGCCCTCGCCCGATTTCACCTTCTTGATGAAATCCGGGACCTTGGCGACCGAGCCGATCTCGTTCAGCATCCGCAGCACCGCTTCGTTCGCGCCGCCGTGCAGCGGTCCGTAGAGCGCGCCGGCCGCGCCGGCGAGCGACGAGTACGGATCCGCGTGCGAGCTCCCGATCGTCCGCATCGTCGTCGTCGAGCAGTTCTGCTCGTGGTCGGCGTGGAGGATGAAGAGGACGTCGAGCGCGCGCGCCAGTACCGGGTTCGGCTGGTACTTCAGCTCGGTCATCTTGAACAGCATGTTCAGGAAGTTGCCGGTGAAGCTCAGATCGTTGTCAGGGTAGACATACGGCCGGCCGATGCTGTGACGATACGCCCACGCGGCGATGCTCGGCATCTTGGCGATCGCGCGGTAGGTCTGCCGCTGCCGCGCGTCCTTGTCGAAGATGTTCTTGGCGTCGGGGTAGAAGCCGGACATCGCGCCGACGATGCTGAGGAAGATCGCCATTGGATGGGCGTCGTACTGGAAGCCCTCCATCAGCTTCTTGATGTTCTCGTGGAGCATCGTGTGCAGCGTGATCTCGCGGGTCCACGTCTGCATCTGTGCCGCGGTCGGCAGCTCGCCGAACAGGATCAGGTAGGCGGTCTCAAGGAAGTCGCTCTCTTCGGCCAGCTGCTCGATCGGATAGCCGCGATACAGCAGGATGCCCTTGTCGCCGTCGATGTAGGTGATCGCGCTGCGGCAGTTCGCGGTATTCATGAACGCCGGGTCGTACGTCATGAGCCCGAAGTCGTCCGGGCCCGTCTTGATCTGCCGCAAATCCATCGCGCGGATCGTGCCCTCCTGAATCGGCAGCTCGTACTTCTTCCCGGTGCGGTTGTCGACGATCGTCAGCGTGTCGGCCATTAGTTTTCGGTGTGCGGTTCGGCGTCCGGGTCGTCCGGGTCGCGCTGTTGGTCACCGGGGATGCGATAGGAGCCATCGGCCCAGCGCGCGAGATCCAGCAGCTTACATCGCTCGCTGCAGAACGGACGCCACGCACGATCGATGGGGCGTCGCCTGCAGAAGACACACTGC
>DATFXR010000002.1:0-6253 GCA_035315685.1 Vicinamibacterales bacterium | reverse complement strand
ACCGATGACCTGCTGATTACGAATCGACGACCAGGACGTCCAGCGGTGTCAGTGGCGTCCAGACCTCACGCAATTTCCTAAGGATTTCGCGATTCGGCCGCGATCGGCGTCCAGCCATGTCAGCCATGTCGACGCCTCTGGCCGTCAGATTGGCCGTCAAATTGGCCGGCAACGCCGTCCAGGACGTCGTCGACCACGTCGCCCCCGAGCGTGGGCGTCATCACGTGGGCGTACGTTTGGAGCAAGAGCCGGCCGCCGTCCGAGTGGCCGAGTCGGTCGGCCACGTTCCGCGTCGGGACGTTCGCCTCCAGCAGGATGCTGGCGTTGGTGTGCCGCAAGCCGTGGAACCCGATCGGCGGCAACTGCCGGGCCTCGCAGTCCAGGCACACCCGCCGCGGCATCGGCTGATCGACGTCGTCGCCGTCGGCCCAGACGCGGCCGGCGTCGAGCCGCGTTCGTTTGTGCCGGCAGGGAATCTCCCGGCCGTCGGCGCCCATCTGCGTCACGCGGCCGCCGTGCCAGACGCCCTTACAGAGCCGCTTGAGATCGCGCGTCACGAGCGTCCCGTCGTGCGGCCGCCCCTGGCGCGTGGTAAAGACGAACTCGGAGGGTTGCCACTGGTCGCCGGCGGCCAGCTTCTTCTCCTTCTGCCGGACCTTCTCGCGCTCGATCACGCGGATCGCCGCGGCCGAAATGTCCAGATCGCGGCGGGCGCGCTTCGACTTCACGCGCATGAGTTTCCGTTCCTTGCGGATCGTCTGCATCGCGAACCGGATGCGGATCAGGCCGCGATCGACGTCGATGTCATCCCAGCGCAGGCCGAGGACCTCGCCGAGTCGCATTCCCAGGCCGATGCCGAGTCGGACCATCGCCTCGAGCCGGTGGCCGTCGATCGCGGTGGCGAGCGCCCGCGCTTCGGCGCGCGTGAGGGCCACCTTCGCGGCCTTCGCGCCGTGATCCGGCTTCGGGCGCTTGATGAGTTTCGCGACGTTGTCGACGACCAGGCGATCGATCACGGCCTGGCTGAGCGCGATCCGGAGCGTGTTCCGGACGAGCGTCACACTCCCGGTCGAGAGCGCCGGATGGTCGGCGTCACCCTGCTCCAGCTCGAGGCACATCTGCCGGAGGTCGCTCGGCTGCAGGCGCGTCAGTCGGAGGTGGCCGATCTTCCGCTTCAGGATCGCGACCGCCCACGCGTACTGCATCCGGGTCTTCGGCCGCACGGTCAGCGTCGCCAGCCAGGACTCCAGATACGGCGTCAGCTTCAGCCGCTCGTCGGTCTGGAGGACGCGGCCCTTCTGCCGTGCCGCCTTCGCCTCGTTCATCTTCTTGACGACGACGTGCTGCTCGACGTCGATGAAGCGCTTGCGGAGTCGCTTGCCGTTCGGCCCGAAGCCGAGCGAGACGGCGCCCTCCCATCGGCCGTCGTCGCGTTGGAAGATCGTGCCTTCGCCCTTACCGCGTCGCGACATGGCGGCCTCCCGTCTTGAGTTGGAAGAGTTCCCAAAACGCCGGGTGCATCCTGGCGTCGCCGGCTTCCCACTGGCGCCAGACGCGCGCGGTCGTGTGGAGCAGATCGCCCGCCGCGGCCTGCGTCAGATCGGCGGCCTGTCGAGCGGCCTGGATGTCGGCCGGCTTCGGATACCGTTGTGCCGGCACGCGGGATCGTTTCGGCGTCGACGATCGTCGGCGTCGAATGAGGGGGAGTTCGGGGCGGCCACTGAGGAACGTCGGGACGCGGCTCATCGGACCACCACCCAGTATTCGAAGCAGGCCACCGCGTGCGCGTTGTTGTACTGCGTGGTCAGACGCGCGGCTTCGGCGGCCGCGGCCTCGCGGGTCTCGAACTCGGCGATCGTGCCGTTCTTTTTCAGGAAGTCCTCACGCGTGCCGGTGACGCCGCCACTGACGCGGCACATCACGCGGAAGCCGCGCGGCTGGACGCTTGGGCACGTGAGTTGCCGGAGATCCCAGGCCTGCGGAATGTCGTCGCGCCCTTTGATCGCCTCGAGCCACTCGGCCAGGTCATCCTCGGTGGCGCCGTGCGGGATCGCGAGGCCGTTCGCGCTGGCGATGCACTCGACGATCGCGCGGAGCGCATCGCGTTCGGTGGCGTGCACATCGATCAGGTCGTGGCAGATCCGCACGCGACCCAGGTCGATCGTGCCGGTCCACACGGCCGTGGTCCAGATCGTGTGGTGGGTCATCGCGACACCGCCACGATCCGGAAGTGGTCGCGATCGCCGCCGCAGTGCATCAGGCCGCAGACTTCATCGATGAAGACTTCGGCCTGCTCGGGTGAGTCGAACTCGGCCGGCTGCATCAGGACGGCCTCGTTCTCGCCGTCGTAGAGATCCTCGCGAACGCAATCGATCCAGGCGCCATCAAAGTGCTGGACGAGGAAGCGCGGCGTCGGCCGCCGCGTGAACTGTTCGTACTGCTTCGAGGTCATTCGCATCGTCGTCACCTCAGGAGCAGACGACGACGTCGGTGACGCCGGCGGCCAGGAACTTCTCGCGCGCAACCTTCTTCGCTTCGGTGAGCGTGACGTTGTTCACCCAGACGCAATGGTCGAGGTAGTCGTCGGCGTTCCACTTGTCGGCCGGGCAAAACGCCCACGAGCCGCGGCCGGCTGGCCGGCGCCCGTGCGATCGTTCGTATTCGCGAGTGCTGAATCGGACTGTCATGGTCATGTGGTCCTTCGTTCGCGGCCAGGCAAAAGTGCCTGGCGGCTGGACCTCATAATGAGGCGTATCACGCCTCTCTATCAAATCGCCCAAATGTGGCGGATTCGGTCGTGAAATTAGTCCGGCGTGGCGACGCCGGCCGCCACGACGCAGGCCTCGGTATGGCCGGCTTCGGCCTCCTCCCAGGTCGCGTACCGGCGCTGATATCCATCGTGCTCGCCGCCGAAGATCATCGTCTCGAAGAGCAGCGGCGGCCCGTCACCGAAGAACCGATGATCGAGGCCGAGGAACACGGTCGATACGCGGACATCGCGCAGAAAATAGTCCTCGGCCACGCGCCGATCGGCCGTCTGGAACCACACCGCCCATTCGAGCAGGCCGCAGGCGACGACCTCGTGCGTGCCCTCGACCAGACGGTAGTGGATGTCGGTGCTCATGAGCCCCGGTCAGTCTGAGCGCCGATGTTCGCGGACGAGTGCCACGGCACGCTCGAAGTCCTCGCGCGTCGGGAGTTTTCGGCACTTCAAGCGGTCGGCGCGCGTTGGATGTTGCATCGCTAGTAAATGCGTCCCGCACGAACACGAGACCAGCTCCGGCTGATGAGTGCGCCGCGGGTCACGGAATAGCCGCAATGTTTTCGCGCAGGTCGGACACGTGAGGTGCTTATGTTTCATCGACGTCGGTGACGATCATGCCGTGTCGAACGGCCGCCGCTTCGGGTTCGGCTCAGACATGGAGTGGTCCCTCGCGGCCGCCAGGCAACGCGCCGAGCTGGACGAGCGCCCGCGTGAAGTCGTAGATCCGATGCTCGGAGACGATGAGCCCGTCGGGGGAGAGCTCGTCGATGAAGATCCCCTCGATCTCGGCGCGCTGCCCGGTGGGCGCGAGGCCGAGGAATTCGGTGGTGTGGATCACCGACGCCATCATCGGCAGCGCGACGCGATGGCCGTCGATCACCATCGGATCGAATCGGAATTGCTGACCCGAGAACGCGCGGAACAACAGGCGATAGGTGGCGCCGATGTGCTCGCGGCCTCGCACCACCCCAAACATCGGCGTCCTGAGGATGCCGTGCTCAGCATGGCCGCGCGCCAGCGTCTCGGCGTCGTGGCGGACCCATGCCCGCTGTCGGTCGCGAAAGTGCTTCTCTACCTGCTCATGCGACATGGTGGGTTCACGGTAGGAATCGTCGGTCGTTCCTGTCATATGGAGACCGGTCAACACCTCACGCGGCGTGACGCTCGCCCGGAGCGTCCTCATCGCGCGGTCAGGCGCGGCGCTTCGTCAGTCGCTCGAGCCGCGCCAGCAAGGTCAGCCGCTTCTCGATGATCTGATCGATCGTCGTGAGATCGCCGGAGGCGAGTTCAACCTCGACCTCCGCGGCGATCTGCTCCGGTACCGGCTGGCCGCACACCTGGCCCGCGCACTCGGCCAGGAAGTCCGCTTGTTTAAGCAGGCTGGCGGTGTGCTGGATCGCCAGTTCGAGGGTCTGAGGATCGGCCTTCAGCACCACCGCCTGGGCGAGGCGCAGATAGGTCCACACGGCGCTCGGGGTCGAGTCGCAAAAAAGTTGAGGCGGCGACGACGATGTTCTGGACGGCTCGGGTGATTTCGTGGAGGTCCGCTCGGAGTTGTGCGAGCCGTGCTTCAAGATCAGCCGGATCTGACGATTGCGATGCACGCCGACTGCCCTTCTTCCCACCGCGGGATCGCTGCGGAGTCGGGGCGGCACCGGGTGGGATGGGGCCGACGGACTCAAGCGGATGAAGCTGGTCGAGTGTCGCCTTTAACATCTCGCGGTTTCCGCTGAACAAGTCCGCCACCGAGAGACCGGTCTCGTGCGCGAGTCGGTTGACCATCACGAGCGAGATCCCACGGTGGCGACCACGTCGCCACTCGGAGACCGTACTGTTCGACAGTCCGAGTCGCTTGGCGACGCGCGCCTGCGTCGGATCGACGCCTTCGAGACGCAACCGCGCAGCGATGTCGTCATACAGGACTGCAAAGCCATCGAGAAATCGTGCTTCGGCTGTCGGAGTCCTGTCGCGCGATCGCCGCTTGCTCATTCAGAGTTGGGTCACTGCACCCGACGCTAGTGGTACACACGTGCGCCATCGGCGTCAACGACATTTTACGGTTGCGAAGAACGCTTGACGCCGATATGACCGCGGCGATATGGTGCGCGAAGAACGCCAACTGCAAACCGGCACGACTCGAACTGCGAACGTAGGAACGCCAGATGAAAACCGATCGAACGCTCACCGCGAAATGGGCCGTCCAGGTCTATCTCCTGAACAAGGGATGGACGCAGGTCGATCTCGCGCGCCGGGCGCACATCGACGCGACCGCGCTCTCGATGGTGCTCAGCGGCCGCCGCGCCCCAACGCCGACGTTCGTCCGCCGCTTGCGCCAGATCACCGGCATCGATCTCAACGACTACCGGCAATCGCGCGTGGAATTCTTCGGGCCCGTGGGGACTCGTCGTCCGAAGGCCGACGAGGAACTTGTCGCCCAACCGGCGTGAATCCCATGAGCGCCACCACGACGGACACGCTCGTCGCGATCCTGGCCGAACTTCGCGGCCTCCACCGCGTGCTCGAGCAACTCGACACGATCGAGCGCCGCCTGGATGACCTCGAGGCGCGCGTCACCGCCGTCCGCGGCGGCGAGGCCGCGCTCCGGCACCAGGTCGCCCGCGAGATCACCACCCTCCGCCGCTGGTCCACGCGGCGGCCGATGTGAGGTCACGCGAATGGCTGATCCTCGGCCTCGGTCTGCTCGGCTTGTGCATTCGGCTGCGCGCGATGCGGACGGATCGCCCGACCGCGTGGGATCTGATCGGCCTCGTCCTGCTGACCACGGCGATCCTCGCCTGGCTGCTGACGCGTTCGTCACGCTGATCGGCTCGGTTGTGCGCCAGGCCGTCCGCGACGCGGTCCACGACGAACTCGCGGCGCACGCGCACGCGTCGGCGGCGGTCGACGACGATCCGCAGCGGCTCTTGAGTCTGACCGACACCGCCAAGCGGCTCGGCGTCAGCCGTTCGCAGGTGTACACCCTGATCCAGTCGCACGAGTTGCCGGCCATCAAGGTCGGCGACGTCTGGCGCGTGCCGGTCGACGGCCTCCGCGCCTGGATCACGCGGCAACTGGTCGAGCGCACGAAGTAGGACCGATGCCGCTCCACGACGCCACCCGCTATCCGCTCACCTGGCCGACCGGCTGGCAACGCACGCCGAAGAGCGAACGCGCCGCGGCCACGTTCCGCACCTCGAGCGGCACGATCACGATCGAACATCCGAGCGGCAGCTTCAGCACGCGCAAAACAGAACGCCGGCTCTCGGTGCCCGATGCGATCCGGCGCTTGTCGCGAGAGCTCTCGCTCCTCGGTGCCGCCGAGGAGCTGCTCAGCACGAACGTCCGGACGCGCCTCGACGGGCTCCCGCGGGCGGGCGAACCCGAGCCGGCTGATCCGGGCGCCGCCGTCTACTTCCGATTGCGCGGCCAGGATCGATGCCTCGCGTGCGATCGCTGGACGCGCGTCGCCGACAACATCGCGGCGATCGC
>DATFXR010000001.1:0-8301 GCA_035315685.1 Vicinamibacterales bacterium | reverse complement strand
CAACTACGTCTACGCGGACGATGTCGCGCCGCTGCTGCCGGCCGGAACCGTGCTGCATCTGATTGGCATCCACGACAACACGTCGGCGAACCGGCGCAATCCCGATCCGGCGATGTGGGCCGGCTTCGGCGAGCGCAGCGTCGACGACATGCTGCAGGTCTGGCTCAACATCGTCTACCTCGACGACGCGGAGTACAACCGGCTCGTCGACGAGCGGAAGGCGAAGCCCGCCTCGACGTCGACCGCGCAGCCGCAGGCGCAGCAGCAGCGTTGAGCAGGGCGGCGCGAGTTCTCCAGGCAGGAGCGATCGCCTTCCGCAAGGAAGGCGATCGGCTCACCGTGCTCCTGGTGCGATCGAAAAAGGATCCCACCATCTTCGTTTTCCCGAAGGGACACATCGAAGACGACGAAACGGCGGAAGAGACGGCGGTCCGCGAGACGTGGGAGGAAGCAGGCGTCACCGGCAAGCTCGGCTCCCGCGTCGGCGCGCCGCTCGAGTTCGAGTCGGGAAAGGAGCTCGTCAGCGTTCAGTACTTCGTGCTCCGGGCCACCGCCGACAAGCCGTCGCCGGAAGGGCGCGACAAGCGCTGGCTGACGATAGACGCTGCGCTCGACACGCTCGTCTACGAGAGCTCGCGAGAAAAGCTCCGCGAAGCGGTGGCCTTGTTGCGCTGAACGCAGAGGCTCGCCGCGTCCGCGCGCCTTTACTTGGCCGGCAACGTGAACGCGACGTACTCGCCGGAATAATTGCCGCCGCTGATCGCGACGACGATGTACTGCTTGCCACCGGCGAGATAGGTCATCGGCGATGCGCTCTGCGGCGCGGCCATCCACACCGCGCCGATTTCCTTTCCCGTCGCCTTGTCGTACCCGCGCAGCATGGCTCCCCGTGGATGGTCCGGCGTCGTCGTCAGCTGCGGATCGCCCATCACCACGAGCGACTTCGTGACCATGAGCCCGATGCCACCGGTCCCGGCCTGGCCGGTTCTCGGAATCGTCAGCCCTTTGAGCGCCGGGTGGTTGCGGACGTTGTCCGGCGTGTCGCCGTGCGGCACCTGCCAGAGGATTTCACCGCGATCGAGATTGACCGCCGAGATCGTCCCGTACGGCGGCTTGAGAATAGTCAGGCCGTCGACGAGCAGTCCGCCGCCGCCACCGCCCGCACCGCCTCGGCCGCCGCCTGCACCGGCGGCGGCAGGCGCGGCAGCCGGCGGCGCCGCCGCCGCGGCACGCTGCGCGTCGTACTGCGCCTGCGCGCGCGGTGAATCGGCCGCGCAGCAGTCGCCCGGCCCCAGCACTTCCTGAAACGGGCGGCCGGCAATTCCGGAAACGTAGCGGATGTCCGAGAAATTCGCCGGCGGCGGGACGAGCGACGTCGCGGTGATCCCGACGTTGTTGGCGTTGGCGATGATGTTGTGCGCGTCCGGATCGTAGGCGACGCCCGGCCAGTTGGTGCCGCCGACCGCGTTACCCATGTTGATCGCGCCGAGGATGCCGTTCACGTCGCCGAGCACCGGCGGGTTGTACATCCACGGTCCCACCTTGTAGCGTTTGATCTGATCGAGCGCCTTCGCGCGCAGCTCCGGCGTGAAGTCGATCAGATCGTCAGGCACCTTCAGGAAGTTGCGCGCGTAGGCCGGGGGCCTGGTCGGGGAAGGCTGCGTCGGGCTGGTCTTTTCGCCCGGCACATCCGACTGCGGCACCGGCCGCTCCTCGATCGGCCAGACCGGCTGACCAGTCACACGATCGAACACCCACAGCATGCCCTGCTTGCCGGGCACGGCGACCGTCTTGATCGCGCGCCCGTTCACGGTGACGTCGGCGAGGATCGCCGCCGACGACATGTCGTAGTTCCAGAGCGGATGGTGGACGAGCTGGAAGTGCCACTTGCGCTGGCCCGTCTTCAGATCGACGCAGACGATGCTCTCGGCAAAGAGGTTGTTGCCGGGCCGATGGCCGCCGTAGTAGTCGGAGGTCGGCGTTTCGACCGGCAGGTAGACGAATCCCAGTTCCTCGTCAACGGTGATCTGCGTCCACACGCCGGTGTTGCCGTTGATCGCCCACGACTCGTTCTCCCATGTGTCGTTCCCGAATTCGCCCGGCCGAGGAATCGTGTTGAAGGTCCAGAGCAGCTTGCCCGTACGCGCGTCGAAGGCGCGCACCAGCCCTTTCGTGTTGTTGTGGGTGCCGACCGTCGCGCCTTCGCGGAACGACGATCCGACGATGATGACGTCCTTGACGATCGTCGGCGCGGCGTGGATGCCGATTTCGCCGCTCTCGAAATCGATCTGCTCGCCTTTGCCTTTCACCGCGCCCTTCTTCAGGTCGACGATCCCGCCGTCGCCGAACGACGAGACGAGCGAGCCGTCCTTCGCGTGCACCTCGACGAGGCGATAGCCGGTGGTCACGTAGACGACGCGATCGTCGCCGCGGCCGTCGGTCCAGTACGACAGGCCGCGGCCGGACAGCTGGCGCGGTGAGACGGCCGCGCGCTTCCCTTCGCGCAGGCTGTGCGTCCAGATCAGCTCCCCGGTCCTGCCGTCGAGCGCCACGACCGAGCGCCGCGTGCCGCCGGTCGTGTAGAGGACGCCGTTGATCGCCAGCGGCGTCCCTTCGAGCTTGAACTCAGGACGCGGGCCGAGCATGTCGGTCTTGAACCGCCAGGCGACCTCGAGCGTGCCGAAATTCGCCGCGTTGATCTGATCGAGCGGCGAGTACTTGGTGCCGCGCAGATCGGCCGTGTAATGCGGCCAGTCGCCGGCGGAGGTCGACGGCAGCCGCGAACCACCTGCGCGATCCTGTCCGGACATGATCGCGGGGATCCCCACCAGCACGCCCAGCAGACACAGAAGCCCGACTCTGCGCGTCATCGTTCCCTCCTGGCGAAGCGGTAGTTGCTGACGGGTAACCCTAGCACTACTCCGAACGCGGCGCGAAGCGTTTAGAGGCGGGCGACGGATCACCGCGGCAGGTAGTGCAACAGCTTCAAGATGTCGGAGAACACGCCCATCGCGGTGACGTCCGCGCCCGCGCCGGGGCCCTGGACGACCAGCGGCGTGCGCGAGTAACGCCTGGTCGTGAACGCGATGACGTTGTCGCTCCCCTTCGCGGACGCGACCGGATGCAGGCGCGGAAACTCCTTCAAGCCGGCGCGTGCGCGGCCACGTTCGAGCGTGCCGACGTAGCGCAGCACGGCGTCGCGCGAGGCGGCGCGCCGCACGCGATCGGCGATCGCCGCGTCATAGCGCGAGAAGGCGCCGATGAATCCAGCCGAGTATTTCCCCCGCGCGAGCTTGCTCGGCACCAGGCTGTCCACCTGCACGTCGTCGAGGTCCATCTTCAACCCGATCTGGCGCCCGAGAATCAGCAGCTTGCGCGCGACATCCTGGCCCGAGAGGTCCTCGCGCGGGTCCGGCTCGGTGAACCCCATTCGGTGCGCTTCGCGCACCAGCGCGCTGAACGGCGTCGTCCCGTCGAACGTGTTGAAGAGATAGCTGAGCGTGCCGGACAGAATGCCCTCGATGCGGACGATTTCGTCACCGCTCGCAATCAGATCGCGCAGCGTCGAAACGACCGGCAGGCCGGCACCGACGTTGGCTTCGAACAGGAAGTGCCGCTTGCGGCGCTCGATCATCTCCATCAGCGTCGCGTAGCGGCGCCACGGCAGCGCGTTCGCCCACTTGTTCGGCGTGATCACGTGCAGATTCGCGTCGATGAACGCCGGGTAGGCATCCACGATCGTCGGTCCCGACGTGCAGTCGACGAGCGCCGCGTTGGTCAGCTCCATCGCCGCCAGCCGCGCGGCGAACGCCTCGCCATCCATGCGATCACCCGACGCCTGTAGCGATTCGTTCCACCGCGCGAGATCGATCCCGCGCGCGTCGGCGACGAACCGCTTGCTGTTCGCAACGCCGACCACCGACACGTCGAAGCCTCTCGACAGCAGGTAGTCCCGCTGCTGCTGAATCTGTCGCAGCACCGCGCCGCCGACGTTGCCGACGCCGACCACCGCGAGCGCCAGCCGCTTGCGCGTCTCGAAGAACCCCTGATGAATCGCGTTCAGCGCCCGTACCTGCTGCGGCGCGTCGATCACGCACGAGATGTTGCGCTCGGATCCGCCCTGCGCGATCGCGCTGATGTTGACGTTCTGGCGGCCCAGCGCGTCGAACACCTTGCCGGCGACACCCGGCCGGCCCTTCATGCCTTCGCCGACGACCGCGACGATCGCCTGCTGATCCTTCACATCGACGAGCATCGACTGCTCGTGGAACTCGAACTGGAACTCGTGGCGGATGGCGGCGACGGCCGCAGCCGCGTCGGCGCTGCGAACGCCGAAACAGATCGTGTGCTCGGACGAGGCCTGCGAGATGATCACCACGCTCACGCGCCGTGAGGCGAGGGCCCGGAACAGCCGCTCGGCGACGCCCGGCACACCGACCATGCCCGGCCCGCGCAGCGTCAGCAGCGACAGATCGCCGACCGAGGTGATCCCCTTGGCGACATGCTCGTCGGCGTCGGCGCCTTTGCGCGAAATCAGCGTGCCGGGCGCCGCGGGGTTGAACGTGTTCTTGATCAGGATCGGAATCCGCTTCGCGACCGCCGGCGCGATCGTCGCCGAGTGCAGCACCTTGGCGCCGAAGTACGACAGCTCCATCGCCTCTTCGTAGGTCATCTGCGGCAGCACGAAGGCTGACGGCACGATCCGTGGATCCGCGCTGAGCACGCCGTCCACGTCGGTCCAGATCTCGATCATCGATGCGGCGACGGCGGCACCGACGATCGACGCGCTGTAATCCGAACCGTTCCGCCCGATCGTCGTCGTCTGGCCGTCTTCGGTCGCGCCGATGAAGCCGGTCACGACCGGAATCGCGCGCGGTGCCCTGCGGAACAGGCGCTTGAAATAGCTGCTGGTGCGCCGGTTCGTCTTCCTGAAGATCACCGACGCGTGCGTGAACTGATCGTCGGTGACGACGAGCTCGCGCGAGTCGACGAACACCGACGCTGCGGTCTGATCGAGGAACGCCGCGACGATGACGGCGGAGAGCCGCTCGCCGAAGCTCGCGGTCATGTCGAGCGCGCGCACCGGGCAGTGGCGGAGCAGATGGATCCCCTGCAGCGTGCTCTGAAGCTCTGCGAGCAGGCTGTCGACGTGTGCGCGGACGCGGGCGCGCCGTTTCTTGACGAGCTGCGTGACCGCCGCGCGATGACGTTTGGCGATCGCGTCGAACGCGCCTTCAAATGACGCATCCGCGCGCTCCGCGCGGCGGGCACAGTCGATGAGCTGGTTGGTGATGCCCTGAAACGCCGACACGACGGCGATGATCGGCTCACGTTGCCGCGCCTCGAGCAGGATGCGGCCGACGTCGCGAATGGTCGCCGGCGTGGACAGCGAGGAACCACCGAATTTGAGAATTTTCATGAGTTGTAGCCGAGTGACGGTCGCTCGGCTGAAGCCTTCGCGCTCTACGTCCCGATTCAAACGAGCGCTAAGGATAGCAGGTGCCGTTAACATCCCGCCGCAGCGCAGCGTCTGTTCGAGCGGGAGGCCACGATGAGGACTCGCGGATCGATCGGGACAGTTCTCCTGCTAGCCGTCTCCTTCGCGACAACCGGCCATGCGAGCGATCCCGTAGCGCTGTACGCCCGGCTCGACCGGGTCGCGATGGAGCCGAACACCGAGGCGCCACAGACGATTCAGATCTGGGGCGTATTCGCGATGGCCAAACCTGACGACCGGAATGACTACCTGGCGCCGGCCCGCGGCTACCTGTACTTCGCGCTCCCGGCCGACGCGCGCGCTGCACGAGCGGAGTGGGCGGACCTGGCGCAGGTGGCTGGCACGAGCCAGATCGTCTCGTTTGGCAGCCGCTACGACCTGCACGCGCGGCTCCGCCCGCCGGACGAGCGTCCGGCGAGTCCGGATCGTTATTCGTTGAATTTCGGGCTGACGAAGGTGCGGGGACGGACCGAGTACCCGCCGATTCGCGCGCTGATCGCGTTCAAGGACTGAGGCTCGTGTTCCTCATCGCGCTCGGCGTCTGGTGGAACGCGAACACGATCGCGCACCACTTCATCCACCGGCCGTTCTTCCGCTGTCGCTTCGCGAACCGCGCGTTCGCTGCAGCATTGAGCGTCCTCCTCGGATTTCCGCAGTCGCTCTGGCGTGATCGTCACCTGGCACATCACGCCGGCGACCGCCGTCGCGTCAGTCTCTCTGGAGAGATGCTGCTGCAAGCCGGCCTCGTCCTGCTGTTCTGGGCGGCGCTGGCCGCGCGATCGCCGGCGTTTTTTCTCACGACCTACCTGCCGGGCTACGTCGCCGGCCTCATGCTCTGTGCGCTGCATGGACACTACGAGCACGCCGGCGGCGTGACGAGCCATTATGGCGCGCTCTACAACGTGCTCCTTTTCAACGACGGCTACCACGTCGAGCACCACGCGAATCCGGGCGTGCCATGGAATCGCCTGCCGGAGTATCGGGCGCACGGCGCCCGCGTCAGCCGCTGCCCGGCGCCGCTCCGGTGGGTGGAGCGGCTCGGTCTCGACGGCCTCGAGCGGCTGGTGCTGCATTCGGCGCTGCTGCAGCGGTTCGTGCTTCGCGCCCATGCTCGTGCGTTGCGACCGCTGCTGGCGACGTTATCGCCGGTCGCGCGCGTCACGGTCGTCGGCGGCGGATTGTTTCCGCGCTCGTGTCTGATCCTGAGCGCGCTGCTGCCGTCGGCGCGGATCACGATCGTCGACGCAGACGCCGCCAACCTGTCGCGGGCACGTGCTTTCGTCGATCCGACGCGCGTCGATCTGGTCCACGCGAAATTCACCGGCGGCGATCACACCGGCCAAGACCTCGTCGTGATCCCGCTGTCGTTCGACGGCGATCGCGCGTCGTTGTACGCGCATCCGCCCGCGCCGGCGATGATCGTCCACGACTGGATCTGGTGCAAACGGGGCGACAGCCGGATCGTGTCGGTCGCCCTGCTGAAACGGATCAACCTGGTGCGTGCGTGAGGCCGGCGGCGCTCTTCGTGGTACTGGCGGCGGCGAAGGCCGCTGGACTCTGGGGCCATCATTTCGCGTGGTCCGGATGGACGCCGATCGCATACCTGTGGCACGACGCGGTCGTCGTGCTCGCGTTCGCGGCACTCGATGCCTTGCTCGCGCGCCGCGAGCGTACCGCGCGGGCCCTCTACGCCCTCCTCGCCGGCTATGCGGCCGTCAACATCCCGGTCGTTCGAGTACTCTCGACGCCCTTGACGGCGTCGATGTGGCGCGCGACGAGCGGCACGATCGGGGATTCGATCGTGCTCTACGCGACGTCGACGAACCTGCTGCTCATCGCGATGGTGTCGGCGCTCGCATGCGTCGCGCCGCTCTGCACCGCGCGCGTGTCGCGGGCGCGCCTCGCGGCCCCGCTCGCGCTGTGTGTCGCAATCGGACCGTTGGCAGCCGCGCGCGTCGACACACTGGGACTCGAGCGCAACGCGTGGACTGCGCTCGCAGCGTCGATCATGCCGCACGTGTCCGCGGACGCCGGCGACGCCGAGTGGCGATCGAGCGGATTCGATCGCACGCGGCGGGACGACCTGTCGCGCTTTCGTGGCGCCGCGGCGCGACGCAGCGTCATCGTCGTGAGCCTGGAATCGACCGCCGCGAGATATCTCGGCATCTACGGCGCGACGCCGGATGCGATGCCGACCCTGTCCGCGCTCGCCCGGTCCGCGATCGTGTTCGAGAACGCATATACCGTCTACCCGGAGAGCATCAAGGGACTCTTCGCGGTCCTCTGTTCGACGTTCCCGTCCTTCGACACGACTGCCGCGATGTATGCGGCGATGCCATGCCCGTCGCTCGCGGCGTCGCTGTCGCGCGCCGGATACGCGACGGCGCTCTTTCACTCGGGTCGGTTCATGTACCTGGGAATGGACGCAATCGTCCGCAATCGGGGCTACGACCGCATCGAAGACGCCGGAGACATCGGCGGACATCGCAACTCCAGCTTCGGTGTCGATGAGCAGGCGACGATTGCGCGCCTTTTCGACTGGATCGATCGCCTGCCCTCGAGTCAGCCCTTCTTCGTCACGTATCTACCGATTGCGGGACACCATCCGTACGATACGCCGGAGCCTGGTCCGTTCCCCGATCGCGACGAAATCGGCCGCTACCGCAATGCGCTGCACTACGCCCTCGTCGCGGCCGGCCCGCAGATCGTAGGACAAGGAAGGACCATGCTGGACAACGAGCCGCGGATGGCGCTGTTCTTCGCCGACTACTCGCTGCCGCTGGTCGGCCTGCGCGACGGGCCGC